>CALAZI010000150.1 GCA_937895955.1 uncultured Alphaproteobacteria bacterium | reverse complement strand
GGCGAGAAGGGCAGGAAATTCCATTTCGATCCGGCGGCGGCGAGAACGTCGGCTGTGTCGATATCAAGCGCGCAGAGAATTTCGGACAGTTCGTTCATCAGCGCGATGTTGACGTCGCGTTGAACGTTTTCGATGACTTTCGCCGCTTCCGCAACCTTGATGCTTGACGCGCGGTAAAGGCCGGCCTTGACGACGGAACGGTACACTGCGTCGACCTGATCAAGCGCTTCCGGCGTTTGCGCGGAAATGATTTTCACGATTGAACCGAGGCGGCGAACCTTGTCGCCCGGGTTCACCCGCTCGGGACTGTAGCCGACATGAAAGTCCGCGCCCGCTTTCAGGCCTGACACTCGCTCCAACACCGGAACGCAAACCTCTTCCGTCACGCCAGGATAGACGGTTGATTCGTAGACGACGATGGCGCCGGCGCTTAGGGCCACGCCGACCGTTTCCGATGCGTTGACGAGGGGGCGCAGATTGGGACGGCGCGCCTCGTCAATCGGCGTCGGGACCGCAACGATGAAAAAATCCGCTTTTTTGAGATCGGCGATATCAGACGTATATAAAACGTCCGCTTCCGCCATCTCTTCCGGCTCGACTTCAGAGCGGCGGTCAAAGCCGGTTTTCAGTTCGGCGATCCGGTGCGGGTCGACGTCAAAGCCGATCGTTTTGGCGCCGGCTCGCGCCAGCTCGACGGCGAGAGACAGTCCGACATAGCCAAGACCGATGACCGCGATCGTGCGGTTATGCGCCGCGACGCCTGCAATGTGCGTTGAAGTCATTTGTGTCGTTTCAGGCGCTCTCGCGCGCTCCCCAGATGATTTATGTCGCCGTTTAGCATCTTCGTCTGCATCTTTTATGCCGCCGCCATGGACCCGGCGAGGCCTGGCGGGTCGCGGCGTTAAGCATCATACGAGCGTTCCTTAACTATTCGGTTGCAGCTTAGCGTTTCCCGCTTCTTAATCCTACGGCGGCGCTAAGACGTCTCTTTGGAGAAGTATACGCGCAGACGGCGGAATGTCGTCGGCGCCGCCATCGCCGCGGCGAGGGCGAACGACGCCGCGCCGACGATGATTGAGGCTGTGAGATAGCCTATTGAGGGAATGCGCCCCTCTGCAACGATGCGCCATAATTGCAGGACGACCGCCATCGCGGCGGCGGCGGCGAGCGGGCCCGACAAGGCGCTAAAATAACGGCTTGCGCTGATATTTTCCGCACTGAGGGCGGCCGCTGTCCGGATCGGCGCCATGATCGCGGCGCGCAGCGCGACGGCGGTCGCGACGGCGGCGGCGCCTGACGCGCCGGCGAGCGCGATCAGCGCGACGCCGATCGCCGCCTCGGCGAATGTCGCACGCACGAAGCGCGATGAGCGGTCCAGCGCCAAGAGATACCCCTCCTGGATTTCGGTGAGCGCCGTCAGCGCGCCCGCCGCGCAGAGCGGGGCGATGATCGCGCCGGCCAGACGCCATTCATCGCCCATCAGAACGCTGACGAAAGTCTCGCCGACAAAGGCGAGACCGGCGAAGACGGCGAAGGCGGCGAGCGCGGTGATCGCCGTGACATCGGTGAAAAACGCTTTGGTGTCGCCGCCTGCGCGTTTCATCGCGGCGGCGGCCGGCTGAACGACGCGCTTTACCGGCGCGACAATGAGGAAGATTGCGATCTCGACGATGCGCGCGGCGAAGGAATACATCGCGACGGCTGAGGCGTTCGCCGCAACGCCGAGCGCGACGACCGGCGTCTGCATGATGATGATGATGAGCGCGCGCAGGATGACGACGCGAGGCCCGAGGCCCTTTACGAGCGAAAGGTCGGCGGACCATGGCGGCGATAGGGGCAGCCATCTGGCTCCGGTGACCGCCAACAGCGCGTTCACGCTTGTCAGCGTCAGGCGCTGCCCGACAAGGCTCCAGGCGCCGAAACCGTTCGCCGCCATCCAGAGACCGACGCCGCCGCCCGCAACGACGCCGGCGATGGCGCGGATTGCGAGCGTCCTGAACGCCATGTCGCGGCGCAGCTTCGCCGTCGGCACGCCCGATATCGCGACAAAAAGACAAGTCGGGGCCATCGCCTGCATCACAGGCGCAACGCGCGCGTCGCCGAACATTTTTGCGGCGATCGGCGCAGCGAGAACAAGGATTGCAAGGATCGCCACCGCGAACAGAATAAGCGCCCAGAAGGCGGAATCCTCATGGCGGCGTTGCGAATTGTCGGCGCTGATAAGGCCCTCGGCGAGCGTGTCGCGCAACAGGACCTCGCCAAGCGTCACGAAGGCGAGCGCCATCGCGGCGACGCCGAAGGCGTCGGCGCCGATAAAGCGCGCGATCGCGACAAAAACCGCGAAGGCGAACGCCTGCTCAATCCAGTTTGAGGCGGCCGTCCATGCGGCGCCGGCGGCGATCCGCCTTTCCATGCTTTCGCTTGCCTCCGCATTGCGTCTCGCCAGCATTAGCGAGACGCGCGGCTTGCGCAAAGTCCGCGCCGCCCGCTCAAACCGTTAACTTTTACGCCGGAAAAGCCGATCTTGACTGATCCGGCCTGTGCGCCCCCGCCAAATTGCGCTTAATACGAAACGGCGGCGCGGCACGAAGCTTGCCGGCGAAAGGCGCCGACGGATCGCTCATGGACCCTTTAAAGCTCGCCTTTTTCACGACGTTTTACCCGCCCTATCATTTCGGCGGCGACGCGATCGGCATTGAGCGCCTCGTCAAGGCGCTCGCCAGGCGCAATTGCGAGATCGCCGTCATTCATAACGTCGACGCCTTCAGAACGCTGAACGGACCGGAGCCGAAAGCCATTGCGCCGGCTGACGACAATATCCGCATTGTCAAGCTTGAAAGCGGCGCGCCGGCGATTTCAACGTTGCTGACGCATCAACTCGGTCATCCTGCGCTTTATGAGAGGATGATCGACCGGACGCTCGCCGAAGGCGGCTTTGACGTCATCTGGCACAACAACGCCTCGCTTGTCGGCGCGCCGGCGGTGTTTACAAAAGGCGATGCGCTGAAAGTTTATGAAGCGCATGAACATTGGCTCGTCTGTCCGACGCATGTCCTGTGGCGCTACGGCCGCGAGCGGTGCGATGAAAGGAAATGCCTTTCCTGCACTCTCTCCTACAAACGTCCGCCGCAGCTCTGGCGCGTCACCGGCGCGTTCGAGAACGGCCTTAAGGAAATCGATCTCTTTATCGCCAAAAGCGAATTCAGTCGCGAAAAGCACGCCGAGTTCGGTTTTCAGCGCCCGATGTCGGTCATTCCCTATTTTCTGCCTGACGCGCCGATGCGGAACAGCAAGACGCCGCGGCCGCAGGATCGGCCCTATTTCCTGTTTGTCGGGCGGCTTGAGAAGATCAAGGGGCTTCAGGACGTCTTTCCGGCTTTCGAAAAATTTGACGGCGCCGATCTGATCGTCGTCGGCGCGGGAGAGTACGAAGACGAGCTGAAAGCGCTCGCCGCCGGCAATCCGCGCATTAAATTCACAGGCCGCCTCGCGCCGGATGATATCGCGCAATATTATGAGCACGCCGAAGCGCTGATCGTTCCCTCACTCTGCTATGAAACGTTCGGCATCATCATTATCGAGGCGTTTCGTCAGGGAACGCCGGTGATCGCACGCCGCCTCGGGCCGTTTCCGGAAATTATCGATGCGGCCGGGGGCGGGTTGATGTTCGAAACGGGCGAGGAGCTGGAAAAGGCGCTTGCTGAAATCGCGGCGAGCCCCCAACGCCGCGCCGAGCTGTCGTCCAACGCAAGGCGCGGCTTTGAGCGATATTGGCGCGAAGACGTCGTCATAGACCGCTATTTCGAGGCGCTTCGAAAGGCGGCCGCTGGACGCGGCGATGCGAGATTGTTGAACAAACTGGAAGGACGCTGACATGCGTTATCTCATCACCGGCGGCGCCGGCTTTATCGGATCCCATCTCGCTGAAAGGCTGATCGCCGACGGCGCAAAAGTCGCGATCCTCGACGACATGTCGACCGGCAGCCCTGACAATCTGAAAGCCGTTGCGAATAGTCCGAAGCTTTCCGTCACGGTCGGCGACATTCTCGACGCGGCGTTGGTCGACCGCATGACCGCCGATTGCGACCTTGTCGTCCATCTCGCCGCCGCCGTCGGCGTAAGGCTGATCATGGAGGAGCCCAAGCGCTCGCTGCTAACGAATGTCGCCGGCACGGAGCATGTTCTTGAATCCGCCGACAAGCATAGAAAGCGCGTCCTCATCGCCTCAACGTCGGAGGTTTACGGCAAGGCGTCCAAACTGCCTTTTTCCGAAGAAGACGATCTCATCATGGGGGCGACGGCGAACCATCGCTGGTCATACGCCTGCGCCAAGATGCTTGATGAGCATTTGACGCTCGCCTATGTGCGCGGCTCCGGGCTCGACGGCGTTATTTTGCGCTTTTTCAACACGACGGGCCCGCGTCAGACAGGCCGCTATGGCATGGTGCTGCCGAGCTTTGTCGATGCGGCGCTCAAGGGCGAACCGATCATGGTGCATGGTTCGGGCGAACAATCGCGCTCGTTCGGCCATGTCGCCGATGTCGTCGAGGCCGTCGTGCGCCTCGCCAGGACGCGGGAAGCGAAAGGCGAGGTTTTCAATGTCGGCAATGACGAGGAGGTGACGATCCTCGGCCTCGCCGAAAAAATCAAAGAAATGACCGGGTCAAAATCCGAGATCAGGAAAATTCCCTATACGGATGTCTATCCGGAAGGGTTTGAAGACATGCTGCGCCGGCGCCCGTCCGTCAAAAAGCTTGAAAAATTCACCGGCTTCCGCCCGCGCCTGTCGCTTGAGCGGATCATCGCCGACGTCATCGCCGAAAAGCGGGGCGCCTGAGGGCCGTCTTGAAGGGTGATGCCGAACGGCTCGTTCCGATAATCGAGCGGAACCTGTCTGGCTGGCTGAGATAAACGGCGTTAGGAAAATTCTAACAAAAACAACTTATGGTTGTGGCAACTCAAGGAGTCGCCACCCTGATGAGAGACGCCGCCAGAACGCCGATCGAAGACGAGGCCGCGCGCGAGGCCGAGGATGCGCTCAAGACGAGGATCGGCCGCATCATCGGCCGCGCCGCGAGGGATATCGCGGGCCCCGGCTATCAACGCAAGGACAAGCGCGCCCTTGTTCGCCATGTCGGTCTTATCGAGACCGCTGACGGCGCGCGACATGACTGCCTGATCGAAGACATGACGGGCGCCGGCATGCGCCTTACGCTGTTTAACGACGCGGAATTGCCGCCCCAATTCATCGTGCTTGTTCCGGCGCTGCGGCTGAAATGCGCGGTAAGGCGGCGTTGGAAGCGAGATGGCGCGCTCGGCGTCGAGATCAGAATTCGCGCGAACTGGAACGGCGTCATCGGCGCCCCGCGGCGGCGGCCTGCGAAAGCGGTCGCGGCCGCGACGCCTCTCTGCGACTGGATCAATGATCGCCGACCAGCCTCCGGCGAGGTCGCCGATGCGCAATCGCAGGCCGCTTGCGGACCGGCGCGGCGTTTTGTCGGCGAGGCCGGCGGCGGGGCGGCGATCGAATACGCCCTTCTTGTCGCGCTCATCGCGTCGGTGATCGTCATCGGCGTCGCGTCGACGGGCGTTGAAACGCGCGGCGCCTTTTCAGAGGCGGCGAGCGCGATCACCGATGCGAACGGAAGCGCCGGCGCGCCTGAAGCGGACGGCGGCGGGCCCGATGCTGGCGCGGGCGCGCCGCCCGCCGCGCCCGACAAGCCAAAGCCCGGCAAGAAGAAAAAGAAGAAGAAATAGGCGAAAAACCAGGCGCGCCGATCAATTGATCGGCGCTTGCGCGGCGTTTTCGAATTCGGCGCGCATGCGAAGATGAAACTCTTCGTCGAGCGGTTCCGAACCCGCAATGGCGACATTGACCTTCGGCGAAAACGCCGGCTCGTTGATGTTGTTCGAAACGCTTTTCGAGCCGCCCGATACGTACTGGACGAAGTCTTTCGCCCGCAAATCGAAATTGTGGAGGTCGCTTGCGATATTGCCGATATAGGTCCCGAAATCGGCGATCATATATCGCTTGAGAACTGCGCTGCTGTTCACTTTGGCCGCAACGATGATCGCCTGTTTCGAATTGTACTCGTTGATTGTCGTCAACGGAACGTCAAAGCCTGGATTATACTGCGCATAGAGCGCGAGGCCCGTGCAGGTTCTTTCGTTGCACACCGTGCGCTGGGCGAAGAACACGATGTCGCTCGATGCGAATTTCAGGACCTCGCCGCCGTCCTGAAGGCGTTCGGCGGAAGCGACGTATCCGCGGGAGCGCGCGAGCGCGAGAATCTCGTTCGTATTGTATCCCGACACCGCGCGGCGATAGTCGATAGACCCGTCCCCTTGCGCGAAGGCCGGCGCGACAGCCGACAGGGCGAGCATGGCGCTCGCGACCAACCATGATTTCATCGTAAATCCCCGTGTTTTACCCCTGATAGGCCGAGCCTATGCCGTGAACAGAGAATTGCAAGGGTCGCCCGCCGCCGGTCGGCGAAGGCCGCATTCGCGCGCGCCATCGGCGCCATGCGCGCGGATGTCGCAGATTTGGCGCGATTTTGTTGATGTCCGTCAAAAGCCGCCGCCGGCGCGGGCCTATCGTTCAGGGGATGGAAGGGCTGGCCGCGCCCTGCGCAACCAAAGCCGGTCGGCCCGTTCCGCCTTATTGCGCCGCATGATTTCCCCCGACGCGGCTTGAGGTTCGACCTGTCCAGGCAATTCGCGCCGCGGCCCACGCGGCGCTTTTTTTTGATGCCGTCAGTCCTTTTTCGTCGCGCGCTTGATGATCGCCTCAATGCGCGGCGTCATGCGTTGCATGGCGGCGGGAAGGTTTTCGGCGTTCCATTGCTGGCCGATCGCCATCGAACGCTGCATCATGACGTCCTGCTTCGCCAGCATCGCCTTGCCCGCCGGCGACTTATAGAAAGCGAGAATGCCGGAGAGTTCTTCGGCCGTGTAAACGTCGGCGTAGAGCGGAGCGAGCTTTTCCGTCATCTGGTCGAACGCCGACTGAAGCTCCTCGATGACGACCCCGGAAACCTCCTCAATGATTTCATCGCGCTCTTCATCGGTGAACTCGGCGTCTTTCAGCGTCAGTTGCAGCGCCTGTTTTTGCCCCGTGATCGCGCCTTCGGAAATCTGTTTGAAGATCTTGTCGACCTGCGTGATC
>CALAZI010000149.1 GCA_937895955.1 uncultured Alphaproteobacteria bacterium | reverse complement strand
ATCGCCCCTCCGGATACCTCGCCTTCGCAAGCCAGCCCCACACGCCGGCGGGGTCGAAACCGGAATCGCGGACTTTCGATTTCGCCCTTTCGAACTGCATGACGTTTTCGATCCGTGCACTGAGGAATTCTTTCGTTTCCTTTTCGCCTTCGCTGTCGTCGGCGAACCAGCGCGCCATGGTCGAGGATAAAACGCCTGACAGGATCGCGCGCTTTGAATAGAAGTTGAAATCGGTCGAGGGATCGCCCATTGCGCGCCAGATCGCGTCCGCCGCATTCCAGACGAGCCTTGCGCCCGTCGGCGCGTTCAAGGGAAGCGCCAGAAACGCCGCCGCGCGCCGCGCCGATTCCTTGTGCGGCCGCAGATAGGAAATTCGCGCTTCAACGCCCAAAGCGACCTTTTCCCGGATTTTGAGGCCTTGCGCGGCCTCGCTTTTCAGCGCCGCGGCGGAGGCCCGGTCCGCCGCCCCCGACCAATAGGCGACGAGGTCGAGCGCGCCCTTCGGGAAGGCGGCGGCGACTTCAGCGGCGGAAAGGCCCGCATCCTCGGCGGCGCGGGCCATCATCATCGGCGTGAAGCCGTCAAAGGCGGCGGCCTTGAGCGCGGACGGCAGGAGGCGCGCGCACACGTCGTCAAAGGGGTCATGGGGCTCTGTCATCGGGTAAAATTCCGGCTTGATTGGATCGCCCGCCAATATGGACACCCGGTTGGGGTTTTGGTATAGGGCCGCTCGCCGCGGGCCGGCCAGACAGCCCAAGGCGTTGGCATTCAAGGCAAGTTCGCCGCCGTCGCAAGGACGGGACGGCCGCGTTTTTGTTTCAGAAGGAGGGTATTCCCCTGGTTCAGATCGTAGTCCGCGACAATAATGTCGAGCAGGCGCTCCGCGCTCTCAAGAAGAAGATGCAGCGCGAAGGCACGTTCCGTGAGATGAAGCGCCGGAAATTTTACGAAAAACCCTCCGAAAAGAAGGCCCGCCAAAAGGCGGAGGCCGTTCGCCGCGCCCGCAAGCTCATTCGCAAGCGGATGCAGCGCGAAGGCGCGATCTAGCCAGTCCCAAAGCGCCTTAAGCTTTCCAAACGCTTAGGATCAGGCGCTAATTTCAGCTTGAGGAATCCGCCGGCCCTGCTTCAATAGGGCCGGTTTTTTCGTTTGGAGACCCCGATGAAGGTTTTGCCGCTTATTCTCGCCGCCTGTGTTTTCCTCGCCTCCTGCGAGACCATCAAAGGCGTCGGCCGCGATATCGAGAACGCTGGCGAGGCCATCGATGACGCGGTGGACGGGGATTGAGCCCCTTCAGGGTGCGGCCCCGGCGCCTCACCCCGCGCCGATTTTCAGCGCCGCGAAACTTTTCCTCACCCGAATCATTGGTGAATCACGGGTCCGTGGGGCTAAATTCCGGCCCGCCCGCGCGTTTACTCTCCCGTAAGCGCGCGCCGGCATAGGTTGAGGGTGCTATGATTGTGACGAATTCCTTGCGTTTCCTGGCGGTCCTGTCCGCCGCGGCGATAATGGGCGCGCCGGCGGCCCTCGCCCAGGATGAAGGGCCGCAAGCCCGCCAGATCGACGAGCCTTATCTCGACCCGATATTCGGCAAGAAGCGCGAAATGCGCGACGACCGCCCGCGCGTCACCAATGACGACGAATTCGACCAGGACAAAAAATGGCATCCCCTGCGCGACTTTGTCGGCGTCCTCACCTTTCTCGCGCCGTCGAACACCGATCTGTCGATCGGCGTCGGTCCTGAATACCGCCCGGACTATTTCGGATCGGACGATTTCGAATGGGTGCCCGATCCCGAAGTCTATGTGAAGTTCCGCAACTTCGTTTTCCTCGACAATGACGGCGCCGACCTTGCGCTTATCGGCTTTTCCGGTTTCAGCTTCGGCCCGTCGCTGCGTTTGACGAACGATCGCGACGAGGAAGACAACGTCGCGCTGACCGGCCTTGGCGATATCGATCACACGCTTGAGGTCGGCGGTTTCGCGGCGACGAAATTCGTCGACAGCTTCCTGTTCCGGTTCAAGGTCCGCAAGGGCGTTGTCGGCGGACACAGAGGGCTTGTGGTCGACGCCGCCGGCACGGCCTTGCTGTTCCGTTACGGCCGGATCTCAACGTCAGTCTCCGCGAACGCCACCTGGGTCGGCGAGCGCTACGCCGACACCTATTTTTCGATCACGCCGGAACAGTCGCTGGCTTCGGGCCTTCCGGTTTATGACGCGCCGCGCGGCATGCGCGACATCGGCGGCAGCTTCAACGCCTATGTCAATATCGGCAAGCGCTGGTCGCTGAACCCTTATGTCCGCTACAGCTATATCTTCGACGATTTCGCGGAAACGCCGATCATCGCGCTATATGGCGACCGCAATCAGTATCGCGCGGGCTTCCATCTGATGCGCGAGTTCAATCTGAAGTGGCGCTAGGGGACGCGCCGCCTGTCCTCAATCCGATCTCTTACGAGTTCGGGGGGAAACATTTTCAAGGCTATCTTGCGGACGGGTCTGGCGGTTGCTGCGCGCCCGGCGTACTCGTCGCCCATGAGGGACCCGGCGTCACCGATCATATAAAACGGCGCACGCAGGAAATCGCGACGCTCGGAACAATCGCCTTCGCGCTCGATCTTTACGGCGTTTTAGAGCCGTCGATCGATGAAGCGAAAGAGTTCGTTTCCATGCTTCGCGCGGATCTTGACGAATTGCGCGGAAGAACGGCGGCCGCCCTTTCCGTTCTTAAAGCGCATACCGCCGTCGACAATACTCGCCTTGCCGCGGTCGGCTTTTGTTTCGGCGGCACGGCGGTTCTAGAACTCGCGCGATCAGGGGCTGAGATTGCTGGCGTCGTCGGTTTTCACGCCGGTCTCGATACGCTGCGGCCCGAGGACGCGAAAAATATCCGCTGCCCCATTCTCACATGCCTCGGCGCAGACGATCCGATTATCACGGCGGAAAAGCGCAAGGACTTTGCAGATGAGATGACGGCGGGCGGCGTCGACTGGCGAATGCATCTTTACGGCGGCGCCGGACACAGTTTCACCAATCGCGATATCGACGCCTATGGGTTTGCGGGCTTCGCCTATAACGAACGCGCCGACCGACGTTCATGGGAGGAAATGCGCCTTTTCTTCGCCGAGATTTTCGCCTAACGCGCGAAAAACCATCCGTAAAATCCGTATAAAATCCGCGCGCGGGATGGGCTTGAATCGAGGCTGAATGCGGCCTGCAGAAGATTTGTCCGTAATATCCGTAACTTTCAATTCTTCATTCCCAGGAATTGAATGCGAAATACGAACGAAGAATTCGGCAGGCGCGTTATCTTTCGTTTCGCCCGTCATTCTTCAAAGGTTCAATTATCAAAGAGCCGCGAAGGCGGTCGCCCGCTTTCGCAATTGCGACATTGGAATTTTCAGCGCGCATTCAAGAAGCGATTTTGATGTATTTTGAAACGCGGTTTCGCCTGTTAGGGGAGAATAAGTGAGCGGTCGCTCACTCCCCACTAATTCTCCATGTCGAATTGACGCCTAACTGGAATTCAACCCGCTCATCCCGGCGAAAGCCGGGATCCTTATTTGCATTTTTTGCTGGGCCCCGGCTTTCGCCGCGGTGAGCGGCTGGGTTGCAAGGATCACTTCAGATCCTATTCCCTGCCCGGCCGGTAATCGCGCGTCGCTTCGGCTTCGAGCGCGCGCAAATCCATCGCCGGCGTTTTCCATTGCTCCTCAGCGAATAGCGGCGCCTGATCGGCGTAATGCGGCGAAGTCTCGTCGAGCGTCGCGGCGCCGAACTGGTGAACCGTTCTGAGCGTGCGGCTTCCGTCCGGCATCCACTCCGCAATCATGATATAAGTGTCGCCGGCGATCGCCTCGCCGGCCCCGTCAGCGAAATCGGAAAGAACGTAGATCGCGCGCAACGTGTCGGGTCCGCCGTCGAGCGGCAGATCGATATCGCCGCGTTTGAGACGATTGACCGCGCCCCATTCAGGATCGAGCCGGCCGAAGCCGGCGGTCAAATCTGCAGCGGCTTTTTCGAGCGCCGCACGGGGATCGGGATATTCCGCGCCGTCGCCATCGAGCAAAATGCCGAGCGCATTGCGGCCGAATGCGATCGCCAGCGCCGCGCCGCGATCATCGCGGCGCGCCGAGCCGTTCCATGACCGCAAGACATCAAGCGCCGGCGCCAGCGCCGCATCGCCGGCGATCGCGGGATCCTCGAGCGTCGCGGCGATCAGCCGGCGCAAATTCGAATCCGCGGCGTAGGAATCATCGAATTTGTAGGCGATGAATTCCTCGCCCGTGATCGACGGATCGGCGCCGTAAAGCTCCTGCTCGCGCAGACCGCGATTGGTCGAGCGGGCGCGCACGCCAAGTTCTTCGGGAAAGTCATCCGCTTTCGGACTATCCTCCGGCGCTGAGGCGTGCCACGGTTCGTTATTGGCGTTGACGACGAAACCGGACGCCGGGTTGACGACGCGCGGATTGGCGGCGAAGGGAACGACGCCGGTCCAGACAAGATCGGCGCGGTCGCCGGGCGCGGTTTTCGACCAGTCCCAATCGCCGGCCCTCGCCGGCGCCGCCATATTGTAGAAATAGGCGATAGACCCTGCGCGATCGGCGAAAACGACGTTGAAGGAAGGGATCGCCTGCATCGTCATGGCGCGCACCCAGTCTTCAAAATTCTTCGCCTTGTTCAAGCGCCGCCATTGCTCGACCGCGCGAATGTCGCCGTCGCCGGCGAATGCGACCGCGCGCCAGCCGTTCGGCGTTTTAAAGGCGGGGCCGTGAACGGTGCGATAGGTCGCGCGCGTCACCGGCAGGCTGAACGGTCCCCATAATTTCACGCGAAATTTCGCCGCGCCGCGCTCGAAATCGCGCCAGCCGCCGGCGAAGCGGTATTTCATCGGCTTTTCAGGGTCGTCCACCTCAAGCGCATAGACATCGACAAGGTCGGGCTTGTTGACCGTGAACGCCCATCCGTGGTCAGGGCCGACGCCGTGCAGGATCACCGGCGAGCCCGGAAAGACGCCGCCGATCATGTCCCAGCCTTCGCCCGATTTGACGCGCGCCTCATACCAGGCGACAGGGCCGGTGAAAGGCTGATGCGAATTCACCATCAGCCGCGTCGCGCCGTCCGCCGAGCGCGCCGGCGACACCGCCATCGCGTTCGAGCCGAGCTCCGCCGCATCGTCAATGCGCAGGAACGCCGTCTTCAGCCAGTCGAGACCGGCGGCGCGTTCCTCGTCTTCTTCGAAGATTTTCTTCAGCTCTTCTTCGAGCCCGTAAAAGAACGGCGTGCGCGCGGCGAAGCCGGCGACGATGTCCTGCTCCGTCACCGGCGTTGCAGCGGCGGCGCAGCGTTTTTTCTTTTCCGCGCAATAGAAATTGAGACCCGCCGCATAGCCCGCTAGCATCGAGCGGGTCGCGCGCGACAAATCCTTGTCGTATTTCGCGGCGATCGCGTCATTGGCGCCGAGCGCGGCGATCAGATAATCGGTGACGGCGGCGTCCTTGCCCGTTTGCTGCGCAAGGCGTCCGCGGGAAAACAGGATGACCTCTTCAAAGGTTTTCCAGTCGTCTTCGGCGTGGGCGTAGGCGAGGCCGAAGGCGACATCAGCATCGCGCGCGCCGTAAATATGCGGAACGCCCCATTTGTCGCGGATCACCCGCGCGTCATAGGCCTTCGCCGCCTCAATCGCCGCCTTGCGGTCGAATGGCGGCGGCGCCGGGGTCGCGAGATAAAGCGCGCCGCCGATCGCTGCGAGCGCCGCCAGCGCGCCTATAGTCGCGGCGATTCGAATGAGGATTTTCAACATAATAGCGTCTCGTCCCGCATCATTTCAGCCTTACTTGCAAATCAGCGCCACTTAATGATGCTCTCATTCGTCAGCCTGATCGAGTCACGATCCCAGTTCAGTCGCCCAGTTCCATAGAAAGAACCGATATGATTTTGCGTCGCCGCCTGCTTCTCGCCGTCGCTCTTCCCTTCGTCGCGCTTCCCGCCTGCGCCCAGACGGCCGCGAAGGATGCCCCGTCGGTCGATCCCTATTTCGTCGACGGCCAGGCGACGCTCGCCGCCCGCCGCGCAATCAAGCCCATTACGAAACGGGCGAAGAACGTCATTCTCTTCATCGCCGACGGCATGGACCCGACGACAGTTGCGGCGGCGCGCATTTATGACGGCCAGTCGCGCGGCGAAGAAGGAGAGGAAAATTTCCTCAGCTTTGAACGCTTCCCGCATCTCGCCATGTCGAAGACCTACAACACGGATGCGCAAACGCCTGACAGCGCCGGCACCGCCTCGGCGATGGCGACCGGCGTCAAGACGAAGATCGGCGTGCTCTCGTTGAACGACAATGTCGTCACCGGAAATTGCGCCTCATCCAAAAACGCGATGGTCTTAACAGTCGGCGAACTCGCCGAACGCATCGGCATGGCGACCGGCGTCGTCTCGACATCGCTTTTGACCGATGCGACGCCGGCGGCGTTCTACGCCCACGCCGCCGAGCGCAGCTGGCAGGCGGACAGCGCATTGCCGCCGGAAGCGGTTGAGAACGGCTGCAAGGATATCGCGCGGCAGCTGATTGAGTTTCCAGAAGGCGACGGCCTTGAGGTTGCGCTCGGCGGCGGGCGCAGACCTTTCCTTCCCGTTGAGACGGCGGACCCGGAAGAGGCGGCGATAATGGGCGCGCGACGCGACGGGCGCGACCTGACGGCGGAATGGGCCGCGAAGGGAAATAATCGTCATTATGTCTGGAACAAGGAAGGATTCGACGCCGTCGATCCCGCGAAGGCGCCGAAAGTGCTCGGCCTCTTCGAACCGTCTGTCATGAAGTACGAAGCCGATCGCGCCGGCGACATCGCCGGCGAACCCTCGCTTGTCGAAATGACGGAAAAGTCGATCGATATTCTGAAGCGCGACCCGGACGGTTTTTTCCTGATGGTCGAGGGCGGGCGCGTCGATCACGCGCATCACGACGGCAACGCCGCGCGCGCGCTGAGGGACGCGCAGATTTACGCCGAAGCGGTCGCGGCGGCCGACGCCATGACTGATGATTCCGACACGCTTATCATCGTCACCGCCGATCACGGCCACACGCTCTCTTTCGCCGGCTATCCGCGGAAAGGAAATAACATTCTCGGGCTCGTCAACGCATCGCCGGAAGACGAAAGGCAGCGCGATGGTTACGCCCTCGCCACAGACGGCAAGGTCTATACGACGCTCGGCTACGCCAATGGGCCGGGCTCTATCCTCCCCGGCCAGCCGGCGAAGGGCGAGCGCCATGAACCGACGGCCGAAGAAGTCGCCGATCTCAATTACAAGCAGCAATCAACGGTGCCGACGCGCTCGGAAACGCATGGCGGACAGGATGTGACGATCTACGCCAAGGGGCCGCACGCCTATCTCTTCGGCGGCGTCGTCGAACAGAGCTATGTGTTCCACGTCATCGACGACGCCCTCGCCCTGCGGAGCCGCGCCGCGAAAAAATGAGCGAGGCGCGCGCCTTTTACCCGCCGACGCCGCCGCTGAGAGGCGAGGAAATCGTGGCGAGCCCCTTCGGGCTCGTCACCTATTTCCGATCGATGGCGCGCAATCCGCTGGAAACATGGGGTCCGCGCGCCTTCAGGACGCCGGTCATCCCGCTTGATTTTCTCGGCCGGCGCTACGTCATTCTCAACGACCCGCAAGCGATCCGTCATTGCTTCGTGACGAATGCGGCGAATTACCGGCTGCAGCAATTGCGACTGACGCTGCTGAAACCCGCCTTGCGTGACGGGCTCATCGTCGCCGAAGGCGCTGTCTGGAAGACGACGCGGCGCGCGCTGACGCCGATTTTCACGCCGCGCCGGGTCGCCGGCTTCGCCGCCGCAATGCGTGCGGAGGCGGAAACTCGCCGCGACAGAATTCTCATGCGCGGCGACGCGGCGTTTTCGCTGCGCGATGAGATGCTTGATTTCGCGCTCGATGTCCTCATCGCCTGCCTGTTCTCAGAAGAAGGCGATTTCGATCGCGCGCGTTTTTCGCGCAATGTGACGCGCCTGCTCGATATCGGCGGCACGCCGCATCCCTTCGACCTCCTGCGCGCGCCCTCCTTCGTGCCGCGCATCGGACGCGCCGATCTTTCGCCCGTGGTTGAGGATTTGCGCGAACAGGTGCGCGCCATCCTTGAGCGCCGCCGCAAGAGCGCCGCATCAGCCGAACCTGCCGATTTCCTGTCGCTGCTGATGCAGGCGGGCGTCGAGGAAGGAACGCCGCTCGGCGATGACGGCGTCATCGACAATCTCCTGACCTTTCTGACGGCGGGGCATGAGACGACGGCGCGCGCGCTCGCCTGGGCGCTCTATGCGCTGAGCGAGGCGCCGGATATCCGCGCGCGCGTCGAAGCTGAGCTTGACGCGGCCGCGCTCGACCCCGATCACCCGGAGAAATGGGCGGACGCCCTGCCGTTCCTTGAAGCGGTGATCAAGGAGACCCTGCGGCTTTATCCGCCCGCGCCGCATCTGGCGCGCGAGGCGATTGGCGCGGACAGGGTCGGCGATATTGATATAGGGCCCGGAACCGAAGCGCATATGTCGCCATGGCTGCTGCACCGCCAGGAAACGCTTTGGCGCGATCCCGGCCTTTTCGATCCGACCCGCTTTCTCAGCGAGGAAGGCGCGGCGATCGATCGCTTTCAGTTCCTTCCCTTCGGCGTCGGCCCGCGCGTTTGCATCGGCGCCAGTTTTTCGATGCAGGAAATGACGATCGCGCTCGCGACATTCCTCTCGGCCATGCGCATCGACCATGTCGCCGCGACGCCGCCGGTCCCGATCCTCAGGATCACGCTGCAGCCCTCGACGCCGATCATGGCGCGCGCGCGTCAGCGCTGATCGTCGTCAATCTCGATCGCCTCGCCGTCAATGATAACGCCCGCGCCGTCATCGCGCGGCGCGTCGCCCCATCCGGGCCGCACGACGCGAACAGTCGCGTTGCGTTTGAAATAATCGATGACCCAATGCGCGATCCGCATGCGCGCCGCCGGAATTAAGAGAATAAATCCCATGGCGTCAGTGACGTAACCGGGCGTCATCAGCAATACGCCGGCGATGAGGATAAACGCGCCATGCGCAAGCTGATCGACCGGCAATTCATCGCGCGCAAGCGCCGCCTGCGCCTTCATCAGAACGCCGAACCCTTGCAGGCGGACGAGATAGGCGCCGATCACCGCCGTCACGACGCAGCCGAGCAGGGTCGGAACCATTCCGATAGCCCCGCCGATCTGAATGAAGGCGGCGATCTCGAGGATCGGGACGACGACAAAGAGAATGAAAAGGATCAGGCCGACGCTCATCGCTTCACCCGGCCTTATCTTCATTCAACTTCAGCAGACCCATCGGATTCAACTTCAGCAGACCCATCGGCGCCCAGCCCTCGCGCCCGTCTTCGGTTCGCGCCATCGCGAATCCGCTCTCGCCGTAAAGGAGCGACAGTTGATCGCCTTTTCTGAAAGTCAGTTCGAGCGCGCTGAAATCCCGCTCCATGCGCCAGGGCTCCTTCGTCCGATCGATCCATTGCAACGGCGCCCACCCCTCGCCGCCGTCAGGCCCCGAACACCAGACCCAGCCGAAGAGGTCCGTCTTGCGCGAAAAATCCGGCGTGACGATGTCGCCCGCCTTGACGGCGATCGGGTCGTCATAAGGACGATCATAATCCTCAATCGCGACGGCAATGCGGCCGGCGAGGTCGATATACATTTTTCGCTACTCGACCGGATCGAGCCAGCCCCATTCGTCGCGCGTCTCGCCGGTGAAGAGGCCGAAAAACGCGCTCTGGATTTCTTCGGTGATCGGCTTGTTGCCGGTTCCGATCGGCAGGCGGTCGACGGATTTGACGGGCGTCACCTCAACGGCCGTGCCGACCATGAACATTTCATCCGCCGCATAGAGCATTTCGCGCGAGATGTTCTGTTCGATCACCTCATAGCCGCGCGACTTCGCCAGCGTCATGATCGAATCGCGCGTGATGCCGAGAAGGATCGAGGCCGAGCCCGGCGGCGTGTAGATCTTGCCGTTCATGACGACGAAAAGGTTCTCGCCGGCGCCTTCGCTGACGAGCCCCGTCGCGTCGAGGCCGATCCCTTCCGCAAAGCCGCGCTCGCGCGCTTCAAGCGCGATAAGCCGGCTTGAGAGATAATTGCCCGCCGCCTTGGCGCCCGCCGGCATTGTGTCGGGCGCAAGGCGCCGCCAGCTCGAAATGCAGGCGTCGACGCCGTTCTTCAGCCCGTCCTCGCCGAGATAGGCGCCCCAGGGATAGGCGGCGATGATCGTTTCGGATTTCTCATGCGGCGCCGAAATCCCCATCTCGCCATAGCCGAGAAAAACGAGCGGGCGGATATAGGCGGCCTTCAATCCATTCTCGCGCACGACGTCCTTGCAGGCCTGCATCAGCTCATCGATCGAGTGCTTTAGCGGCAGACGATAGACGCGCGCGGAATAGTGCAGACGCTTGATGTGTTCGAAATTGCGGAAGATCACCGTGCCCTTGTGCTTGGTCTCATAGGCGCGCATCCCCTCAAACACCGCCGTTGCGTAATGGAGCGCATGGGTGAGGACATGCACCTTGGCGTCGGCCCAGGGGACCAGCTCCCCGTTCGACCAGATATATTTCTGCTCCGTGATCGGCATGATCGTCTCCTCCGCGCGCGATTCGGCTCGCCATCTCATAACGCCGCCGCGGTTCCCGCGCCACAGGGCGCGGCTGCGGGCTTCAAATTTGCGAATTTCCGCCCCCAATCTGGCGGCGGACGCCGATTTTCGCCATAGAAGACGCTTCGGTGAGCGGATCGTTTCAGAAACGGGAGCCTTTTGGATGGCGGCGGCGCGCGCAATCGACGAATTACTGTCGCTGATGGCGGC
>CALAZI010000148.1 GCA_937895955.1 uncultured Alphaproteobacteria bacterium | reverse complement strand
AACGGCAAGCACCCCTCCTATCCGAAAATGATGGAGCGGATGCTTGCGCCCCTGGCGCCGAAATTTTCCTTCACGACCTATGAGACGTTCCGCAACGGCGCGCTGCCGAAACCGGCCGACTTTGACGGCCTGTTGATCACGGGTTCTCCCGCCGGCGTCTATGAAGATCATGTCTGGATCGCGCCGCTTGAAGATCTCGTTCGCGAAACGGCGAAGGCCGGCAAGCCGCAGGTCGGCATCTGCTTCGGCCATCAATTGATGGCGAAAGCCTTCGGCGGCGAGGTGCGGAAATCGGACAAGGGCTGGGGCGTCGGCGTGCATCATTACGACGTGACGGCCGATACGCCGTGGATGGCGCCGATGCAGGGCAAGATTTCCTGCGCCGTCTCGCATCAGGATCAGGTCATCGCGCCGCCGCCGGGCGCTAAAGTCATCGCCGGCTCAGATTTCTGCGAATTCGGCGCGCTTTCCTTCGCGCAGGGGCCGGCGATTTCGTTCCAGATGCATCCCGAATTCGAGCATGACTACGCATCGGATTTGATCGGCGTCCGCCGCAACCGCTTCGGCGAGACCTTGTCCGAAGAGGGCCTCGCCTCGCTGAAAAAAGGCTCTGATCGCGGCGTCATCGCGCGGTGGATCGCGAATTTTTTCACGGCGAACGCATAAGCCGGCTGCAGGCCGCGCTTCTTTTCCGGGCCTCGACGGCGCTATTCTGCGTCCCGCAACGCGGAGACAGCCATGACGCATGCGATCGATCGGGACGCGCTGACCCGCCGCCACGCCGGCTGCGGCTTTGAGGAATGCCGCGCCGCGTTCGATCGCGACGGCTATTTCATTTTCAACACTGTTCTGTCGGGGGACGAGATCGCGCGCGTGCGCGCGGCGCTCGATCCGCATCTCGACAGGGATGTTCGCGGGCGAAATAATTTCGAGGGGACCCTCTCAAACCGCGTCTACGCAATGCTGGCGAAATCCCCGGTTTTCGCCGAACTCGTGACACACCCTCTGGCGCTCGCCTTTGTCGAAGCCGATCTCGGCCCGGACTGCCTTCTCTCCGCCTGTCTCGCCATCAATCTTCATCCGGGCGAAACGGTTCAGCCCTGGCATTATGACGACAGCCACTACCGCTGGCCGCGCCCGAGACCGTCGCTCGGCGTTTCGACCTTTTGGGCTATCGACGCAATGACCGAAACCAACGGCGCGACCGAAATCATTCCCGGCAGTCATTTATGGGGCGAGGAAGACGTCAACGGCGCGATCAGCGAAAGCGATTTCATGAAAGGCGCCGCGGCCCCCGACGATGATCCCGGCGCGCGCGAGGACGCGGTGAAAGCGATCATGCCGGCGGGTTCTTTGATGATCGCCAAGGGAACGCTCTGGCATCGCGGCGGCGCAAATAAATCAGATGCGTCGCGCCTTATCATCACGCCGCAATATTGCGCCGGCTGGACGCGGCCGCTTGAAAACATGTCGCTCGCCGCGCCGCCGGATAAGGCGCGCTTGCTGCCTCGACGCGCGCAGGAGCTTCTCGGCTACTCGATCTGGCCGCCCTTTATGGGCTATGTCGACGGCCGCCACCCGAAACGCCTTCTGGAGCGAGAAACATGAGCCGCCTCACCCTCGTCATCGGCGACAAGAATCTTTCCTCATGGTCCTTGCGACCCTGGCTTGCCATGAAACAGGCCGGCATCGCGTTTGAGGAACGGAAAATCCTCCTCGACCGGCCGGAGACGAAAGCCGAAATAAAAAAATACTCGCCGTCGGGGCGCGTGCCGTGCCTTATCGACGGGGATATCGCGATCTGGGATTCGCTTGCGATCTGCGAATACCTCGCCGAGAAATTTCCGGAAAAACATTTGTGGCCGATTGACCCTAAAGCGCGCGCGGTTGCGCGCAGCGTTTCGGCTGAAATGCATTCGGGGTTTCAAAACCTGCGCAATCTCTGGCCGATGAATTTTTCGCGCGAAGGCATGCGCCATCTGACTTACGGCATTGATGACGATATCCGCCGCATCGCCGACATCTGGGAAAATGCGCGCCGCGAGCATGGCGTCGGCGGGCCGTTCCTGTTCGGCGGTTTTTCCATCGCCGACGCGATGTATGCGCCGGTCGTATCGCGCTTTGCGACCTACGGCCCTGTCAATCTGCCGTCTCGCGCGCAGGAATGGTTCGCCATGATGCGCGCGCTTCCCGCCATGCGGGAATGGGGTGAGGGAGCGCAGGCGGAAATCGCCTGACCGCCGTCGATTTCATATTCTCGCTGAAACGAAACCGGCATAGGATGCGTTCATCGACTTGCGTATCGGCAGGGGAGGCCGAACGTGGACGCATTTCCAGACCAGTTCGCCGATATTTTATCGCCGCGCGCAAGGCGCGCCTTGCTGATCGCACCCAAAAGACGACGTCCGCTTACGCCCGCCGCGCCGCTTTTTTACGCGCCTGACGTGATGAGCAGGCCGGCGGCGCGAAATTGCGCGCGGCTGCTGCGGCGAATGATGGAGCCGACGCTGAGACCGCTCAATTCTCCGATCCCGCCCGAGGCGATCTCGGAGATGAGGCGCAATTATTCCGAAACGCTGCCGAAGGCCGTTCGGGCGCGCACGGCGAGTTTAAACAGCCCGCGGTCGCGCGCCAGCGGCGCCGCCGACCGCATCGGCCTGCGCAATTTCCTTCATTCGGACAGCCTTCACCGGATCGCCGAGCGCCTTAGCGGCCACCGGCTCTTCGCGCGGCCCGACAGGCAGGTGCTGCTTTACGAGCGCGGCGATTACACCGGCCCCCATAACGACCATCATCCGGAAGACGCCGATGCGCGTCTGGGCTATGTCGACGTTCACCTGTTCGTCAATTCGCCCGCTGTCGCGAACCAGCTTTTGATCTATGAACGCGACGGTCATCTCTGCGAAGCCTGCGACGTCAGCGCCCCATCCGGGCTTGCCGTCTATCTCCTGCCCTTCTGGCATTACACGACGCCGCTCATCGGCCGCCGGTCCGCCAGGGACAGGCCGAACCGCTGGGTGCTGATGAGCTCATTCGCGATCGATCGACGCTGACCCGAGCGGGAGCCGGGGTGTTGCAGCGCTTCCCGGCAGCCTCTATCTCCGCCCCATGAAAGCATCCGAGGCTCAATCCGTTCTCCAGTCCGTCCTTGACGCGGCGAAACGCGCCGGCGCGGACGCCGCAGACGCCGTCCTCTATCACGCCGTCTCGAGCGGGGTTTCCTACCGGCTCGGCAATCTTGAAGACGTCGAACGGTCGGAAGGGCTCGATCTCGGCGTCCGCCTGATGTTCGGCAAGCGCCAGGCGAGCGTTTCAACGACCGATATCGCGAAGGACAAGCTCGCCGCGCTTGTCGAGCGCTGCGCGGCGATGGCGAAGGCGGCGCCGGAAGACCCCTATGTCGGCCTCGCCCCGACGGAGCGGCTCGCCAAGCCGCCCTTCCCCGATCTCGATCTCGGCGATTACGCAGAGCCCTCGACCGAGACGCTGAAAGAGCGCGCGAAGGCGTGCGAGGCGGCGGCGATGGCTGTTGAAGGCGTCGTCAATTCATCGGGCGCCGGCGCCTCATACGGCGAAGGCAAAAAATGGCTCGCGACGAGCGGCGGGTTTTTCGGCGAATCCGGCGGCTCGCATCATTCGATTTCGGTTTCCGTCATCGCGGCCGACGCGAACGGCATGGAAACCGATTACGACTATGATTCAAAAACGCATCTTGAAGATTGCCGCAGCCCCGAAGCGATCGGCGCGCGCGCCGGCGAACGCACCGTCGAGCGCCTGTCGCCGAAGCGCGTTAAAAGCCAGACCGCGCCGGTCGTCTTCGACAACCGGATTTCAAATTCGCTGCTCGGCCATCTCGCGGGCGCGGTCAACGGCGCGGCGATCGCGCGCGGCGTTTCGTTTCTGAAGGACAAAATGGGCGCCGCGCTTTTCTCTTCAGGCGTTGCGGTCATCGACGACCCGTTCATCAAGCGCGGCCACGGCTCGCGCCCCTTCGACGGCGAAGGCGTCAGGGCCGACGCCTTCAACCTCATCGACGACGGGGTTTTGACGGCGTGGTTCCTGAATTCGGCGCAGGCGCGCCAGTTAAAGCTTGAAACGAACGGCCGCGCAACGCGCGGCGCATCAGGCGGGCCCGGCTCGGGGCCGACAAACCTCTATATGAAAGCGGGCGCCAAATCCGCCGCCGAGCTTTTGACGGATATCGGAACCGGTCTTCTGGTCACCGACATGTTCGGTCCGCAGGTCAATTCCAACACCGGCGATTATTCGGTCGGCTGTTCCGGCTTCTGGATCGAGAAAGGCGCGCGCGCCTTTCCGGTCAGCGAGATCACCATCGCCGGCAATCTTCTCGACATGTACGGCGCCGTCATTGCGGCGAACGATCTTGAATTCCGCGGCTCGATCAACGCGCCTACGCTTTATGTCGGCGCGATGACGATCGCCGGCGACTGATCTTTTTCATTGGAGTTTAAACGTGCCTGACAAACAATTGCTTCATCTTGTCTTCGGCGGCGAGCTTGAAAATCTTGAGGAGGTGAAGTTCCGCAATCTCAGGGATCTCGATATCGTCGGCGTTTTTCCGAGCTACGGCGAAGCGGAAAAGGCTTGGCGCGCCAAGGCGCAGGAGACGGTCGACAACGCGCATATGCGCTATTTCATCGTTCATCTTCACCGCCTGCTCGATCCGGACGGCGACGGGAAATTCTAGTTGAGCGCGGCGCTCACTCGCGAGGAGTTCGAAACGCCGGCGGGCCGGCGCCGCGCCATGCGCGAATTCCTGTTCGCCGATCATGCGATCATTCGCACCTGTTACGACAACACGCATGAAATCGCGCCGGGCGTTTACCGCTCCTATCAGCCCTCGCCGAAGCGGCTTGAGCGATGGGCGCGGCGGGGCGTTAAGACAATCGTCAATTTGCGCGGCCCCAAACCGAGCGCGGCGCTCTTTCTCGAAGAAGAGGCGTGCGAAGAATTAGGGCTGAAGCTTGAAAATTTCCGCGTTTTTTCGCGCGAGGCGCCGTCGAAGGAGATGCTTGCCGGCGCGCGCGATCTGTTTGAACGGATCGAGTATCCGGCGGTTTTGCATTGCAAGTCGGGCGCCGATCGCGCCGGCGTTATGGCGGCGCTCTATCTTTTTTTCACAGGGAGAGCGCCCCTCGACGTCGCGCTGAAACAATTGTCGCTGCGCTACGGGCATGTGAAGCACGGCAAGACGGGCGTGATCGACGCCGCGTTCGATCTCTATCTCGATCATGCGCGCGCGAACGACATTTCTCTTTCCGATGTCGAGGCGTTTTTCGCCTGGGCCCGGTCGGACGCTTACGATCCCGCAAAGATCAAGCGCGAATTCCTTGGCGACTGGTGGGGGAATTTCCTCACTGAGCGCGTGTTGAGACGCGAATAGGCGCTTACTCGACGATCACCGCCGCGCCCTGAAGCCTTGAAACTTTCGAATAATAGCCGCCCTTGGCGAGCAGCGCGTCATGGCGGCCGCTTTCGACGACGCGCCCCTTTTCGACGGCGACGATCATGTCGGCCTTGCGAATGGTTGCGAGCCGGTGCGCGATGATAATCGTCGTGCGACCCTTGGAAAGGCGCGCCAGCGCATCCTGGATCGCCTTTTCCGATTCCGCATCAAGCGCGGACGTCGCCTCGTCGAGGAGAAGGATCGGCGCGTTTTTCAAGAACGCGCGCGCGATGGCGATGCGCTGACGTTGCCCGCCCGACAGGTTCGCGCCGCTTTCGCCGACGATGGCGTCATAGCCGCCCGGCAGCGCCTGAATGAAATCGTCCGCAGCAGCCGCTTTCGCCGCCTCAATGATTTCAGCGCGCGTCGCGCCGAGCCGGCCGAAGCCGATATTCGCCGCCACCGTGTCGTTGAATAAAAATCCTTCCTGCGCGACGACCGCAATCCTGTCGCGCAAGGAATTCAGCGTCAGCGCGCCGATATCGACGCCGTCGATCAAGATTGCGCCGGCGTCAGGCTCGTAAAGACGCAGGAGAAGGTTGAAAACCGTCGACTTGCCGGCGCCCGATTCGCCGACCAGCGCGACCGTCGCGCCGGCCGGAATGTCGAGCGAAAAGCCGTCTAGCGCCGGCTTTGCTCCGTCATAGGAAAACGCGACATCGCGAAAGGAAATCGCGCCCCGCGCCGCTTCGAGCGGCTTCGCGCCCGGCCTGTCGACGATCGTCGGCGTCAGGTCGATCAAATGCAGCATTTCCTCAAGCGCGCCGAACCCTTCCTGGGCGACGGCATTCAAGGTCGAAAGCCCGCGAGCCGGCTGCGACAGCATCAAGAGCGCGATGATGAAGGATATGAATTGCGGGACATTGAGCGCGCCAGAGGCGATCCGGACTGCGACGACCGCGATGACGACGGCGAGCGCGAGCGAACCGACGAAGAAGATGAACGGCTCGTTGAGCGCGCGAAGGCGCGCCATGCGCTGCAAGGTGGCGAGGCGCTCATCGAACCCTTTTTTGCTTTCCGCGATGACATGCGACTGAAGATTATAGGCGCGGATCATACGGCCCGCGGATACGGTTTCGCCGGTCGAGGCGGCGATATCGCCGAGTTGTTTTTGCGCGTCGCGCGAGGATTTGCGCAAATGCGCGCCGATGCGCGCGACCGGCCAGCCGATGATCGCATAGATCAGAATGACGACGGCGAAGAGCGCCCAGTCATACCAGATCATGACGGCGCAAAGCGCGATCAGCGTCAGAAGATCGCGCACCCCTGTCAGCGCGCGCGTCAGCGTTTCGCGCAGGACCGCAACGCCGTTCGTCAGGCGGCCGATCGACTGGCCCTGCCCCAGCGCGCGGAGTTGCGCGTCGTCGATGGCGACGAGTTTCGCTGTCATCTCGTTTTGAAGATCGCGCAGGGAAAGCAGCGCCGCCGACGCCGACAGACGCGCCTGAACATATTGCGCCGCCGCGTTGACGAGCCCCAAGCCGATGATGACGACCGGCCCCCAAAGGCCGACATCAGCGGGCAGGCCGCCGATCGTCGGGGCCGCGCCGGAAAGGCGGGCGTTGATCCATTCGACCCCGGCCGGAATCGCCGCGGCGGACGCCGCGTATGCCGCCATGGCGAGGAGCGCCAAAGCGAGCTTGCCGCGATAGCGGCCGAGATAGCCGCGCCAGAGGCGCTCGGCGAGCGCCGCAGAGGATGCGGTCGAAATTTCCTGCGGGGGGTTGCGGCGGGGCACCGGTCTCGGCTTTCTCTTTCCCGTAATTCTCAGGCCATGCGCCGCGCGAGGCAAGCCCCGCGCCGGACAGGCCTTCGGCCAAGCCTTTGACAGGGAAGAGGTTTTGTTAACGTGACCGGCGGCGGTTCCTTGACGAGGCGGATCATGCGGTCGCCGGCGGCGGGCGCGGCGGCGAGCGGCGCGATCGCCCTCTATATGCGCCTCATCGAAGCGACCTCGTCGAAAACCTTTATTGGGCAGAACCATGCGGACGCGCTTTTGAAATCCGACAAGGGCTTCATCATCGCCTTCTGGCATTCGCGCCTTCTGATGGGCGCGTCCTTGCGCGGCGAAACGCAAAAGCCGGTCAAAATGCTGATTTCAGCCCATCGCGACGGCGAGATCATCGCGCGCGCCGTGAAAGGGTTCGGGATTGACCTCATTCGCGGTTCGGCCGCCGACCCCAAAAAACCCGAAAAGAACAAATCGGGCGCGCCGGCGGTCGCGGAGATGATCGCCGCGCTCAATGCGGGCGCAATTGTCGGCATGACGCCCGACGGCCCGCGCGGCCCTGCGGAAATCGCCAAGATCGGCGCGATCAAGCTCGCCGCAAGGACCGGCGCGCCGATTTTGCCCGGCGCCTATTCAGCCTCGCGCGGGCGACGGCTCAAAACCTGGGACCGGTTCCTCCTCGCCGCGCCTTTTTCGCGCCTCGCCTTTGCAGCGCGCCCGCCGATCCATGTAGAACAGGACGCCGATGCGGCCGGGTTTGAAGCGGCCCGCCGGCGCCTTGAAACGGAATTGAAGGAAGCGGCGCGGATCGCTGATGAAGCGGCGGGACGCGCGGATTGATGCGGACGGTTTTGTGACGACAGCGGCGGCGAACGAACCGATCGGGCTGAAGCTTTATCGCGCGGCGAGCTGGGTCTCTGCGCCGGTCGCCGAATTGCTGCTGCGCCAGCGTCTCAAGGAAGGCAAGGAAGATCCCGTTCGCATGCGCGAGCGGACGGGCCTCGCTGGGCGCGCGCGCCCTGACGGCGAACTCTGCTGGATCCACGGCGCCAGCGTCGGCGAATCCCTGTCCGTCCTGCCGCTTGTCGAGCGCTTCACCCGCGACCGCGCCGCGCTCAACATTCTTGTGACGACCGGCACCGTCACATCGGCGCGCTTGATGTCGGAACGCCTTCCTAAGGGGGCCATTCACCAGTTCATACCCGTCGATCATCCGCGTTTCGTGCGCGGCTTTCTCGATCACTGGCGACCCGATACGGCGATTTTCGTCGAATCGGAATTCTGGCCCAATCTTCTTATCGAAACGCGCAAACGCGCGAGACGCATGGCTCTCGTCAACGGGCGCGTGTCGCCGAGATCCTATGCGGACTGGAAAGGCAAGCCGCATTCCATTCGCTTCCTGCTTTCGCATTTCGACATCCTCATCGCACAGGATCGTCAGAACGCGGAGCGCCTCTCGGCCTTGTCCGGACGCGACGTCGCCTGTTACGGCAATCTCAAAAACGCGGCGCCGCCCTTGCCCGGCGACGTTCAGGAAGAGGCGCGACTGCTCGCCGAACTAGGCGGGCGCAATTTCTGGCTCGCCGCCTCGACCCATCCGGGCGAGGAAGAGGCGATTTTCGCGGCGCATCGAGCGTTGAAGTCGGAACATCCCGATCTCGTCACAATGCTGGCGCCGCGCCATCCTGAACGCGGCGAGGAAGTCGCGGCGCTCGCCGGCTCTTACGGCCTTTCCGCGAAACGGCGGTCGAAAGGTCAACAGATTGACGGCGCGACTGACATTTACATCGCCGACACGCTCGGCGAGCTTGGCATTTTTTACCGCATCGCCAACGCCGCCTTTGTCGGCGGCAGCCTCGTTGAAAAAGGCGGACACAATCCGCTGGAGCCGGCGCGGCTCGGCTGCGCCATCCTGCACGGTCCGCATATTTTCAATTTCGTCGAAACCTACGCCGATATTCGCGGCGCGGGCGGCGCGGCGCTCGTCCGCAATGACCGCGATCTCGCCGTGGCGCTGAAACGCCTCTTCGCCGACGACAAAACGCGCCAGGCGATGGCCGATACGGCCCGCGACGCGGCGAAGGCGAGCGCCGAGCGCGTGCTGTCGAACGTCGTCGGCGCGCTTGAAAAAAAATTCGCGGCGCAATGAAAGAACCCTGGTTCTGGCGCGACCGGTCTATCGCCGCGAAAACGGTCGGCGCAATCATGACGCCGCTTGCGATGCTCTATGACGCCGGTCAGCGGCTGCGCCGCGCCTTGACGCGCGCCCGGTCCGCCGGCGCGCCGGTCATCTGCGTCGGCGGCGCATCGATCGGCGGCGCCGGCAAGACGCCGTTCGCGATCATGCTTTGCCGCAAGCTGCAGCAACGCGGCGTCGTTGCGCATTTCGCAACGCGCGGGTTTGGCGGCGCGCTTGCAGGGCCCGTTCGCGTCAATGCGGCGCATGAGGCGAAGGACGTCGGCGACGAAGCCTTGCTGCTCGCCGTCGCGGCGCCGACCTTTGTCGCAAAGAACCGCCTCTACGGCGTGCGCGCCGCAGCGTCGGGCGCGGATTTCGTCATCATGGATGACGGCTTTCAAAATCCGACCGTCAAGAAAGATTTTTCAATCCTGCTCATTAATCAGAGCGATATGGAAGACGGCGCCAGAGTTTTTCCGGCTGGACGCCTGCGCGAGCCGCTTGCGCGCGCCGTCGCGCGCGCCGACGCGGTCATCATTTCAGGCGATGGCGCTATCGAAGCGGGCGGCAAGCCGGTTTTTCGCGCGAGCGTTCGCATTATCGACCCGCCGGCGCCGCGGCGCGCGCTCGCCTTTTGCGGCGTCGCGAATCCGGCGCGCTTCTTCAGCAGCCTGGAAAAGGCCGGCATGACGCTTGTCGACAGGCTCGCCTTCGCCGATCATCATCCCTATTCGCCCGCCGATATCGCGATGCTGAAAAAGCGCGCGGCGACAGAGAACGCGGCGCTCATTACGACGGAGAAAGATTTCGTCCGGCTTCCGCGCGAGGCGCGCGGAGACGTTATGGCTCTGAAAATTGAGACCGCGCTCGACAATGCGGACGATCTTGTCGGCGTCATCATGAAGCAATTCGGAAAAGCCGCGTGAGCGCGACGAGCGACATTGACGAAATTCCCCTTCCCGAGCCGCGCTCGAACCGCCCGGTGACGCTGGCGCACCGCATCGAGTTCGCGCTCGCCCTCGCGCTCGGCGCCGTCTTTCGCCTGATCGGCGTCGATGCGGCGTCAGCGATCGCCGGCGGATTCACGCGGCTGGTCGGCCCCATGATCGGGCCGATCCAGCATCGCGGGCGCATTAATCTGGGAATAGCGTTTCCCTCGCTCTCGGACGCGGAAGCCGCAGCGATCCTGCGCCGCGCATGGGAGAATCTCGGCCGCACGACGGCGGAATTCGCCCATCTCGAAAAATTCGATCCTGATGCGGAAAACGCGCGCGTTGAAATCATCGGCCGCGAAAGGCTGGAAAAGATCGCACAGGGCGACGCGCCGGCGATTTTCGTCTCCGGCCATTTCGGCAATTGGGAAGTGATGTCGATCGCGCTTCACGCAATCGGCGTCGATTACGGCGTCATCTATCGCGCCGCCAATAACCCGCTGATCGACGGCCTGATCATCAAAGAGCGCGCGCGCGTGATGTCCCGCCGCCAGATTCCGAAAGGAAAGCGCGGCGGGCGCGACATGATCGACGCGCTTAAATCCGGCGCGTCGCTCGCCATGCTGGTCGACCAGAAGCTCAATACGGGCGGCGTTCCTTCGCCGTTTTTCGGCAAGCCGGCGATGACCGCGCCGGCCGCGGCGCGCCTGGCGCTTAAATATTCAGCGCCCGTCATCCCGATCGAGATCGAACGCCTTAAAGGCGCGCGCTTTCGCGTCACCGCGCACCAGCCGATCGAATTCGCGGCGTCAGGCGACGTCGGCGCCGACACGCAATCCCTTACCGATCTCATCAATCTCGAAATTGAAAAAATCATTCGCGCGCGCCCCGGCCAGTGGCTGTGGCT
>CALAZI010000147.1 GCA_937895955.1 uncultured Alphaproteobacteria bacterium | reverse complement strand
GCGGGCACGTTCTCAAACTCATAGGTGACGACATTGACGAGGTCGCCGAAGCTTTTGAGCTTTTCCGCATCCGTGTAATCGCCGATCGTCACCGCGTCGGCGACTTGCGCCGCCGGCGAATGTTCTTCCGGCGTGTAGATATGCGTCCTTAATCCGAGGCGCGCTGCGGCGAGCGAAAGCATGCGGCCGAGTTGCCCGCCGCCCAAGATGCCGATGACGCCGTTCGGTTCGACGATCATTGTCAATCGGCGACCGAATGCGGCACGGCGGTCGTCTGTTTGGCGCGCCACATGGCCAGCTTTTTCGCGACCGCTTCATCGCCGAGCGCGATGATCGATGCGGCGAGCAGCCCTGCATTGGCGGCGCCCGCCTCGCCGATGGCGACCGTCGCGACCGGAACGCCGGCCGGCATCTGGACGATGGATAAGAGGCTGTCGAGGCCGCCCAGCGCTTTCGACTGGACCGGGACGCCGATGACGGGCAGCGTCGTCATCGAGGCCGCCATGCCGGGAAGGTGCGCCGCGCCGCCGGCGCCGGCGATGATCACCTTGATGCCGCGCGAATCAGCCGTTGTCGCATAGTCATAGAGCCGTTTGGGCGTTCTGTGCGCCGAGACGACTTTCGCCTCAAAAGGAACGCCCATCGCGGCGAGCATTTTCGTCGCCAGCTGCATCGTCGGCCAGTCGGAGCGTGAGCCCATGATCACGCCGACCACGGGCCTTCCGACGCTTGAATTTCGGGATTTCGCGCGGGTTGCGCGGGCTTTGGTGCTGACGGCCAAGGGAGTCTCCACCCTCTAAAAAGGGCCGCATACAACAAACCGGCGTCGGGTTGCAAAGTTTTCGGGGGTGACGAAGCGAGAGAAGCGCGGAACCTCCAGACGGGGGCGCGTCGGCCCGCGCCTCTCTCACCCGATGCGGGCGTTGGCGATCGTCTGAGAAGGGGACTAGCACCACGTCGCGCCGCCTTGAGAGTACGACCCGTTTTGCCCGTCCCCCGCAATCGAGACTGCGGCGAAGCGACAGCGCCAGGCGTTGAGCCGATTACACAAAAGCGCGAGCGCGACCGGCGCCGACGATATTGCCTAGACGCGCCGAACGCGGCTTCAGTGCGCGCCTATCCGGAGAGGCGCATGAAAGTGAAAGGGCCGGGCGGCCCGACGCCGCCGCAAAGACCTGAACGCGCTGGTTCGTCGCCTCGCGCGGAGGCCGCGCCTGCGCCCGCAGCGGTTGACGCCGTCAGCATCGCCGGGGTGCCGGAAGCCGAGCTGACCCCGCGCGTCCGCGCGGCGCTGACCGCCCTCATGGAAGAAGTCGCCAGTCTTCGCCGCGAACTCGCCGCCGCCCGGGAAAGAATGGGCGAGCTTGAAGAGCTGGCGCGCACCGACCCGCTCACAGGCGTTTTAAACCGCCGCGCCTTTGTTGCGGAGCTCGATCGCGCGCTGGCGATTGTGCAGCGATACGGCCATCCCGCATCGCTCGTTTTCATCGATCTCGACAATCTGAAAAAAATCAACGACCGGCACGGTCATGCGGCGGGCGATGCGGCGCTCGCGCACGCCGCAGCGCTTATCGGCGGCAATATCCGGGCGACGGATGCGTTCGGACGGCTGGGCGGCGATGAATTCGCGATCATCCTCACCAACACGCCGAAAGACGTCGCAATTGAAAAGGCCGCCGCGCTCAGCGTTCTGGTTCGCGACAGCGAAAGCCCCGGAGACTTCGACGTGTCGATCACTTCCGGCGTCGTTGAAATCTCGCCCGACCTCACGGCCGAAAGCGCGCTCATCGCGGCCGATCAGATCATGTATGCGGAAAAGCGTCGCCGCCGCTGACCTCTCGCCTCAGGCGATAATGTCCGGCGTCAATTGATCGCGCAGTTTCTGGATCAGATCCTTCAGTTGCAGTTTCTTTTTTTTCAGCCGCGCAAGCGCAAGGCTGTCATGACCGGGCGTCGTTGCGAGCGCAACGATCGCCGCATCGAGGTCGCTATGCTCCTGAAGAAGCAGATTGAGGCGCGTTTGCAGCGCGTCCTCGTTGGCCCCCTTGAAACCGCTCTCATGCGCGCTGAAGAAATGAGACGCATCAATGACTGATTTCGGGTGTTCGTCCTCAGTGTCTCCGGGGCACATTGATCAGCTCGCCGCGTCTTGTTCGTTTTCGACTAACCTTAAGGTATTCTCGATCAATTCTTCTAGCAATGAGACGCTGAAGCCGGGCGATTTCGCCGCGCCCGCCAGCCGGGCGTAGGCGGCCAGATTGCGGCGGCCCCGCGATGCGCCGGCGTCCTCGGAGGGCGTCCGTTTAAGGGCGTTAGCGGACAAATTTTCCAGCATTTCCTGTTCGATGCGCTCGGCTTCGAGTTCTTCAACTTTAAGGCGTTCTCCCAGCGCTGCGACGCTTTTCGCCGGCGCGCCGGACGGCGCAGATTTGAGCGCGCGCCGCGCCGCGCGAAGCCGCGCTGTCACATCCTTGTTCCATCCGCCGGTGAGATCGACCGCTTTTCTGATGACGATCTCCGGCGGCTCTTCAAAATGAACGCCGCACCAAAGACACCAGAGAAGAAGATTGACGTTGAGACCGTGCTCGTCCTGCAGGCGCAGCAGCCTCGGCGCAACGCCGCCTTTGCCGTAAACGCTCAACGACCAGTCCCAGAATGACGTTGCGACGATCAGGAGCGCGATCCTTTTTCAAGATCGATCCCCCAGCGGCGGACAAGCGGGGAGTCGATGTCGAAAAGATCAAGAACGCGGCCGACGGACTGATCAACGAGTTCGTCGACGGTTTTGGGCTCGATATAAAAAGACGGCAATGGCGGCGCGATGACGGCGCCCATTTCCGTAAGAGCCGTCATGGTGCGGAGATGGCCGAGATGAAACGGCGTCTCGCGCACCATCAGGACTAGGCGTCGTCGTTCTTTCAAAATGACATCCGCCGCCCGGCTGACGAGAGTAGATGTGACGCCTGTTGCGATCTCCGACATGGTCTTGACGGAGCAGGGGGCGATAATCATGCCGTCAGTCCGGAAAGAGCCCGACGATACCGGCGCGCCCAGATCCGTCGCCGAATATCGTTTCGACGCGAGCGATTCGAGATCGGAGGCTTTCAGGTCGAGCTCGTATTTGAGCGTCATCTCCGCGGCCCGGCTGACGACGAGATGCGTTTCGACGCCGGCGGCTTTCAGCGCCTCAAGACAGCGTTTTCCGTAGATGACGCCTGAGGCGCCGGTCACGGCGACGATGATGCGACGGGGCGAATTCACAATTATCTCAAAAGCTTGGCGGGCATGATTTACTACTTTTGGGAACGGGCTGCAAAGCGCCGTGGTTAATGAAATAGCGCCCGGAATTAGTCGACAAGCCGGTCCGGATTATGGTGTAATTCGTCGTCTGCAGCCTAACCAAGGAGGTTAGAATATGGCGCTTAAGGCACACTTGCAGTCACTCAATCAGCGGCATCAGGAACTAGAGACGATGCTGATGTCGGAAATGAAGCACCCCTATCCGGATGACACGCGAGTACACGAGCTGAAGCGCCTGAAGCTGAAGATAAAAGACCAGATTGAGCGACTTCGACACGGGCCGCCCGATCAGGTCTGATGAAAGACTGAAATCTGAATCATGGCGCCTTCCGTCACGGAAGGCGCTTAACTTTTTTCGGCGCTCGCGGGCGCGATCTCTCGGATGAAGCAGCATGGCGAACCGCTCTGTCATTATCACTGGCGCAGCCTCGGCGATCGGCGCCGCCTGCGCGCGCCGCTTTATCGAAGATGGAGACCGCGTCGTTCTCGCCGACGAGGATGAGGAAACGCTTCGGGCGTTGACCGAAGAACTCTCGGCCAAAGGCGAGGCGGCCTTTGTGACGGCGGGAATTTCAAACAAGCTCGCCGTGCATAACATCATCGCCGAAGCGCTTGAAGCTTACGGCCAGGTCGACGTCCTCATTAACGCGACGATGGATGTCGACAGCGATGATTTTCTCGAATTGTCGGAGGACAGGTTTGACGCGGCGATTTCGGCGAATCTGCGCGGTGCGTTTTTGTTGAATCAGGCCGCATGCCGCCAGTTCAAGAAACAATTGGACGCCTCGGTCGAGGATCGCTCGAGCGCGACGATCGTCAACATCCTCTCTGTCGAAGCGGTGACGGTCGCGCCGGATCGCGTCGCCTTCGCCGTCGCGCAGGGCGGCCTGCACCAGCTCACCAAAGCGGTCGCGCTCGCCATGTCTAAATACGGCGTCCGCGTTAACGCTGTCGGCATCGGCGCCATCAAGACCGATTACATGCGGGATTTCGACTTCAAATCGGCGAGGGAAACCGTGCCGCTGCATCGCATCGGCGACCCCGAAGAGGTGGCGGAAACCGCCTTTTTCCTTGCATCGCCGGCCGCTTCCTACATTACGGGCCAAACCGTTTATGTCGATGGCGGGCGTCTCGTCAGAAGCGCCGCCGCCGATTACGAGGAAAAGAAATCCGACTGACGCGGCGACGCGCTAGCGATCCCGGTCGTGGTCGGCGTTCGCGTCGCGATCGGAGGCGTCGGATTTCGAGCCGCCGCCAAGATTGGCGAAAACCTTGTCGAGATCGATCGGTTTTTCGCGCTCTTCCGGCTCCTCTTCCTGTTGCGGCGCCGTCGTTTCCGCGGCCGGTTTCAGCGTTGGTCCGGCGTCGGCTGTCGCCGGCGCCAGCTTGGCTTTGCGCGCCGCCGCCTTGCGCACCAGATTATCGAGATCGACCTGGCTGCACAGTCCGAGGCCGACCGGATCCTGCGGCGTGATGTTCTGCGAGTTCCAGTGAGTGCGATCGCGGACAGACTGGATCGTCGATTTCGTCGTTCCGAGCAGCTTTGCGATTTGCGCGTCGGAAACTTCCGGATGATTGCGGACCATCCATAGAATGGCGTCTGGACGATTCTGGCGTTTCGAGACCGGCGTGTAACGCGGACCCTTGCGCGTTTTCTCGGCGACGAGCGTCTTCGGTCGCGAAAGCTGCATCCTGTATTCAGGATCGGCCTGCGCCTTGTCGAGTTCCTCGCGCGTCAGCTGGTTGTTCGTGATCGGGTTGATCCCGCGAACGCCCGCGGCGACGTCGCCGTCGGCGATGCCTTTGACCTGCAGGGCGTGCAGCCGGCAAAAATCCGCGATCTGGTCAAAGGAAAGCGACGTGTTGTCGATCAGCCAAACGGCGGTGGCGAGCGGCATCAACGGCTTGTCGGTCATCGTGGCGGTTCTCCAAAAACAGCTCTTGTCCGGCGTCCCGATTTTCGGCGGGAGCCGCGCTAACCCTCGAATTTTTGGGGGAAAGCGCTGCGCCATAGGCGCATTGGGAGCGCTATATAGGCTGAAAGGCGGTTGAGGCCAAGCGTCTATCCGTCAATTTTCAGGAGGATTTTGCCGACATGGCGGCCGGCTTCCATCCGCCGATGGGCTTCCGCGGCTTCCGCCAGGGGAAAAATTCGGTCGGTGACCGGCGCAAGCCGCCCTGACCCGTATAGCGGCCAGACCCGCTCCTCAATCGCCGCGGCGAGCCTGGCCTTCTCCGCGAACGGGCGGGCCTTCATGGTCGAGCCCGAAAGGCGCAGGCGCTTGCGCATGATCTGAAAGATGTTGATCTCGGCGTTCGCGCCGCGAAGCATCGCGATCGAAACGTGACGACCCCCGGGATTGAGCGCTTCGAGATTGCGCGCGACGAAATCGCCGCCCGTCATGTCGAGAACGACATCGGCGCCGCCAAGCGTCTTGATTTCCTCTTCCCAGTTTTCCGTCGCGTAGTTGAAAGCCGCATCCGCGCCAAGCCCGCGGATCGCCTTCAGCTTTTCTTCGCTTGAAGCGGTTGCGAAAACTTTCGAGCCCCACGCCTTCGCCAGCGTTATCGCGGTTACGCCGATGCCGCTGGTGCCGCCATGAACAAGCAAGGTCTCGCCGGGCTTCAGTTCCGCGTCGTCAAATGCGTTCGCCCAGACCGTGAACGTCGTTTCAGGAAGACCCGCGGCCTCGATCAGGTCGACGCCGCCCGGGATCGGCAGACACGAGCCTTGATGCGCCAGCGCGAACTCGGCGTAACCGCCTCCTGTCAGCAACGCGCAGACGCGATCGCCCCTCTTCCAGCGCGAGACGGACGGGCCGAGCGCGTCAACGACGCCTGAGACTTCAAGGCCCGGCAAGTCGCTCGCGCCGGGCGGCGGCGGATAGAGCCCCATGCGCTGCAGGATTTCCGGGCGGTTGACGCCGGCGGCGGCGACTTTGATGCGAACCTCGAAGTCGCCCGGCGCAGGGACCGAGCGGTCGACTAGCCGCAGCACTTCAGGTCCCCCCGGCGTCGAGATTTCAATCGCTTTCACCGCCCGTCCTCTTGTCGTCCGCTCTTGATCCGTCGCGCCCAATTTCGCAGGTTCAGCAACGCATTCAAGGGAGAGGGAGATGGAAGACGATCGTCCCCGCGAGACGCCGGATCTGACGCTTGAAAAAATCGGCAAACAGGATTTGTCGACAATGTCCGTCGGCGATCTCCAGGAACGCATCGCTTCGCTGAAGGCGGAAGTTTCCCGCTGTGAAGCGGCGATCGCGTCACGCGACTCGACGCGCTCGGCGGCGGAGAAATTGTTCAAGCTCTAGGCCCAGATTTCCATCTTCAAGCCGCGCAAGTCGCGCGCGCTGTCGCCAAGCCGCCACGCATGGCCGTTGAGACGCGCCTCTCCCGTCAAAGTCAGGACCAGCGCGTCGTAGAGATCGTCAAGCGCCCAGTCTGATTTGCACGCATGACGCGAGCGAAGATCGTCGGCGATCAAGTCTATCGTGTCGAAGCCGGCGGCGATCAGCGCCCGGCGACGTTCAGTGCGTCCCTCGGCCGTCTTCTTGGAAAATCGACAGGGCGCGCCGGTGAGACGGGCGAAGGCGAGTTCCGGATGCCCTTCGCCGATACGATCCTGCATTTGCGGCGTTATGATCGAGTCGATCTCTTTGATCTTCGGCGCGATGTTCCAGCTCTGACGCGAGAGGCCTGCGCCTTGCGCTTTTCCGAAAGCGTTCGCCGCCGCATATGAACTGAAGGCGAGCATCGGCCTTGATGGGGAGGAAAAGACGCTGGCGCGTCGCGCGCCGAGCCGCCGCCGCGCTTCCTGTTCGCACGCTCGCCGGCCGATCTCGGCAAGGCCGATCGGCATGTCGACGATGACGGCGCGCGCCCCTTCGCCGGGACCATCCAGAATTGAGAGCCAGTCGGGGAATATCTCGGCGCGGATTTCGCCTGTCTGGAGGATCCGTTCCGCCATGATCCACCCGGCCCGGCATCCATCTACCCCGAGGACCCTTTGGCGCGTCGGTTTTCGCTTGGAGGTTGCTGGCATGTGGGTTGCTCAAACGCCTTACGCCGCGGCGGGTTTGCCGCCTTGGCGCTCTTGTTAACCCTTTTGTTGTTGTCACCGACAGCTCGGTTCGGCAACTTGGACTAAGGTGCGGGACGGATAATTGATGGAAATCGCCGAAAAGAATTCGACCGACTGCTCTGGCGCGATGACATTCGTCCAGTCGGAGGTCTTTGCGCGAACCTTTCGCGAAGGAATGTCGTTAGTCGAGGAAACCGCCAACTATCTCGATGGGGAAGGGCGGGAGGCTTCGAAATCCCTCAGCCGGTCGGCGGCGTTATCCTATGCGGGCGCTTCGATGCGCCTGACGACCCAGCTGATGCAGATCGCCTCGTGGCTCCTTGTGTTGCGCGCGGTGCGCGAAGGGGACATGTCGGTGACGGAGGCCTCAGAGTCGAAATACAGGCTCGGTTCGCGCGACAAGTCGCCAAGCGATCTCCTGAGCGGCGAGTTGCCCAACAAATTGCTGGCTCTCATCGAAGGCGCAAGCCAGCTTTATGACCGCATTTCCCGCCTAGACCGCGATCTCTTCAGCGGCGGCGAGAAGGAAAGCGTCGCAAACGACGCGGCCGCGCAACAGCGCGCGCTGCTCGATGCGTTCGGCGGTCGTCGCGGTTGAGAGCGATCGAACGGCGATCAGCTCTTTTTGAGCCCGAACGCGCCGAATTTCTGCTGGAATTTTGAAACCTGTCCGCGATCGGCGAGCTTCGCCGGGCCGCCGGTCCAGGCCGGATGGCTGAGCGGGTCGATATCGAGCGAAAGGGTCGCGCCCGGCTCGCCGTAGGTTGAGCGCGTTTCGAAAGAGGTTCCGTCCGTCATGACGACCTTGATCGTGTGGTAATCGGGGTGGATGCCCTTTTTCATGGCGACGCCTTTTGCGCTCTCCGCGCGGTGAGTTCTGAAAAGAGCGCGGCCTATAATCCCAAGTCCCGGGAAACGCAACCCCGCGCCTGTGGGCGCTGGCGCGAGCGCCGGCGAGGTTCTAAGGTCCCGCCGCAGAATCGGGTGACTAGGCGTCGGTTAAGGTTGGAAATGCGCATATCGCTGCTCGCAGGGGGGCTTACCCTGCTCCTCATGGTGGTCGGCGGCTCCATCGTCTTCACCCTCTTTAAATTCAACCATTTCGCGGTGATTGAGGACCGTTTCGACGGGGTTTGCTTGCCGGTGTCGGGCGTCGCCGGGCCTGAGGACATTGAAATCGCATCTGCGCTGGGAAGAGCCTATGTCTCGTCGCTCGATCGGCGGGCCGGAGAGGCGGCGCGCGGCGCGATATACTCGATCGTCGTCGGCGACCCCCTCGACAGCGATAATTGGCGCGATCGGACCGGCGGCGCGCCGGAGAAGTTCAGGCCGCTCGGGCTCAGCTATTTCGAGGACGGCGATACGCGCCGCCTTTTCGTCGTCAACGAGGCGGCGAAGTCGATCGAGATTTTCGACGTCAGACCGCATGGCGATCTCGTGCATCTCGAATCGATCGTCGAGCGGCGCTTCACAAGCCTCAATGATGTAGCGGCGGTCGGCCCGCGCAGCTTCTATGTGACGAATGACGTCAACGCCGGCCGCAATTCGCTGCTCGGGCGATTTCAGTTTCTTTCCCGCTCGCCGACGGGCGCCGTCTTTTATTTTGACGGCGTGACAACGCGCGTCGCGGCGGAGAACCTCCGGTTTGCAAACGGCGTCGCGCTTAATCAGCGCGGAACGCGGCTTTATGTCGCTGAGTCGTCAGGACAGGCGCTCAGAATTTATGACCGCGATCTTCGCTCGGGCGCGTTGACGCTCGCTCACATCCGGCAGCTTCCGGCTGCGCCGGACAACCTCACGGTCGCCTGGGACGGCGCGGTATGGATCGGCGCGCTGCCGAAGCCTCTCGCTTTGCCCGTCGTGGAGCGCAATGAAAACATTCTGGCGCCGTCACTTGTCATTCGTTATGCGGACGGCGTCGGCGACGGCGGATCGGTCACGGAAGTCTATTCAGACAATGGCGGCGGCATTTCGACATCGACCGTCGCCGCGGTTGCGGGCGGCAAACTGCTGATCGGCGCCCTTTACGATCACAAATATCTCATCTGTGACCTGCCGAACTGATGCGCTATATTTCAACACGCGGGCGCTCGGCGCCGATTGGATTTCGCGACGCGCTCTTGAGCGGCCTTGCGTCGGACGGCGGGCTTTATGTTCCCGACGCCTGGCCGCGGCTGGCGCCGGAAGAGATAGGCCGAATTTCCGGATTGGAGTTTCGCGACGCAGCGACCGAAATCGTCGCGCTTTTCGCCGGCGATGAACTTTCAAAAAGCGCGCTGCGCGAGATGGCCGCCGCCGCTTATGCGCCCTTTGACGCGCCGCAAACCGTTCCTTTGCGCCGGCTTGGCGAGGAAGATTTCCTCCTTGAACTGTTTCATGGGCCGACCCTGGCGTTCAAGGATGTCGCGATGCGTCTGCTCGCCCAACTCTATGATTGGGCGCTGAAGGATGCGGTGCGCGGTAAGACGATAATCGGCGCGACGTCCGGCGACACTGGCGGCGCCGCGATCGCCGCTTTCGCCGGATCGGCCAAATCTGAAGTCTTCATGCTGCATCCGAAGGGAAGGATTTCGGACGTGCAGCGGCGGATGATGACGACTGTCAGCGCAGACAACATCGTCAATATCGCTGTTGCGGGCTCCTTTGACGACTGCCAGCGCATCGTCAAAGAGCTGTTCGCTGATGCGCGCCTTGCGCAGAAGGTTGATCTTGGCGGCGTCAATTCGATCAATTGGGTTCGCCTGGCGATCCAGACCGTTTACTATTTCACGGCGACAGGCGCCTTGAAGTCGCCCGCCTCTTTCATTGTTCCGACCGGCAATTTCGGCGACGTGTTCGCCGGCTATGTCGCAAAGCGAATGGGTCTCCCGCTCGGCAGGCTAGGCGTCGCCGTCAATGAAAACGACATTATGCGCCGCGTCATCCGGACCGGGATTTATGAGCCGTCGAGGGCGCGGCCGACATCCTCGCCGTCAATGGATATTCAGGTCGCGTCGAATTTCGAGCGGCTGCTCTTCGATGCGCTTGAGCGGGACGCTGAAGCCTTGTCAGGGCTGATGCGCCAATTCGAGCGGGACGGCCGGATGACGCTTGCGCCCGCGATCGTTAAAAGAATCGCTGACGATTTTTGCGCGGAGCGAGCAGAAGAAAAGGAAGTCGCCGAGATGATCCGCGCCATGTGGGAAACCTGCGAACGCCTGATCGATCCGCATACGGCGGTCGGCCTCGTCGCGCTCGGCAAGATGCGCGCCCAAGGCGCCGTCAAAGGACCGGCGGTTGTGCTGGCGACCGCGCATCCGGCGAAATTCCCGGACGCCGTTATCGCCGCGAGCGGCGTTCATCCGGCGCTCCCCGACCATTACGCCGATCTTTTTTCAAGGCGTGAAACGGTGATTGACGCGCCCGCCGACGTCTCGGCGATCCGCGATATCGTCCTTTCGCGCAGTCGATTTCATTGATTGCGCGGGATATGGCTGAACTCATCAAGCTGAATAACGGCGTTCGGGTTTGGGTTGATCCGATGGACGGGCTTGAAAGCGCCGCTGTCGGCATATGGGTGCGCGCCGGCGCAATCGACGAAGCGCCGGAGGAAAACGGCGTTGCGCATCTTCTGGAACACATGGCGTTTAAGGGCACCGCCGCCCGCACGGCGCGCCAGATCGCCGAAGACATTGAAAATGTCGGCGGATATCTCAACGCCAGCACCGGCTACAGCAAGACCGGCTATTATGCGCGCGTGCTCAAGGCGGACATCGCGCTGGCGTTTGAAATTCTCGCCGACATCTTGACCGCGCCCCTGTTTGACGAAGACGAACTTGCGAAAGAACGCGAAGTCGTCGTGCAGGAAATCGGCGAGGCGGCCGATGCGCCTGACGACGCCGTGATGGACGTCATCCAGTCGCTGTGCTTCGGCGATCACGCTCTGGGGCGGCCCATTCTCGGTTCGATTGAAGCCGTGCGGTCTCACACAAGCGAGCGGCTCAGGTCCTTCATGGCGCGCCATTATGCGCCGAGCGATATGGTCATCGCAGCGTCGGGGGCTGTCAGCGTTGACGA
>CALAZI010000146.1 GCA_937895955.1 uncultured Alphaproteobacteria bacterium | reverse complement strand
TCGAGCAGCATTTCTCCAAAGCGGAGAATTCGCGGATGACGATTCTCCAAAATCGTTGCTTGAATGCGCGGGCCGCGTCGCCAGTTAGAGGAATTGGAAAGGCGTCAGCCTGTTCGGCTCTTTGACAGTGTGAAGAAAGCGAACTGATCGGCGCGGCTGATCCGTTTGAGAACGCCAAACGCGCGCCGGGGCGCGATCAGCGCCGGGTTGAATCTCCGCGCCCACGCGACTTCCGCAAAATACGGACAAAAACGCGACGACCCGCATGCAGCCTCGATTCAAGCCATCAAAGGGAGCGGGGATTATCCGTAAAATCCGCATGTCTCCGCCCCAATGACGCGAATGGCGAGGCCGGGCCAATCGGGCTATAGCGAAGGTCAAAGCCTTCGGAATTGCGCTGATGCTCGACCGCCTTCTGACAGATCTTCGCGTCGCAACGATGGACCCCGCGCGCGCCGCCCCGTACGGCGCGCTCGAAAACGCGGCGATCGGCGTCGCCGGCGGTAAGATCCGCTATGTCGGCCCGGTGAAAGACGCGCCGGCGGCGAAAGAAACGATCCCGCCCGCCGGATTGTGGGTGAAGGTCTGCGTCAGATCATGCGTCGTGCCGTTCAGATCTTTGACAAGGCTCGTCAGCCGCGAGGTGATTTGAAAATTTTCAAGAAAATTCTAGATTATTAGCCACTCTGACATTCTTAATCCTTGGCCAGAGCCACCAAACACCAATAGGCAAGTAAAGTAACGCCATTACTGTGAGCAAATATCTCGGTTGCGCGATCGAAAGCTCTACCTCGGCGTCATTTAGATGCTTTGAGGCGAGTAGAAAGACAAGCGGTAACGCAATTCCCGCAAGCGTCGTGATTAATGCGAAAAGCACTTCCGTTTCCTTAATCGGCCGCATACTCATTAGGAAAAGCCAAGGAACAAACGAAAACAAGAATATGATTGTAATTGTTGAGGCTGCAAAGAAAACGGGTTGCCTCGTGGTCGCATTATGTATGCTCGGACCGAGTGACCGCGACATCATCATCGGCCACACCACCCAAACACCAAACATGAAAATACTCAAAATTCTGTAGGCTATGGAATAGAGACCGCTTTTTGATTCGAGGCCTATCAAGATTGGAGCCGCTACGAAATAAATCAAAAATAGCGCCGTGATCACGCTAGGCCCAATTAACACGGTCTTTTTCATGTAAACTTCCCTATTCGCCCACTACTGGACAAGCTTGATTCTCATCAACAGATAGTACTCCGATTTCTAGATGTGCTCCAAATAGAAACGAAGCACCAGCGCTGAGACCCACGAAATCCATGCTGTTAGGTTGCCAAGTGAATTCAAAATCTTGGTTTGCCAATGCTGTTTCAGTTGGGTTAACACGCCCGACCGAGCCTGTACGCTCATACCAACCGCCCCAAGTTATAAAACCGGTTGAAGTTGGAGCAATGGTACTTAATCCCAACCCCATGCCTTGAGATGAATACAGCTCAGACCCTTTTGTTCCGAATGTAAATCGAAATGAATTCGCATCGAGATATGCTTGCCCGGTAGCCAGACCTCCAAGTCTTGACCTTTCGATTCCCACTTGTGCCCCGAAACTGGCTGTACCTTGCGCGATAAAGCACATTTTAATACTGGTTTCATCTCCCTCACCCTCACAAGTTGGGATTCGAGAGCCGGTGATCGTCGTGCAGTCTTTTTCCAGTTGCTTCGGCGGCAATTCGGGTTCGAAACTGGCATTACCCAGATCGGAATCAAAATCGGCAAAACTGATCGGTCCGATTCCGAAGTCTCTATTGTTGCGAATGGCTCGAACAATAATTTCATCATCAAATGGCTGCAGCCCCGTCGGGTCGATTCGGTTGATCGGATCATTCCCGACATAGGCGTATAGGTTCATGCCGCCGGCGTATCCGATGGGGTCGGGCTGCATGAAGCGGCCCGTCTCGGGGTTATAGGCGCGCGCCTTGTAGTGATAGAGGCCGATATCGGCGAGCCAGATCTGCCCGGTGTAGCCGAAGCGCCCGGCGTTGGTTGAGGCGGGAACGCCGTAAGGATCGTATTGGTTCTTGTAGGAGGCCGAGCCCGTAGAGCCGGTAACCGCGATCAGGCTGCCGCGCGCGTCCTGGACCAGCCAGCGCTTGTTCGTAAGCCCGCCGGTCGATTCATACTGGATGAGCGTTTCGTCGACCCCGGCGCCCGGCACGTAACGCCGCCCGCTCGCGCCGGCGTCATTGTAATCGGCGATCAGCTGGTCGCCGGCGTACAGATAGCGCTGGGTCGACCCGCCCGTCACCGCATAGCGCTTCAGCCGTCCCGCAGGGTCGTATTCGAGCGTCGTTGACGGCGAGCCGTCAGGCGTCAACCGCATCTACCGGCTTTATCGGGAAGAAGGGCTGACCGTCAGGAAGCGCCGCGCCAGACGACGCGCCGTTGGAACGCGGGTGCCGATCATCGTCGAAGCGAGACCGAACGCCCGCTGGTCGCTGGATTTCGTGCACGACCAATTCGCCTGCGGACGGCGTTTTCGCATTCTCAACATCGTCGATGACGTGACGCGCGAATGTCTGGCCGCTGTTCCCGACACGTCGATCTCCGGCGTACGCGTCGCGCGCGAGCTTGACGCCGTCATCAAACGGCGCGGCAAGCCCGGCATGATTGTGTCGGATCACGGAACCGAACTCACCTCCAACGCTATCCTCGCATGGACGAAGGAGAACAAGATCGAATGGCATTACATCGCGCCCGGCAAGCCGATGCAGAACGGCTTCTGCGAATCATTCAACGGGCGAATGCGCGACGAGCTGCTCAATGAAAGCCTGTTCCACGGCCTCGACCACGCCCGTCAGAAGCTTCGCGAATGGGTCGCCGATTATAACGCCGCACGGCCTCATTCCTCGCTCGGCTACAAAACACCGGCGGCCTACGCCGCCTCACTCACCGCAACAGGCGATCGGCTGCGCAACCCAGACCAGCTCCGCCGCTCGCCTGTTGCTCAACCCGCGCCGCAAGGCGTAAACAACGCCGAGGCTCTAACCGCCGCCGGATGAAATCTCAGTGGCAGGTCAGAAGTTATTGAATCCAAGCTCGCCGTGAAATAATGCGGCGTCATCTTTAGAGTGCACAAGGCGTGGCCCCACTCAATAGCGGGCGGTTAAAATTGTAAACGCGGGCACCAATAGCACAGCTTGAAAAGGCCCACCTCAAATATTTGAAGGGCAAATTGCGAAATCGCAAAAAAGTTACAGCGTTCAATTGCGGTTTCAATTGAGAATAGCGCTTTCCCGACATCCTTTCCTCCTTTGATGCAGCCAGTTGTACTAGGTCAAACCGGCTGCGTTCAAAGGGGTCGGGTCAGTCAGGCGATTACCGTTCTTGTACAGCTTGAAGCCGACAAACCCGGCTGCGCTATCACGGTCTCGTCTTATCGAGTTTACCCAACCAAGAATTTGAAGGAATGTTGTCTATGTCATAATAATTTTTTGATCTAATTTGTTCGTACCATTTTTCATCCAACCATGAAGGGCGGTGTTCAACGATCTGCAACTCTGGAAACCGTCGAACAATTTCGTCTACTGACGAAGCCGCAATAATGGCCCAGACGCCCCCTGTCTGGTAATCATAGACTACTAGATAGTCGCGTTTTACTCGCATATTGGCACGAATACTGCGTTAGTTGTTGGAACCGGGTGGTTCGTTGTCACTTCAGTTCCTCCCCCATTTTGACCATTTGCGGAAGTAACAGGTGATGGTGGCGATAACGGTTGGGCATCGCGAGACGGCAATCTGTAGTATCCCACTGGCGTATAGCGTAAGGCAAGTTTATCTCGCGCTGTCGTTCCAGAAGAATAAACGTCAGGCGTAAGATAAACTTTACCGTCGGCGCTCGGCGAAATAAATCCGGAACTCTTAATGCCGATACGGCCAGCGTCGGTCGTATAGTGGTTAATATAGACGTCGTGCCGCGTATCGCTCGGAATTGCGAGGAAAGCGGATAAAACGGCAACGACCGGATTTACTTTTGTCGCTCCTGCAGCGGCCCTTCCCGCCTGTGAGGCTGCCGTTGGAGTGCCAGTATTGACAACTTCGGGCAAGCCAACGCCTGGTTTGTTGAACCGCGCCTTTTTCTTTTCGGGTTCAGGCGTACACTGCCGTTTTTCCGGCAATTCGGGTTCAAAACTGGCATTACCCAGATCGGAATCAAAATCGGCAAAACTGATCGGTCCGATTCCGAAGTCTCTATTGTTGCGAATGGCTCGAACAATAATTTCATCATCAAATGGCTGCAGCCCCGTCGGGTCGATTCGGTTGATCGGATCATTCCCGACATAGGCGTATAGGTTCATGCCGCCGGCGTATCCGATGGGGTCGGGCTGCATGAAGCGGCCCGTCTCGGGGTTATAGGCGCGCGCCTTGTAGTGATAGAGCCCGATATCGCCGAGCCAGATCTGCCGGGTGTAGCCCATGGGAGAATGGATACAATGAGCGCTTTAACGGCACGCTGCGACGGGAAGTGCTGAATGCGGAATGGTTCTCAACTGTCGAGCAGGCCAGAACCGTCATCGGAATCTGGCGGAAGCAATACAACCACATCCGCCCGCCAGTCCCGGAATCTCTACAAAAAATTGGCCCATAACAATAGGGCTGGACACTATGGCAATAATAAATAACTTATGAAGCACTTCACTCTGTACGCACATAATAAGCAACCTCGACGTCGCCTACTTTTTTAATTTGTTGTCGAACTTCGATCCCTGCGGGCAAGGTAAAAATAACTCTATTATTTGCTTTCCATTCGACTTCCCATTGGTCCGATTTAGAAGAGCCCGCAGTTATCAACACATTACCAGGCTTGTTCGGTAGTCGTTTGCTGCCCTGAACGAGTGATGCTTGCCATGACCAACTGGTTGTTGCTCCGCAATCGCGCACAAAAATTACAATAGACCGTTGTTCATTTGGGGAATTAATTCGCGATAGCTCGTCGTTTTTACAGAGCTCATTGCAACCCGGAATAAAAGTAATAATGCCCGCAGCTACAAACTCTTTCACGCCGAGAATGCGACCTCTATCGACAATTTTGCGCATAATTCAAACCTCTCAAAGAGTCGAAATAGTCTCGCGGATCGTTACCATAAAATCCTTCAGCCCCCAATGGTGAATTCGGGAACGGAAAACCAGGTTGACCAAATTCTGGCCTGCTCGTGCCTGCTTCACGTTGCGCCCAACCAGCCGCCTTCTGTGCAAACTCAAAATCAATACCAGCTGCTTCTGCAGCAAGTAGGGTGCATTAAGCCGACGGCGCAATGCACCGTCAACGCTCGCCGAGATGAACGGGTATCCGGTCTTCTGGCGGAACGTTGATCGGCCGGCCGAATTCCTTCTTCCTTTCATGATAGCTGGAACAGGGCCAATCATCGGGCGCATGGCGCCTGACCTGCCGGCGAACGCGGGCGACCCTCGACGCGCGGCGCGATGTGAGCGCGCGCTCACATTTGCGGACAGCTTGGCGACAAATACGGGCGCGCGCCGCGACATTGCAGCCGCCGGTCGCTTGCGCGCACGGCCCGTTCAGCCCCATGCTTTCCCTTTCTGGCGGCCCCGCTTTTCGCGCGGCCGCCATTCTTGTTTTTGCGACAAACAAATCGCAATTGCGCTCGGCCAAACCCGCGCGCGGCTCTTTGACATGGTGAAATATGCGAACTGATCGGCGCGGCTGATCCGTTCGGGAACGACGGCGCGGGCCTTGTTGAGGATTCCCGAATGCGGGAAAATTTTCGTCCAAACAAGGAATCCGCAAAATACGGACAAAAACGCGACGACCCGCATGCAGCCTCGATTCAAGCCATCAAAGGGAGCGGGGATTATCCGTAAAATCCGCATGTCTCCGCCCCAATGACGCGAATGGCGAGGCCGGGCCAATCGGGCTATAGCGAAGGTCAAAGCCTTCGGAATTGCGCTGATGCTCGACCGCCTGCTCACAGATTTGCGCATAGCAAGCATGGACCCCACGCGCGCCGCCCCTTACGGCGCGCTCGAAAAGGCGGCGATCGGCGTCGCCGGCGG
>CALAZI010000145.1 GCA_937895955.1 uncultured Alphaproteobacteria bacterium | reverse complement strand
TCTTCAGGGTCTTGATTGCGCGCGCGCAGGCGCCGCTCAAGTTCAGCGCGCGAGGGCGGCAGGATAAACACCTTGACGACGTCGCCGCCGGCGACCGCATCAAGCTGCTGCGCGCCCTGCCAGTCGATGTCGAAGAGAACGTCGTTGCCGAGCTTCAGCTGGTCGAAGACCTTCGCGCGCGGCGTGCCGTAATAATTGCCGAAGACATTCGCCCATTCGAGAAATTCGCCCTTGTCCCGCATGGCGCGGAATTTTTCCTCGGTGACGAAATAATAATCCTCGCCTTCGACCTCGCCCGGACGCGGCGGGCGCGTCGTCGCCGAAACCGAAAGATTGATCTTAGGATCGTTCTTGAGAAGGCGTTCGGCGAGCGTCGTCTTGCCGGCGCCCGACGGGCTCGACAGGACGAACATCAGTCCGCGTCGGTCAACCTTGGTGGCGTCGACTGTCATCTCTATTCCAAATTCTGGACCTGTTCGCGCATCTGGTCGATGACGCCTTTAAGATCGAGCCCGATCCGCTTCAGCGCCATATCCTGCGCCTTAGAACACAACGTGTTTGCTTCCCGGTTAAATTCCTGGGTCAGGAAATCGAGCTTGCGGCCGATGACGCCGCCCTTGGCGACCAGCGCGCGCCCCGCCTCGACATGGGCGTCGAGGCGGTCAAGCTCCTCGCGAATATCGGCGCGAAGGGCGAGCATCGAGGCCTCTTCGGCGAGGCGCGCCTCGTCGATCGAACCGGCGAGAAGGTCGGCAAGCTGCGCCGCGATCCGCGCGCGGATCGCGGCGGGCGCGGCCTCAGCGTTCGCGCGCGCGTCCGCGGTCAGGCGCGAAATCGCATCAAGCTGCGAAGAGATGAGCGCGCCGATCGCCGCGCCTTCGCTCAGCCTCGCATGCGCCAGCAGCGCAAGCGCATCCTCAAAACTTTTTTTGAGAGCGGCGGCGAGCGCGGCGCGCGCGTCTTCATCGTCAAGCGCCGATTCCTGTTCGACGACGCCTCTGAGCGCAAGAAGCCCTTCGGGGCGCGGCTTGTCGCAATCAACGGCGAGACGAATTTCTTCGACCAGCTTGATCGCGCTTGAAAGCGCGGCGCGATTGACGACGAAGGCGCCTTCGACGGCGGCGCCTTTCAGCGACAGAAAGGCGTTGAACGAACCGCGCGAGAATTTCTCCGACAGCGCCTTGCGCAAATCGAGTTCGAGAAAATCATATCCGGGCGGCAGGCGAAAGCGCGGCTCAAGCCCGCGCCCGTTGACGCTTTTGATTTCCCAAACCCAGCGCGTTTCCCCGAGCGCGCCTTCCGCGCGCGCAAAGCCGGTCATCGAGGAGAGCGCCATCGCTTCAGCCTTCTTCGCGCTGCGCGCGCTCGATGCGGCGCCATTCGGCGACATTGCGATTATGATCGGCGAGCGTCGCGGCGAAGACGTGCCCGCCCGTGCCGTCGGCGACGAAATAGAGCGCGTTCGATTCCTCAGGATTGAGCACCGCCTCGATCGCAGCGCGCCCGGGATTGGCGATCGGCGTCGGCGGCAGGCCGGGAATGACATAGGTGTTGTAGGGCGTCGCGCGTTCAAGCTCGCTGACCCGGAGGCCGCGTCCCAGAGGCTCGCCGCCCGTAAGGCCGTAAATCACCGTCGGATCGGACTGAAGACGCATGCGCTTTTTGAGACGATTGACGAAGACCGCGGCGATCAGCGGGCGCTCTTCGGCGACGCCGGTTTCCTTCTCGACAATGGACGCGAGAATGATCGCCTCATCCGGCGTCGAAAAGGGGAGATCCGTCGCGCGATTGCGCCAAAGTTCGTCGATGACGGCGCCCTGCGCCTTCATCATGTCGCGGATGAGATCGTCGCGGCTGCGTCCGCGGGTGAAGGCGTAGGTTTCGGGAAGCAGCGAGCCTTCCGTCGGCATCAGCGTGACGTCGCCGACAAGCGCGTCGTTTTCCGCGATAAGCCGAAGGATCTGTTGCGTCGTGCGCCCTTCCGGCGCCGTCAGATAATGAAGGATGCTTTTTCCCTCGACGAGAAGATCGATGATGTCGTTGACGGAGGCGCGCGCCGGAATTCGATACTCGCCCGCTTTCAGAGCGCCGCCGTCGCCGCGCACGCGCACCGTCGCGCGGAAAAGCTCGGGATAGCGGACGGCGCCGGCGGACTGGAGCTGTTCGGCCATCGTCGCGACGGACGTGCCGGGTTCGAACAGGACGACGGCGTCTTCCGCAAGCGGGCCGGGCCGCGTCATCTCGCGCCAGGCGAAATAGCCGCCGACGCCGGCCGCAACGAAGACAAGCGCGAAGAGCCCCGACAGGAAAATGAGAAAAGACCTCACCGCGCCGCCACGCTCGCCCGCTCTCATTCCGCGCTCCTGAAAAATCCAGCCGGCGGAAGTCTAGCCGTCAACGCGGCGCACGACCAGACTGGCGTTGGTGCCGCCGAATCCGAAGGAATTGGAGAGCGCGACATTGACGGTTTTCCTGACCGGCGCCTTGGCCGCGAGATTGATTCGCGTCTCAACCGTCGGATTGTCGAGATTGAGCGTCGGCGGACAGATCCCGTCCCTGATGGCGAGGATCGAGAAGATCGCCTCGACCGCGCCAGCCGCGCCGAGAAGATGCCCGATCGAGGATTTCGTCGACGACATGACGAGCTTGTCGGCGCCGTCGCCGCCGAACAGCCGCTCGACCGCCTTCAGTTCGATTTCATCGCCGAGCGGCGTCGACGTGCCGTGCGCGTTCACATAATCGATGTCGGTCGCGGAAAGACCCGCGCGCGCCAGCGCCATCTTCATCGCGCGATAACCGCCCGATCCGTCCTCCGCCGGCGCCGTGATGTGGTGCGCGTCGCCCGACAATCCGTAGCCGACAATCTCGGCGTACATCTTCGCGCCGCGCGCTTTCGCCTTTTCATAATCTTCAAGAATGACGACGCCCGCGCCCTCGCCCATCAGGAAGCCGTCGCGATCGCGATCATAGGGACGCGAGGCGGCGGCGGGATTGTCGTTGAAATGCGTCGTCAGCGCTTTCGTCGCGCAAAACCCCGCATAGCCGATCGGACAGATCGCAGATTCAGCGCCGCCCGCCACCATGACGTCGGCGTCGCCAAGCGCGATCAGCCGCGCCGCATCGCCGATCGCATGCGCGCCGGTCGCGCAGGCCGTGACGACGGCGTGGTTCGGTCCCTTGAGGCCGTGACGGATCGACACCTGGCCGGAGACGAGATTGATAAGACTCGACGTGATGAAAAACGGCGACACGCGCCGCGCGCCCTGTTCATGCAGAACGAGCGTCTGCTTGGCGATGCCGTCAAGGCCGCCGATGCCGGAGCCGATCAGAACGCCGGCGCGCTCTTTTTCTTCTTCGCTCGCAAATTCAAGGCCGCTGTCCCTGATCGCCATGTCGGCGGCGGCGATGCCGAAGATGATGAAGTCTTCGACCCGCCTCTGCTCTTTGGGCGACAGATAGTCGTCGGCGTTGAAGGCGTCGGCGCCGGCGGCCGCGCCGCCGCCGTAACCGTCCGCGCGCGGCACTTCAGCGCCGATCTTGCAGGAGAGGTCGCTTGTGTCGAATTTTTCAATTCGCCCGGCGCCCGATTCGCACGCAAGGAGGCGACGCCACGTCGCCTCGACATTCGCGGCGAGCGGCGAGACCATGCCAAGCCCGGTGACAACGACGCGCCTCATGTCGCCGAAACACCCTCCCCGGATCTATCGTTCAGCCGCAATGCGGGCGGCGCGATGCGCGCCGTGCGCGTCTCAGCCTTTTTGTTCGGTGATGAATTTGATCGCATCGCCGACCGTCTGGATCGTTTCGGCGGCGTCGTCCGGAATCTCGACATCGAATTCCTCTTCGAACGCCATGACCAGCTCGACGATGTCGAGACTGTCCGCGC
>CALAZI010000144.1 GCA_937895955.1 uncultured Alphaproteobacteria bacterium | reverse complement strand
TTCATGCCCGGCGGCAAAGGCAATCCCGCCGTCACCGATTTCATTTGTTCGGCCGCTTCAGCTTCAAGTTTTGATTTGGCGTCATTGATCGCGGCGGCGATCAGATCCTCCAGCACCTCGCCTTCATCGGCGTTCATCAAGGAGCGCTCGATCGCGACGGCGCTGCAATAGCCTTTGCCGTTGAGGACGATTTTCACCATGCCGCCGCCCGACTGGCCTTCGACCTCCATCGCGGCGATCTTGTCCTGCGCCTCTTTCAGCTTCGCCTGCATGGCGCCGGCCTGTTTCATCAATTCGCCGAGATCTTTCATTCGCTTTCTTCATCCTCCAGCGGCGGCGCGATGTCGCCCGCCGAAATTTCCTGCGGCCGCGGATCGCGGATCGCGATAATTTCAGCGCCCGGAAAAACCTCCATCGCCTTCTTGACGAGCGGATGGGCGAGCGCTTCGGCTGTCCGCGCATCGCGCAACGTCTCGCGCCCGGCGCCTTGCGCATTGACCGACACGACCCACTGACGCCCGGTCCAGTCTTTCAATCTCTGCATCAGACGATTGGGCAGGTCGGACGGCGCTCGCTCATTCAATCTCAGTTCGATGCGCCCCTGTTCGAACGAAATGAGATGCACATAGCTTTCAAGCTCGACTTTCAGCTTTGCGTCGCGCTTCAAATCCGCAAGGCGGACGACATCGAGCAGGCTTTCAAGCTTCGGCCCCGATTGCGCCGGCGCGGCGACGGCAGGCTGATAGGATGTTTCGGGTTCGGAATACGCGGCTTGCGGGCCCGCGCCGCCGCGCGACGGCGAACGGGGGCTGCGCAGCGCCGGAACGCCGCGCCCGTCGGCGAGCATTTTAAGCGCTTCATCGGGCGTCGGCAGATCGGCGGCGTAGGCGAGACGGATGAGCGCGACCTCACCCGCCGCGACGGGATCGGGCGCGCCCTGCGTTTCGACAAGGCCTTTCATCAACAAGGACCAGGCGCGCGTCAGCGCGTTCATCGCGAGATCGCCGGCGAGTTTTCTGGCGCGCGCCGCATCCGCCTCGCCCGCCGCGCCGTGGCTCGCCGCTTCCGGTCCCGCCGCCTTCACCCGCGTCAGCAAATGAACGATCTGCAAAAGGTCGCGCAGGATGACGGCGGGATCGGCGCCGGAATCATATTGCGTCCTGAACTGTTCGAGCGCCGTTTTGGCGTCGCCTTTCAGCGTCGCTTCAAGCAGGTCCCAGGTCCGGCTGCGATCGGCGAGGCCGAGCATGGCGCGGATCATCTCGGCGCTCACCGTTTCATCGGCGCCGCCGCGCTGGATGAGCGCCTGATCGAGAATTGAAAGCGCATCACGCACGGAGCCTTCGGCAGCGCGCGCGATCATGAACAATCCGTCGCGCTCGACGCTTGCGCCTTCTTTTTCGATAATTAATTGCAAATGATCGGTGAGCGTTTCGATCTCGATCCGCCGCAAATCAAAACGTTGACAGCGCGACAGGACGGTGACGGGGAGTTTCCTGATCTCCGTTGTCGCAAAAATGAATTTCACATGCGGCGGCGGCTCTTCGAGCGTTTTCAAAAGCGCGTTGAACGCCGCCGTCGACAGCATGTGCACTTCGTCGATGATGTAGACCTTGTAGCGCGCCTCGACCGGCGCGTAGCGCACGCCCTCGATAAGCTCGCGTATGTCGTTGACGCCGGTGCGCGAGGCCGCGTCCATTTCAAAAACGTCGGGGTGACGGCTTTCGGCGATCGCCCGGCAATGCCGTCCCTCGACGGAAAGATCGATCGTCGGCCCCTCATCCTCGCCGTTCGGGCCGACATAATTGAGCGCGCGCGCAAGGATGCGCGCCGTCGTCGTCTTGCCGACGCCCCTCACCCCCGTCAGCACGTAGGCGTGGGCGATGCGGCCTGTCGCGAAGGCGTTTTTGAGCGTCTTCACCATCGCGCCGTGGCCGATGAGATCGTCGAAATTCTGCGGGCGGTATTTGCGCGCAAGAACCTGGTAGGGCGTTTTTTCGGGAATCTCGGCCATGAGGGTCATTATCCCTTCGGCCGGCTATCCTGCAAGGCGCGCGGGCAAGGTGGAAGGCTGAAACGACCCGAACCGAAACTCGTTACGGCTGCTTCCTTCCGGACCTGACCGGGTTGGCGAGGGGCCCGTCCGCCAGCCTTCCAAGGCGGTATATCCGCGCTCGCAGCCGTGAACGCAAGAGGGCGGAACGTGATGAGCGAGGAAACCGCGTTCATGCTAGCGACGCGCTGCGATGAATTCGGCGCAAAGCGGACGCAATCCGATGCTTTCTCTCCTCAACAGGTTTTTTCCATGGGCCGGCGGGCTCTTCATTTCGGCGATTTTCATCGATTCGCTGCGGTTCAAATTCACCGGCCATCCGACGCCGCGGCACATATTCGAGACGCTGAAAGACTGGTCCGGCGTCGGGCTCTTTTATCCCGCAGGTCCCTGGATCATCGGGGTCGCCGAGCTTGTTTCATCACTCCTCCTGATCGCCGCGCCGCTCGCCCTTCTCGCGGTCGGAAAGACGCGGCTCGCGCATCAGGCCCAATTCGGCGGCGCGATTGTCGCACTCGGCGTCATGTCGGGCGCCGTCATCTTTCACCTTTTCACCCCGCTCGGAATTCAAACGCCGGTCGAATGGGCGAACGGCGTCGCGGCGAAATATTCGCCGGCGCTTTTTTACTCCGCTTGCGCAAGCTGGATCTTCGCAGCGTTCATCCTGTACATTCGCAAAGACGCCTTTAAATCGGCGTGAGACGGACGGCGCTATGGCGCAAACGCGCGCGCGGCGCTAAACCGCCGGCATGATCGACGCCGCCAACCTCATGACGTTCACTGGAAATCCGCTCGATCGCGCGTCGGATTCGCGCGTCGATCCTGAGTGGGTCAATGCGCAATTGGCTTCGCCTTCAGCGTTGTTCCTGCCGCTCTATCGCGGCGATCCTCTCATCCGCGACGGGCGCGCGATCTTGCTGGCGGCGCCGGCGCGCCATGAATTCCCGCGCGGCGCGTCATTCGTCTTTCTCGGGCTGCGCGGCGATGCGCCCTATTTCGCCGTCGACTTTTCGGCCGCCCCTTCGCCGCAGGACGCGCCCTTCGCCGATCTCGGCGACTACGCCGCCATCCGCGAAGCGGCATTCATATTGCCCGGCGAGGACATGGCGATCATTGGCGAGGCGCGCTGGTTTTTCGACTGGCACAGACGCCATCTGCATTGCGCCGTTTGCGGCGCGCCGACTGAAATCAAGGACGGCGGCGCGAAGCGGCGATGCCCTCAATGCGCGGCGGAACATTTCCCCCGCTCCGATCCTGTCGCGATCGTTCTCGCTGCGCATGATGACGCCTGCCTTCTGGGGCGCGGCCCGCATTTTCCACCGGGCTTTCTGTCTGCGCTCGCAGGCTTCGTTGAGGCATGCGAAACGCCAGAGGAATGCGCCGTGCGGGAATTGCGGGAAGAAGCGGGCGTGAGGATTTCAAATGTGCGCTATCAATTCTCGCAGCCTTGGCCGTTCCCTTCCTCATTGATGATGGGATTCATCGCCGACGCCGACGATCGCGCGCTGACGCTCGACACGAAAGAGATCGCGGAAGCGCGCTGGATGGAACGGGCGGAAATAAAAAGCCTGCTCGCCGGCGAACGGCGTGAGGATGTGAAACTGCCGCCGCGCTTCACCATCGCCAGACGACTTCTTGAACGCTGGGCCGCCGATTAGCGCCGCTCGCGCGACGACGGGTAAACGCCGAGCAGCCTGAACCGCGTTGTGAAAAAGGCGAGCTCTTCAAGCGCGAGCTTCATCCTTTCGTCTTCCGGACGCCCTTCCGCGTCGGCGTAAAACATCGTCGCGCTGAACGATCCGTCAAGCATATAGCTTTCAAGCTTCGTCATGTTGACGCCGTTGGTGGCGAAGCCGCCAAGCGCCTTGTAAAGCGCCGCCGGAATGTTGCGCACCTGAAAAACGAAGGTTGTGATCAAGGGCCGCGAATGATCCGGATCGATCGGTTCGCGCGCCATGACGAGAAAGCGCGTCGTATTGTGTCCGGCGTCCTCGACATTCGATTGCAGAATGTCGAGGCCGTATATTTCCGCCGCTTTCGACGAAGCGACGACCGCTTCATCCATGCGGCCGCTTTCCGCAAGGCGACGCGCGGCGCCGGCCGTGTCGCCGGCGATCTCGGCGCGAATGCCGGGGCGCGCGAGCAGACCGCGCACCTGTCCAAGCGCCATCGCATGGCTCCTGACGGTGCGGATGTCCTCAAGCCTGGCGCCCTTGCGGCCTAACAGCTGATGGCGGATGGCGAAAAAATGCTCGCCGACGATGTGAAGACCCGAATCCGGCAGCAGGTGGTGAATATCCGAAACGCGCCCGGCGAGGGAGTTTTCGATGGGCAGCATCGCCCTTTCGGCGCGGCCCTCGCGCACCGCGGCGAGCGCCTCTTCAAAAGTTGGGCAGGCCAGCGGCGCGAGTTCCTGCTCGAACCGCTCGCAGGCGAGATGCGAATAAGCGCCCGGCTCGCCCTGAAACGCGATATTCCGCCTGATCGTCCCCATCCTCGTCGCCTCCCTTCTTCCAACGGCAGCCATGCCGCAACCGCGCCGCGGGGACAAGCGACATCAAGCGTCCAGCGCGCGCTTAGGCCGCGCCGCAGCCACGACGGCCTTTCTTGCCGTCCGCCGAGAGCGTCGGTAAAAGGCCCGCCAATTGATCAATCCGCCTGTCAGAGGGGCCCCGATGCAAGACCCGATGTTCTTCAACAAGATCGCAGCCGCCATGCTGGTCGCGTTGCTGCTGTTCTTCGGTCTGCCGCAGCTCGCCGCAGCTCTGCGCGGCGGTCATCACGGGGGCGGCCATGGCGATGAGGCGGCGCACCCTTTCCCGCAATATCCGATCGTATTCGCCGCCGACAGCGCCGGCGGCGAGGCGGCCGCTCCGGTCAGCTTCGAAACGCTTTTGGCGGGCGCCGACCCGAAAGCCGGCGAACGCCGCGCGGCGCTTTGCAAGTCCTGTCATACGCTCGATGAAGGCGGGGCGAACGGAACCGGACCCAACCTCTGGGGGGTTGTCGGCTCTCCCGTCGCCGGCAAATCCGGCTTCAATTACACCGGCGCGCTCAAGGCCGCCGGCGGCGCATGGACCTTCGATCGGCTGAGCGCCTATCTTGAGAATTCCCAGTCCTATATTCCCGGAACCGCGATGGTGCAGCGCTTCCCTAAACCCGAACAGCGCGCTGAGCTGATCGCTTATCTCAACACGCTCTCGAACAATCCCCTGCCCCTGCCGGAACCGGCGGCGGCGAGCGAGGAAGCGGGCGAAGAACCGGCCGACGACGATCACGCCGCCGAAGAGTCGGCCGAGCATTAAGGCTGGAGCGGGTAGCGGGAATCGAACCCGCGCGTTCAGCTTGGGAAGCTGACAGGCTGCCATTACATCATACCCGCGGCGTGATCTTGATCCCGCTGGAGGCCCTTGCTTGTCAAGGCGGCCGAAAGCGGCGTCCGTGACGAAAATTTGAGGGCCGAAACGCTCGACGCCGCGGGCGAACCTCTCCAAGAATTCAGCTGACCGCCCCAAGCTCGCCATGATCGGCGTCGAAGGGTCATTCGGAGCAGCCCCCGCCGCATCCGGCGCGGCATGGGGCGCAAACAGGAGCGCCGTTATGTTGAACTCATTCATTCGCGCGAGCCTCGCCGCCGCGCTCGGCCTGACGCTCGCCGCAACGCCCGCCCTCGCCGGCGACAAGCGTGAAGAAGCGGTCGAACTCGTCGAGGAGGCCGCCGAAACCATCGCCTATTTTTCCAATGACAGCGCGTTTGAGCCGATGTGGTCGCTCGCCGACCAGGCCAAAGCCGTCGTCGTCATTCCGAACCAGTGGCGCGCCGGGTTCGTCTTCGGCGGCTCGGGCGGCGACGCCGTCATGATCGCCCGCAACAAGGACGGCACGTGGTCGCAGCCGACTTTTTTCGTCGTCGGCTCGGGATCGTTCGGCCTGCAGGCCGGCGTTGAAAAATCCGAAATCGTCCTTCTCGTGATGACGCAGCGCGGGATGGAGCACCTGCTTTCGACGACAGTGAAGCTCGGCGCGGACGTGTCGATCGCCGCCGGCCCGATCGGCGCCGGCGCCAAAGCGCAGACCACGGACGTTCTCGCCTTTTCGCGCTCGCGCGGCCTTTACGGCGGCCTGACGCTTGAGGGCGCGCTGTTGAAAACGCGCAAGAATTTCAACAAGGCCTATTACGCCGCCGACGTCTCGCCCGCTGAGATCATCTATCAGGGCAATGTCTACAATCCCGCCTCGGCGGCGTTGCAGAACTCCGTCTGGCGCCTTGCGCACAAGGACGCGCCGGCGACGCTTGCGCCGGCGATCGCGCCGGCGCCGAGCGGCGCCCAACCTGTTGATCCGAATGCGCCGCAATCCGGCGAATATGAAGACGATGCGGTCTGGGGCGCGCCGATCAGCAAAAACGACTGACGCGCTTTTGAGGCGATTTGACGCCCGCCGCCCTTGCCGCGGCGGGCGTTTTTGCGTCTGCTGCGGCGTCTGAGAACGGAGCGTTTATGGCTGACGGAACCGGGCTCGCTCATTTGCGGGCTGACGGAAAGTTCATCGATTCCGAATTCACCCGCGACGGCGAGAAACGCGCATCAGCGCCGTTTCTGAGACTCGACACGCTCTGGGCGAACACCGGCACACTCTGCAACATCGAATGCCGGAACTGCTATATCGACAGCTCGCCGACAAATGATCGCCTCGCCTATCTGACCTTTGACGATTTCGCTCCCTATCTTGAAGAAGCGCGCGCGCTCGGCGCGCGCGAGATCGGCTTCACCGGCGGCGAGCCGTTCATGAACCCCGACATCATCCGCATGATGGAGGCGGCGCTTGAGCGCGGCCTGACAGTCCTCGTCCTGACCAACGCGATGCGCCCGTCAATGCGGCCGGCGATGCGCGGCGGCGTCAAGCGGCTCGCCGGTCGATACGGATCGCGCCTGCGGATTCGCGTCAGCCTTGATCACCACACGCCCGAACAGCACGACGCCGAACGCGGCGCAGGATCTTTCGAGACGACGCTGAGCGGCCTGAAAGCGTTTTCAGACGACGGCGTCAGCCTTTCGGTCGCGGGACGCGCGAAGTTCGATGAGAATGAAGCGGCGGCGCGCGCCGCCTATTCGGCGCTGTTTGACCGGCGCGGTCTCGCGATCGACGCCCATTCGCCGGCGTCGCTCACGCTTTTTCCGGAAATGGACGAACGCGCCGACACGCCGGAGATCACGACTGAATGCTGGTCGATCCTCAACAAGTCGCCCGACGATCTGATGTGCGCCGATGCGCGCATGGTGATCAAGCGTAAGGGCGAGGCGCCGTCCGTGGTCGCCTGCACGCTCATCGTCGACGACAGAGGGTTCGAACTCGGCGCGACGCTGTCGGAAGCGATGCGCCCCGTGAGTCTCAACCACCCGCACTGCTCACGCTTTTGCGTGCTTGGCGGGGCGAGGTGTTCCGGATGACCGATGAAAAAAAACCGATCATCGCCCTTGAAGAGCGCGCCTCAGCGCAGGCGCGTCTTTTCTCGCCGTCGGCGGCGCGCAACCGCGATTTCATTCGCGACGTTTTTCTGAGAACAATGCCGCGCAGAGGCGTCATTCTCGAAGTTGGGTCCGGCACGGGCGAACATTGCCTCCATCTCGCCGCCGCCTCGCCCGCGCTGCGATTCCTGCCCGGCGATCCGGACGCGGCCTCGCGCGCGTCAATCGCCGCCTGGACGGCGCATGGCGGCCTTTCGAATATCGCGCCGCCGCATGACGCCGATGTCGCCATCGCCGGTTGGGATAAAGAGTTTCAGCCCTGCGACGGCGTTCTGTCGGTCAATATGATCCACATCGCGCCCTTCGCTGCGGCGGAGGGCTTGTTCGCCGGGGCGGGACGCCTGCTGAAAGAAGATGGCCGCCTGTTCCTCTACGGCCCGTTTTCGCGCAATGGCGCGCATACCGCGCCGTCCAATGAAGCGTTCGACCAGTCGCTGAAAATGCGCGATCCGCGCTGGGGCGTTCGCGATCTCGATCATGATATTGCGCCGCTCGCAGCTAAAGCGGGCCTAAAGCTGCAGGAGGTCGTCGACATGCCGGCGAATAATTTCAGCGTCGTCTTCGCAAGGCGCTGACTATTTCTTGTTCTTGCCGTCCGGCATCACGCAATAGCTTGTTTCCAGCTCGCCGTTTTCCTTGCGGACGGCGACAACGTCATAGCGCTTGCCGTAATCGAAGGTGACGCCGCATTTCGACGGATTGGTCACATGCCAGACCTTCGCCGGGTCCGGCACTTTTTCGCTGGAGCCTTTGAGAATGCGAAAGACTGTCGCTTGGCGCTCTTTCGCGCTGCGCCCGTCGGCGCCTAACGTCATCTCGGCGTCGGTGACGACGCCGGTGAAAGCGACTTCTTCTCCTTCCGGTTTGTTCGCGCAACTGCACAGCGCGTAAGGATCAATCTCGCGCATCGGGCGAAAATCGGCGTTCGGTTGCGACTGGAGAAAGAACAACAAGAGAGATTCAACGAACATGCGACGCTACCTGGCTACCTGAAATGCTTCGACAGTTTTAGGCTCTGGCCCTGATAGTTTGAAGAGACGCCCGCGCCGTAAAGCGCGCGCGGGCGCGCCGCCATTTTCTCATAAACGAGGCGCGCGACAAGCTGACCGTTTTCAAGCACAAAGGCGGCGTCATGGCTTCTCACTTCCAGAACGGCGCGGCTGCCGTTCGGGCCTTCGGCGCTCCAGCCGAAGCCGGGATCGAAGAAGCCGGCGTAATGAACGCGAAATTCGCCAAGACCGGGGCTGATCGGCGTCATTTCCGCGGCGTAGTCGGGCGGGATCGACAAAGCCTCGCGCGAGGAAAGAATGTAGAATTCATCCGGATCAAGGATGATGAAGCCGGCTTTCGGGACCGGGATCGCCTCAAAAAAATCATCCGGATCGAGCGCGCCGGGACAATCGACGTCAATGAGGGCGGCATGGCGGCGCGCGCGCCAGCCGGCGATTTCTCCCGCAGGTTTGAGATCGACGCTGAGACCGATGCCGCCGTCAATATCGGCGACGCCGTCGATCAGCCGCTCACGCCGATGGAGCGCCGCGAGCGCTTCGTCATTGAGGCGCGGCGCGCCGACTTTCAAACGCAGCTGGTTGAGGCTCGACCCCTCGCGCACCAGAATTGAGAATGTGCGCGGGCTCACCTCCGCATAGAGCGGGCCGTCATAGCCCGCCGGAACCTCGTCGAAGGCGACGCGCTTGCCGTTGTCGCTGTCGATCACGAGGCGAACGAAAACGTCGATCCGCCCGGTCGAGCTTTTCGGATTGGCGGCGCCGCTCATATCCCCCGGCAGGCGAAGACGCTCCGCCAGTTCAACGAGATAGACGCAGCCGCGTTCAAGCGCGGCGCCGTTCGCAAGATCGATTTCATGCATCATCAAGCCGTCATTGAGACGGTCGATCACGCTCTTGCCCGGCGGCGGCAGGAACGAAGCGCGAATGCGCCAGCCGCGCCGCGCAATCGTCAGATCGAGCGAGGCGGGCTGCAACTGGCGCGCGCGCGGCGCGCCGGAAAGGAGAACCGCGCCCGCCGCTATCTGCTCGGAAATCTGCTCAGCGTTGAGGACGCCCATGTCGCTCCCGGAAACGGTGTGGCGCGAGAGGTGAAGCCGCTTGTCCGGCGACAGTCAAGCCGCACGCTCGCATCGCGCGATTCGCGCAATGCATTTACCGTCTTGGCGAGCGCGCCGCGCACAGGCTAACGTCTCGCCGGATCGGGCGATCCGCATGCCGGCCGGAGATGCGTCTATGTATGAGCGAGTGACCAAGGGGATCAGGATCAGCGTGCGCCCGACCTATCTGGAGGGCCAGTCCGATCCCGACGACGATCTTTACGTCTGGTCATACACGGTGAAAATCCAAAACGACTCGCCCGAAAGCGTCCGCTTGAGAACGCGGCACTGGCTGATCACGAATTCCGAAGGCATGACGGAAGAAGTGCGCGGCATCGGCGTCATCGGCGAACAGCCGCTCATTCGTCCGGGCGAACGTTTCGAATACACGTCCGGCGCGCCGCTTTCGACGCCGTCCGGCATGATGGTCGGCCGTTACGGCATGGAAAGCGCGAAAGGCATCCTGTTCGACGTCGATATTCCGGCTTTCTCTCTCGACAGTCCGCACGAACGCCGCAAGGTCCATTAAGCGGGCTCGCCCCTGCGCGCCTTAGGCAGCGACGCGGAAACTCGATTTGCAATGCCGGACCTAAGACCCGTCTTTCTCGTCAGCGGCGCGCTGGTCGCAGCCTTCGGCGCGCTGATGGGTTTTCCCCTGCTGCTCGATCTTTTCGCGCCGGACCCTGTCGACCGCGAAAACTGGGCGGCCTTCGCCACAGGCGCGATCATCTCGATCTCCGTCGGCGGCGGCGTCGCAATCGCGAGCAGCGGCCCGATCAAGCAGCTCGGCGTCCGCGAGGGATTTTTGATCGTCGCGCTGAGCTGGACCGCGCTCGTCGCCTGCGCCGCCATCCCGTTCTCGCTCGGCTCCTTCAAGCTTTCCTACGCCGACGCCTTTTTCGAGGCGATGTCGGGCCTGACAACGACCGGATCGACCGTCATGTCGGGCCTTGACGATGCGCCGCCCGGCATTCTTCTGTGGCGGTCGATGCTGCAATGGCTTGGCGGCGTCGGCATCATCATCATGGCGTTCGCGGTGATGCCGGCGCTCAAGATCGGCGGCATGCAG
>CALAZI010000143.1 GCA_937895955.1 uncultured Alphaproteobacteria bacterium | reverse complement strand
CACCTCTTCGTGATCGTCTCCATCCTGATGTCGCTCGCCCTCGTTCCGGTCGCGCTGACCAAAAGCGATGCGCCCAAGCCGATAGAAACCGCGCGGCTCGACATAAGGCGGCTTTACGCGCTGTCGCCTGTTGCGGCCGTCGGCGCGCCGCTGATCGGTCTCGCGAACGCTTCCTTCTGGGCGGTCGGCGCCGTCTACGCGCAAAGGCTCGGCTACGACAATGCGCTGATCGCCGGCTTTATCAGCGTGGTCATTGTCGGCGCGGCTGTCCTTCAATGGCCGCTCGGCTGGCTGTCCGATCGGTTCGATCGCCGGCGCGTGATGTTCGCCTCAGCGTTATTGGGAATCGCCAGCGCGCTGGCGCTCGCGCATTTCGGCGGTCGATCGGCGGAATATCTTCTGGGGCTCGGCGGGCTGGTCGGCGCATTCATCATTCCGATGTTCGGCATTAACGCTGCGCATGCGAACGACCATTCGCCGCCGGGCGAGGCCGTATCGACGAATGGCGGGCTATTGTTGCTCCATGGTCTCGGATCGGTCGTCGGGGCGACGGCCGGCGCCGTCGTCATGGCGAATTTCGGTCCGTCCTCGCTATTCGTCTATATCGCCGCCGTCTATGCGGTCTTCGCCGCGTTCTGCCTTTTCCGGATCCTGACGACGCCGCAAGTGCCGGAGGAGCGGAAATCGCCCTTCGCGCCGGTCCCGAAGAACGCCGCCCCGACCGTCTTCGAAATCGGCGCAGACGACGATGAAGCGGCGCAACAAGATCAACGCGAAAGCGCCGCCTGAACCCGCTGGCGCGCCAGACCGCTTTCAACATCGCTGACATGGATCAGCCCGCAGACGCGGCGCACGAGCATGTCCTCAAACGAATCTTTCTCACCATCACTCAAAATGACGCGCCAGAGCGACTCGACAAGGATGATTTTGTCGGGCGGCGACATGGCTTTCGCTTCCTTGATGAATCGAAAGAGATCGACGGCTTCCTTCTGGCGCGCTTCGGCGTCAGCCAACAGCGTCTCGGCGGCGCCCTCCTCGACGCCGAACTCATCGATCAGCAATCTCGTGATCAAGCGTCGTTCGTCAGCGGTGTAAGTCTCATCGGCGAGCGCCGCCTCGACAAGCAGCGCGGCGATCGAGACAAGTCGTTCACGCCCCTCGTCCGGCTTTTTATAGGCGCTTTTTGCAGCAAATAGTTTTTTCAGTTCGTCAAACATCGCCAGAGCCTAACACTCAACAACGTTGACGGCCAAACCGCCTTCGCTCGTTTCCTTGTACTTCCTTGACATGTCGAGCCCGGTCTGGCGCATCGTTTCGATCACCTGATCGAGCGAAACCTTGTGGCTGTCCGATGCGCGCAAGGCGAGACGCGCCGCGTTCACCGCCTTCACGGCGCCGATGGCGTTCCGTTCAATGCAAGGGATCTGGACGAGGCCGCCGACCGGATCGCAGGTGAGGCCGAGATTGTGCTCCATGCCGATTTCGGCCGCATGCTCGATCTGCTCGGGCGTTCCGCCCCAAACGGATGCAAGCCCGGCCGCCGCCATCGAGCAGGCGACGCCGACTTCGCCCTGGCACCCCATCTCGGCGCCTGAAATCGACGCGCGCTGCTTGTAAAGCATGCCGACCCCGGCGGCCGTCACCAGAAAGCGCCGCACATGATCCGCATTCGCCGCGCCCGCATCCTCGCAATAATGCTTGAGGACGGCGGGAATGATGCCGGCGGCGCCGTTTGTCGGCGCGGTGACGACGCGCCCGCCCGCCGCGTTTTCTTCATTCACCGCCATTGCGTAAACATTGAGCCAATCGAACAATTGCTCGCGCTCATTGGCGAGCGGCGCATCCTGAAGTTTTTTGTAAAGCGACGGCGCGCGCCTTTTGACCTCCAGCCCGCCGGGAAGAACGCCCGTCGTGCGAAGGCCGCGCGCGATGCAGTCGCGCATGGCGTCCCAGATGCGATCAAGCCCTTTAAGCGTTTCGGCGCGCGGCCGGATGGCGTCTTCATTGCGCAGGATGACTTCATCGATCGTTAGATTCTCGCCCTTGCACAAGGACAGAAGCTCGCGCGCCGATCCGAATGTGTAGGGGCTCTTATGCGGGTCCTTGATCATGTCGTCCGGCGCCGGCGCCGTCAGTTGACGGGCGCTGGCGATGAACCCGCCGCCGACGGAATAAAACGTCTGTTCGAAAATTTCAGCGCCGCCGACGTCAAAGAGCGAAAGGCGCATCTCGTTCGGGTGAATGCTGGGAATGATGTCGCCGCGCAGATCGAGGTCGCGCGCCGCGTCAAAATTTATTTCCGGCCCGCCATGCAGTTTGAGGCGTTTCGACGCCTTCACCTGCGTCAGAGCGGCTTCGGCGGCGTCAGGATCGGTTTCATCCGGCGCGAAGCCCAATAGGCCGAGGATCGACGCCTTGTCCGTGCCGTGGCCGACGCCCGTCAAGGCGAGCGACCCATGCAGATCAATTTTCACCCGCGCCGCCTTGTCGAGCGCGCCAGCTTCTTTCGCCTCGGCGAGAAAACGGATGCCGATCCGCATCGGCCCGACCGTGTGCGAACTCGACGGCCCGATGCCGATTTTGAATATGTCAAAGACGCTCAGCATGGCGCGGCCTAATCCTCTTTGCGCCGCTCCAGGAATTCGGCAAGCGCGCGCGGATCGTATAACGAAATGCGCCGCGCCTTGTGAAGGCGCTTTTCAAGTCGGATCGCGTCGCGCTTGACGCTCTCAAGACGCGCTTCAGCCTCTTCCGGCTTCTTGCGAACCGCACTGATGTCGCGCGACAGAACGGCAAGGTCCGATCGCAAGCGAGCGCCCTTTTCATAAGGATAGCGTTCGGCGATCAGCCCAAGCATGTTTCGGCTCGTTGCGAGCAGGAACTCCGCCGTCGCCAGGTCATCGCGAGCATAGGCGGCTTCCGCCGCTTCAAGGGCGCGAACAATGTCATTCATCGCGCGGCGCGGCGTTTGCGCCGCCGGCCCTGAGGGACAAGCCGCAGCGTCAAGCGCGCCGACATAAGCGATTATTCCGTCTAACACCGCAGCAGGAGGCGGTTCGGCCTGAAACTCCTCGACGATCGCCGCGCCGATAAAATCATGCAGACTTGATGCGGACGCATTGGCGCCAAAACTTGATTTTTCACCCGCGCCGACAAGCGTCGGAATGGGAATCGGATTAAATTTTTTGTCTTCACGAACTTCGGAAAATATAGACGTCGTCACGTCGGCGGTGCCGGGCGCCCCGGAAAGACCATCGAGATAGAAATTCGGATTGGCGCGGCCGTCGATATGGCAGGCGGCGCAGGAAAGACCGCTGCGCGCGGCCTGCCCGCCCATCAATAAAGGACTCCTGAAAGCGGCTCGCCCTATTTCAACGCGATACGCCTCTTCTGCGTTCGCCGGCTGCGCAAGGCACTCGCCTGGCGATAAAGTCAACGCGGCGATGCGATCCGCATCGGGCGCAAGCCATCGCGCTTCGGTCAGCCCGCCCGCGGACGCATCGGCGGCGAACGCCGCCAAAAGAACTATCGCAATACTAATTCGATGCAACGGCGCCCTCGCGTCGCGCGATCAGTCGCGCCAGATCCTCGCGCTCGGAGCAGCCGAACACGCAAATACGGTCAAGCGCCGCCAGCCGCTGTTTCGCCTTTTCCATCTCGCCGATCTGAAGATAGAGCTCGCCGAGATATTCATTGGCGCCTTTATGATCGGGATCAATGTCGAGCGCCGCATGATAATATTCCTGCGCCTTCTCGACCTTGCCGAGCTTGCGGTGAGAATAGCCAAGATAGTTTAAAATGTCCGGATGCGGACCAATTATCGCCTGCGACTTGTAAAGGTCTTCTATCGCCTCTTCGAAGCGATGCTCGTTGATGAGTCGCACCGCCGCCATGTAGAGTTCAACGCCTTCATCGCGCGGCGCGAAAAGAAGAAAGGCCTGATCGCTCGGCTCTTTTTCGGCGTCGCTTTCTTCACTTTTCGGCGCCTCGCCGGCCGGCGCTTCGAGCGCCGCGGTGACGCGCGCTATCGCCGCATCAACGCGCGCGACATAGGCCTCGTCGCAATCGCCGGCGGCGGCGCATTCTTCTTTCTTCGCTCCGATGGCGACCAATTGATCGCGCGCAGCGTCAGGCGCGCCAAGCTCGATCTGCACCAGCGCCAGCTTTTCGCGCGCTTCCACAAAATCAGGACGCTCTTCAATCGCCGTTTCGAGATAGCGAATGGCGTTTTTCGGTTTGCCGTTTCTGATTTTGGCGAGCGCCATATAATAATTGGCTTCGGGATGCTTCGGCGCAACCGAGAGAACATCGCGGAATTTCTTTTCCGCCTTTTTGTAATCTTCAGCCTGCAGGGCGTCGACGCCTTCGCCGAAAGCCTTGGCCGGATCGACTTTCGGCCGGCTGGATGAGGGAAGCCCGCTCGCGCCGCCCGATCCCGCGGCGAAGGCGGGCGCCGCCATGACGACGGCGGCGAAGGACAGCGCCAGCATAGCGAATTTTTTCATGAAAACTCTCCGTCCATTCCCTTTATCGCAATCATTATAGACGACTTCGCCCCTGCGGTCATCGGCCGGGCCGTTCGCCGTCGATCGGTTCGGCCCCGAGCGCGCGCATCGCTGCGGCGACGCTTTCAATCGCCGCTTCCGCCGTCGCTGCGACTTGCGACCGCGCGACAATCGTCACGCCTTTTTCATCGCCGTCGATCGGGTACGACCCAAGCGCGACGCCCTTCAGCGCCGATTGTATCGCCAGGAGCTGTTCGGCGAGCCGCGATTCCGGAAGCCCGAGCGCCGTCACCGCGCGAGCGTGAATGAACGTTCCGCGCTCAAGCGCCGTTTCAACCGCATTCAGCATGCCCCTAAAGATCGACGGAACTCCCGCCATAACGAAGACATTGCCGATTCTGACGCCCGGCGCGCCGGTTACGGGATTGGGAATGAGCTCGGCGCCGTCAGGCATCAGCGCCATGCGTCGCCGCGCGGGCGTCAATTCTTCGCCTCTGGCTTCATACCAGGCCGAGATAAGCGCGATCGCGTCCTTGTGCTCGACGACTTTTGCGCCGAATGCTTTCGCCACCGCTTCATAAGTGATGTCGTCATGCGTCGGGCCGATGCCGCCGGATGTGAAGACATAATCATATCGCGTTCGCAAGACGTTGAGCGCTTCAATAATTGCGCCTTCATCATCGGCGACGATCCGCGCTTCCTTCAGCGCGATCGCGCGCTCGGTGAGCCAGCTGGCCAGATGGTTGATATTGGCGTCGCGCGTGCGGCCCGACAAAAGCTCGTCGCCGATGGCGAGGATCGCTGCGGTTTTCTCGGTCATGCAACCGCTCCGCGCATGGCCGGCGCCGTTTTACGGATTATCCGGATAATCTGCGCGCGCGCCGCACCTTCGACTCCAGCCGACATGCGGATCGTCGCGGATTTGTCCGTAAAATCCGTATGTAACCGACAAGCGAAATTTTCGCCTATCGAGGGAATCAAAGCGGGATGGAAACGCGGCACGCAAAAACTCCGTCAAAATCAACCGACCCTGCATTGTAAGGCAGGGCGCAAGGTGTTGGATAACTTTTCTTTCCCAGGAAAAACAGCGG
>CALAZI010000142.1 GCA_937895955.1 uncultured Alphaproteobacteria bacterium | reverse complement strand
CGTCGGCTGCCGGGGGCTTCCTCGCCGGTCTTCAACCGGATCGTCACGTCGCCGTCGCCGGCGGGGACGATCTCGGCGATTTTCGATTTGTTGACGAGCCAGGAGCGGTGCGTGCGGATAACCGGCGCGCCGGCGCCGGCGAGCTGCTCTTCGAGAGCCGCCATCGTGATGCGCGCCAGATGCGTTCTGCCGCCGGCGGCGATCTCGACGTAATTGCCGGCGGCTTTCGCGTAGTCGATCGATGCGGCGTCGAGATAGATCGTGCGCCCGCCGCATTTCAGGGTGAGGCGGTTCGTTTCGCTCGCTTCGCGCTTGGCCGCGTCGCGTTCGCGCAGCGCGTCGGCGCGGCTGCGCCAGAGGGCGAAAAGGCCGGCGAACATGACGAAGGCGAGCGCATCTTTCCGGAACTCGTACATCGCCTCAATCGCGAGAGGCCTGTCGGGGGAAACGAAGCGATAGGCCTCGCCGAAAAAGACCGCGAAGACGGCTTTCCTGATCAGCACCATGCCGACGACATGAACGAACGAATAGGCGAAGGCGCCCGCGACATAGATCGCCGCAAGACGCGGCCAGCCGTCCGCCGTCAGGGGGAAACGGCGGGTGAACCAGGAAAGCGCAAAAAGGATCGGGACATGGATGATGAGCGAGGAGATTTCATAGATCCAGAAATTGGCCGCCGGCGTCTCGACGCCGATGCGGCGATATTCGGTGATCCCCGACAGCGAATTGACGACCGTGAAGGCGGCGACGATGCCGATCGCGATCAGGACGGCCTGGCGGTCGGTCCGCGCATCGTCGGCGAGCGCTTTTTGCAGCGGGGCTGAGGGGCGATCGAGCATCGCTCGTGATGTCGCGCAAATCGGCTCGGCCGGCAATTGCGAAACCGGCGCCGCCTGTCCCGCTGCGGCGGGATTTCGTCCCCTAGGCCTTGTTTTCCGTCACAATTTCCGGGGATGAGCGCCGCCGATCCCGGCCATGCGCTGCTTGCGTCATCGCGCTCGCAGGGCGCGGCCGCGCGGTGAAAATTAGCGGCGAAACAAACCCGGAGACGATCGGTGACAATCGCCCTGACGACGTCCGCCCGTGACGCGCGCCGCCATGATCTCGACTGGCTGCGCGTCATCGCGTTTTCGATCCTCATTTTTTATCACATCGGCATGTTTTACGTGACCTGGGACTGGCATGTGAAAAGTCCGCATCAGGGGCCGGCGGCGGAACTGCCCATGATGTTCGTCAACCCATGGCGTCTCGCGCTGCTCTTTTTCATTTCCGGGATCGTCATCCGCTACGCCATGGATAAAGGCGCGACGGCCGGGACGCCGCTCGCGCGCTTCGCCTGGAAGCGCTTTTGGCGGCTTTTCATCCCGATCGTTTTCGGCATGGCGGTCGTCGTCATGCCGCAGGCCTATTTCCAGCTTCGCCATGAGGGCGTCATCGAACCGGGCATTCTCGCCTTCTGGCCGGCCTATTTCTCTTTCGACGATCATTTCGGCATCGTCACGCCGACCTGGAATCATCTCTGGTACGTCGTCTATCTGCTCGTCTACACGCTGATCGCGGTCGCCGCGGCGCCTGTCCTGCGTCCGGTCGCCGACCGACTGTCAGGGATGAGCGTTCGCGCCGGGCTTCTAGCGATCGCGCTGACGCCGGTTCCGTTCCTCATCTATCGCTTCGCGCTCGACCCGCATTTTCCCGAAACGCACGCGCTGATCGACGACTGGGCGAATCACGCGCACCGCTTCACGATTTTCCTCACCGGCTTCATGATCGCCAAGAATGACGGCTTCTGGCGCGCGGTCGATCGCGCGACGCCGGTCGCGGCCGGCTATGTCGCGTTGACGGTTCCCTTGTTTGCGATGGCGTGGTTCGGCGACAATTGGGACCGCGTCGAGGCGGTCGGCCTCGCCGATCTCCTGCGCGCCATGCGCATCGTCTACGCCTGGGCCGTTATCGTCGCGCTGTGCGGCCTTGCGCGCCGTCATCTCAATAAAGACAGCCGGGCGCTTCGCTATCTGACCAACGCCGTTTTCTTCTATTACATCCTGCACCAGACGATCATCGTCGCCGCGGGCTATCAACTCGCGAAGCTCAATATCTTCTGGCCGCTCGAATTCCTCCTGCTGACGCTCGCGACGATCGGCGGCTGCGCCCTCGGCTATGAAGGATTTCGCCGCGTGCCGCTGTTACGCTATGCGCTTGGGATCGAGGAAAAGCCCGCGATTCGCGAGGTTGCGCCGGCGCTTGAGGTTGATCGGGCGCGGGTCGCCGCCTGAGCGGAGCCCGCATTTTCAGGCTGTGTGGGAAAATCCCCGCAGCCCCTTCATTTTTTGGGGGTCAGCGTTCGAAACCATAGAGCGCCAGCAACTCCTCGCGCGTTGCAGTCTTGCGTTCCGCTTCGGGCATCCGCACCGTCCATTCATAGACGCCCGGGCTGATCTCACGCCAATAAGGCAGGTCGATCGTTCCATTTTTCTCCAAATGCGCGAGATATTCATCGAGCGTTTTGAATGTTTTGCCGCGCGCGTAAGGGAGATTTGCGATTCCCGCTTCCTTTCCGTCCTGATCGTCGTTCGGCGTCACGGCCTGCTCATTTGCAACGGGAATCGCCCTAATTTGCGTGTCGGCATCCGCATTCTCCATCCCAGATAGTTGAGCGTCGCCTGAGCTTTCACTCGCGCATGCTGCGAGAGCGAAAGCGCAGACAGAAAGGCGCGTTGCGGCGCTATAGATAAAACGCATTGTATATTTTTTTTCCAGTTGATGCGGCGTTCAATTTATGGTCGCATCGCGGTTTCGTAAACCCACTCTCCAAAGTAAAAACCCTGGGGGTCTGCAATGAGAGATTTCGGCGATTTTCGCCTTGGCTCACTTGAGTGCCGCGACATTGACGGCGGCGACCGCAAATCAAGCTTCAGCACTGACAGCCTGAGCGCTCGCGCCCAGTCTGCAAGCGTGCATTCGGGATCGGATTGGGCGCAGCTCAATCTGCTCGGCGCAATCGATGTCGGCGCCAGCCAATTCGCGGTCTCGGTGAATGACGGCGACCGGAACGGCGCCGTGACTTTTGTCCAACGCCCGGTGAATCCGGAGATCATCGTCTACCCGCTTTGGGATGGACCGAGCTACAAGGGCGGAAACCCAATCGCCGCACCCGCGACAATCGGTGCGATCGGCGCGCCGGTCATAGATCTCGGCACGATCAGTTTCGCGCCGAATTTCAGCGTCGGCGGGACGATCGTCGATGACTCAAGCTTTGACGTCTACCAGATCTCCCTGACGGCCGGCGAAACCTGGACGTTCTCCGTGTACGGTTCCGGCGGAACCCCGCTTGAGGACACGGTCATCTATCTTTTTGATCCGAACGGCAATTTCATCACGCTCGACGATGACGGCGGCGCCGGCCGCATGTCGCTACTGTCTCACACGGCGGGAATGACCGGCGATTATTTTGTCGCGGTCAGCAACTTCCCGGGTCTCGGCGATCTTTCAGGCGACTACACGCTCGACTTCGTCCAGATGCCGCCGAGCGACGTCGTCCCCGACACTTTCGGCGGCGCGGAACTTGTGGGACTTGGAACGACATACGGCTTCATCGACGGCGACGGGGCGAACTATCTCTCTTCGTCGCTCGGCGAGATCGACACCTACGCCCTCAATGTCACGGCGGGCAAAATTTACACGATCGAGATCGCGGGCGGCGCGGATTACGCCTCCGATTACACTGCGCTTATCGACGAACTCGACCCCGTGCTTGTTGTCTGGGATTCGAACGGCAATTTTGTCGGCCTGAACGACGACATCAGCTTCCCGAACGACGTCAATTCCGGGTTCAGTTTTATCGCTGACGCCGACGGCACCTATTATTTCGACGTGATGTCCTACGATCCCTGGACCGGCGGCTTCTCGATCACGATCACTGAGCAGGATCCGGCCGATTTCGATCCCATTGAATCGCTTGTTTGGGACAACGCCGCCAACGTCACCTTCGACGCGACCAACACGGCCTATGTATATTTCGCGCCGGCCGGCGAGAATTTCGGCGAATTGGCCGATGACGGCGTGTCGCCGATGGTGACCCACGGCTGGAACGCCTGGGAAATCCAGCAGGTGATGGACGCGCTTGAGGAGTATGAGAAAATCCTCGGCGTCAATTACGAAATCACGACTGACGTCAATCAGGCGACCTTCCGCCTGCTGACGACGACGTCGACGCAATACGGCGCCTATTTCTATCCGCAGGATCCGGCTTTCGGTTCGGCGCAAGGCATCGGCGTTTTCAACGTCGCCAGCGGCGGCTGGAGCGCTGATCAGCAGCAAAGTCTGATGCAAGGCGGGTTTGCCTATGCGGTCGTCCTGCATGAATTCGGACACGCGCACGGCCTGTCGCATCCGCACGATACCGGCGGCGGCTCGGAAGTGATGCTCGGCGTCACGGCTGCGCAAGGCTCGCTCGGCCTGTTCGATCTCAACCAGGGCGTTTACACGGTCATGTCGTATAATGATGCGTGGGAACGCCATCCCGACGGTCCGACGCCGTTCACCCTCGCCAATATCGACAGCGGCTGGTCGGGAACGCTTGGCGCGTTTGACATCGCCGCGCTTCAGCAGCGTTACGGCGTGAACAATCCCTACGCGACCGGCAACAACGTCTATCTGCTCGGCGACATCAACGATCCCGGCACCTATTACGAGACGATCTGGGATACGGGCGGCACGGACGAAATCCGTTATGACGGCATGGCCGATGCGCGCATTGATCTCCTCGCCGCCACGCTCGACTACACGCCGACCGGCGGCGGCGCGATTTCCTTCGTTAACGGCATCTGGGGCGGTTACACGATCGCCAACGGCGTCGTCATCGAAAACGCGACCGGCGGCGACGGCAATGACGTCCTTCTCGGCAATGACGCGGCAAACGTCCTGCTCGGACGCGACGGCGACGACACGCTGGTCGGACGGGCCGGCGCCGACACGCTGAACGGCGGCGCGGGCTTCGACACGGCGAGCTATGTCGACGCCGGCGCGGGCGTTGCGGTGAACCTGCGCACCAATACGGGATCCGCCGGCGACGCCGCCGGCGACAGGCTGATCAGTATTGAAGCGCTCGTCGGCAGCGCGTTCAACGACACGCTGATCGGCTCGCATGGCGATGACGCCTCGATCGACGGCTTCGCCGGCGACGATCTCATCAATGGCGGCAACGGCAAGGACACGCTCCTTGGCGGCGATGGCAACGACACGCTCATCGGCGGCAACGCCAACGACAATCTCGACGGCGGCGCTGGCGACGACTCGCTTGACGGCGGCAACGGCAACGAGATCCTCGCCGGCGGCGCTGGCAATGACACGCTGCGCGGCGGCAACGGTCATGACGATCTTGACGGCGGCGACGATGACGATCTCGTCGACGGCGGCAACGGCAATGACACGATGCTCGCCGGCGCCGGCAACGACACCATGATCGGCGCTAACGGTCATGACGACCTTTACGGCGGCGATGGCGATGACGTGATGATCGGCGGCAACGGCAACGACCTCTTCAACGGCGGCGCCGGAAACGACACGATGACCGGCGGCAACGGCAATGACTGGTTCTTGTTCACCGATCTCGGCGGAACGGACATGATCACCGACTTCCGCCGCGGCCGGGACAAGGTCGACCTTAGCGGTCTTGATGCGATCGACGGCGGCGCCGTCGACATGTTCGCATGGATCGGATCGTCGACGTTCAGCGGCGCTGCCGGCGAATTGCGCTCCTACAATGCGGGTGGCGTGAACTACCTCGAAGGCGACACCAATGGCGACATGGTTGCGGACTTCATCGTCCAGACCAATGTTCTCCTTCAGGCGTCGGACATCTATTTCGGCTGATCGCCGATTGGGTGACTGAAGAGGCCCGGCGCTTCGGCGCCGGGCTTTTTCTTTGTCCCGCATCCCGGGTTCGCGCGCCGCGCCGATCCGTGATACCTCCGCCATGCGTTTGCGGCTGGAGCGGCGATGGCTGATCTCAACGGTGATTCCCTGAACGCGCTGACCGCGCTCGCGACGGCCGGCGCCGCCGGTTTCCTTATCGGCTTTGAGCGTGAATGGACGCACCGGATCGAAGGGCGCAGCGAATCTTTCGCCGGCGCGCGCACCTTCACGCTGGTCGCTTTCACCGGGGCGCTTGCCGGCCTTCTCGACGGCGCGGTTCTCGCCATCGCCGCATTCCTTCTCGTCGGCGCCCTGACGATCGTCGCTTACAGGATCGCGGCGAAAGAACCGCATGGCGGGCGCGGCGGCACGACGGAAATCGCGCTGATGGCGACCTATCTGCTCGGCCTCGCGGCGGCGGAGGATCTTGCGATCGTCACCGTGCTCGGCGCGGTCGGCGTCACAGTTCTCCTAAGCCTTAAAGCCGAGATCACGGCGATCGCCAGCGCCATGGATGAACGCGAAATTCATGCGACGCTGCGCTTTCTCGTCATTTCCGTGATGATCCTGCCCTTGCTGCCCGATCAGGGTTACGGCCCCTATGAGGCGCTCAACCCGCGCGACATCTGGAAAATGGTCGTGTTCATTTCCGGCCTTTCCTTCATCGGCTACTGGCTGACGAAATGGCTTGGCGCGGAAAAAGGCGCCGTATTGACGGGGCTTGTCGGCGGCATGGCGTCGTCGACGGCGACAACCCTGTCGCTCGCGCGGCGGGCGGAAGAAACGCATGGCGGGTTGAACGCCTGCGCGGCCGGCATTGTCGCGGCGAATGTCGTCATGCTGATCCGCATCGGCATTTTGTTCGCCGTCATCGCGCCGGGAATCCTCGGCGCGGTTCTTCCCGCGCTCGGCGCCGGCGCAGCGGTCGGCGCCGTCGCCGTGCTGATTTTCTGGCGCGGCGCGAAGCATGAGGGCGCGGCCGGCGAGCTAAAGCTCGGCAACCCGTTCGAAATGAAGCCCGCGCTGATGTTCGGCGCCATTCTCGCCGTCATTTCTCTCGCCGCCGCCTTCGGCGTCGACCGGTTCGGTGAGGCGGGGCTCTATGTTGTCGCGCTGATTTCCGGTCTCGCCGATGTCGATGCGATTACGCTCGCCGCCGCGGGCGACGCGCGCGCGGGCGCAATTTCAGCCGGGCTTGCGGCGAGCGCGGCGGTGATCGCGGCGTCGTCGAACATCGTCGTCAAGGGCGTTATGAGCCACACGATCGGCGGGGCGGCGCTCGGCGCCCGCGTCGCCGCCGCGTTCGCCGCCATCATGGCGGCGATATTAGCAGCGAATTTTCTGTTCTAGAAAACGTCCGTCAAACTGACTTTTTCGCCGGATGGCCGTCAGGGCAGGGCGCGCAGTTCCTCGGCGCTCATCGGCCGCCGGCCGCATTTTTCAATCATCGCAAGCGCGTCCTGAACCAGTTCAATATTCGAGCGGTCGGTTCCAAAAGGCGCATCTTCAAGCCCGACGCGCAAATGATAGCCCTTGTTAATCGCGTAGATTGCGATCTTTGAAATGTCGGCGTCGAGGCCCGACGCCATTTTCGGCGCGCCGGGAGCGACATCTTCAAGATGCGCCGCGTACAGATCGACGCCGCGGCGCGTCGGCGCCATGCCGAACAGGAGATTGTCGGAGAACATCACGCGATAAATGGGCGTCTTCAGTCCGGGTTGCGCGGCCGCGAGCGCGGCGCCGAGCCGCGCGAAACCGGGCTCGTAAATTGCGAAGGCCGGCCGCCAGCCATAGTCGGCGGCGAGCCGCAAGCCTTCGCGAATATGGCTGTCTGGATTTGGATAGTGCACGCCGTCGACGCCGGCCGCCGCCTGCGTCTTGTGCGTGATGTTGACGCTGCCGGGATCGACGACGCCCATCTCAAGCAGGCCGCGTTCGGACAAGGCGCGGATCGGGCGAAAGCGCGTCTCAAGATCGCCGGAGAGCGCCAGCGTCGGATAGATGATCGCCGTCGTCTTCGCGCGAATGCGTTCGATAATCCGCGAATAGATGTCCGCGTCCTCCACCGCTTCGCCTTTGTCGCTATAGGCGTGCAGGTGAATGACGGCGGCGCCGAGATCGGCGCAAGCGAGAGCGTCATCGACGATCGCGTCGATCGTAACGGGAATTCGCGGCTGGAACGCGCGCGCGGCGCCGTTGAGCGCGACTTCAAGCAGGACTGGCGAGGCGGGGATCGTCATCGCCGCAGGTTCGACAGCGCGCCGGGCGAAGTCAATATTGCCTCAGATTTGCTCCGGCGCGAGATAACGCCCAAAGAGGAGACCGAGCTTGCGCCGGATGCGATAAACCAGGCGCTTGCGGTCCTGCGATCTGTTTTTGACCGGAAAAGGCTCATCGGGAGCGGCGAGGCCGAGAAAGCTGCAAAGCGTGTCCCAGCCGTCGCCCTTTTCAAGATCCATGATCAGGAGATCGCCGGGACGATCGGCGAAATGCGCGCGCGCCGCCTTTTCATGCGCGGCGCGGATTTCAAGATAGCGCGCCTTGTTTCCTGTCGGCGCCGCCGCGTTGCGGCCGTAGATGAAGGCTTGCATTTCATCGGCGCGGTCGCCGAAATGCTTTTCGATCGACTGGAACCAGCTTTCCGCGTCGCGCACCGTCAAGATGAATTTCGATCCGGGATAGGCGGCGTCCAGCTCGCGAAAGAAGATCGGCCAGGGCATGTCCTGCGCCGCGTCGAAATCCTTCATCGTCTCGATGCAAAGCCGTGCGCCTTCAGCCGCAAGCCGTTCAGCGCTCCAGTCGCGCCCGACAACGGCGGCTGTCCTGTAACCGAGCCGCGTCAACGCCGCATAAAGCGACGTCGTGCCGGTTTTCTGAAAGCCGATGCAAAAGACCTTGGCGCGCGTCATGCGGGTGAGACTAGGCGCGATCCTTTGCGCGA
>CALAZI010000141.1 GCA_937895955.1 uncultured Alphaproteobacteria bacterium | reverse complement strand
GCGGATCGTGACGCATGATGTCGCGATCCTTGCAGGTGCCGGGTTCGGATTCGTCAGCATTGACGACGAGATAATGCGGCCGGTCCTTCACTTCCTTCGGCATGAAGGACCATTTGAGCCCGGTTGGAAAGCCGGCGCCGCCCCGCCCGCGGAGCCCTGAATCCTTGACCTGCTGGATAATCCAGTCCGGCCCCATGGCGAGAATGTCTTTCGTCGCGTTCCACGCGCCGCGTTTCTTCGCAGCTTCAAGACCCGCGTCATGAAGGCCGTAGAGATTGGTGAAAATGCGGTCTTTGTCCTGGAGCATGACTGGCTTTACGGTTTGAGTCGGATTTCTAGATGCTTTCGAGCGCTTGGGCGAGATCGGCGATAAGGTCGTCAGGATCTTCAACGCCGACGGAAATGCGAATTAGGGATTCCTTGATGCCCAGCCGTTCGCGATCGGCGGGAGGCACATCGCTATGGGTCATGGCCGCCGGATGAGAAGCAAGGGTTTCAGTGCCGCCCAAGCTGACGGCAAGCTTGATGATTTTCAGCGAGTTGAGAACGCGAAAAGCCTCCGCTTCGCCGCCGCGAACCTCAAAAGAAAAGGTTGATCCGGCAGCCCGGCACTGGCGATCGTAAACCACCCGGTCAGGATGATCCGCAGGCAAATAGTCGAGAAACCAGACGCTTGCGATCTTGTCATGATCGCGCAGAAAGGCGGCGACTTTCTTTGCGCCCGCCGCTGATGACTCCATGCGCAGCTTCAGCGTTTCAAGAGATCGCTGTAACATCCAGCCGGTGTGCGGATCGGACATTGTGCCGAGAATGGTGCGCATCACCTGAACCGGACTGATCCATTCCATCGCGCCGGAGCAGGCGCCGGCGATGAGATCAGAATGGCCGCCGACATATTTTGTCAGCGACGTCACGGTGAGATCAGCCCCCAAATCAAGCGGCGTTTGCCAGAGCGGCCCGAGAAACGTGTTATCAACGATAACCGGCGGGCGCATCCCACCGCTTGCCAGCGCTTCGGAATGCCGCCGCGCAGCGGCGATATCGATGAGACCGTTGGTGGGGTTGGCGGGGGTCTCGATATAGATCGCATCGATCTTTCCGCCGGATTGTTCCGCGACAAGGCGCGCTTCCGCCACCGCAGCGTCAAGGCCGGCGGCGCCGTTCTCGGCGTTAAACCCGACTCGACGCATGTTAAACTCCGGCAGGATATTGTGAACAAGATATTCCGTGCCGCCGTAAACCGGTTCGGAATGCACAATAACGCCGCCGGGTCGGCAATAGGCCCAGAGCGCCGTTGAAATCGCCGCCATGCCGGATGCGAAGACGAGGCTTTTTTCCGCCTTCTCCCACACAGCGAGACGGTCTTCGAGAACCTCAAGATTCGGGTTGTTTATCCGCGAATAGATGAGACCGATTTCCTCCGCCTCTTTCTTCTCGCGCAACCCATAGGCAAGTTCGAAAAACGCCTTCCCTTCCTCCGCAGATTGAAAAACAAAGGTGGAGGTCTGAAAGATCGGCGGCTTTAAAGACCCCTCAGAGAGATGAGGGCTGTAGCCATAACCCATCATCAGCGTTTCCGGCGACAGGGGCCGCCCCGCCAATGATTTCATCTTGTATTTTTTTCCGTTCTCAATCATCGCCCGATCTCATTCCGCTTTACTCGTCAGCCCTTCGACCGAATTGGAAAAAGACGTTGCGTCTGAATGGCGCTCGCGACAAGCTCGCCCGCTTCGTCGTAAAGATCCGCCTCAGTGAACGCCAATGAACTCGTCATATGCGCAAGGCGCGCCTCGCCCGTCAGCGCTCCTGGCTTCGCCGGCCGCAAAAAACGCGCATGCAAATCAATCGACGCGGGATATTTTTCGCCGTCTGTGAGAACAACGATCATCGATCCCATCACATCATCAAGCATAGCTGTCAGAAACCCGCCCTGAATGGTTCCCGCCGGATTGAGCATGTCAGAGCTCGCCGTAAAGCTCACGCGCATTGTTTTCGCCGCGCGATCAACAGACAAGAACCGATACCTGAGCAGGCGCGCGCAAGGCGGCGCCGGCATTGCGTCGAGAACGGTGCCTGTCGCTTGCTTCCCCTCAGGCAGTGTCGGCTCTTGCGAACTCATCTGCTTCATGCTTCCGGCGCTGCGGGTTTTGAATTGGGAAGCTCCTTGATCGGATTGCTGCGGGAGCCGTCATAGAGCGCGGGATCGATGAGCGACGTGAGCGCGCCTGCCGGATTCGAAGTCTTGCGGTCGGGATGCGCCGTGCCGATTTTAACCTTCTCGCCGCGGCGCAATTTCGCCAGCATGTCCTCGAAAATTTCCGGCGTCAGATCTTCGTAATAATGATCGCCGGTTTTGGTCGAAATCTGGACCATCGGCGCGTTGACGCAGGCGCCGAGGCATTCGACCTCCAGCCATGAGAGTTTGCCGTCGCTGGAAACATGGTTCTGTTCGCCGATGACGCGCTCGCAAACGGCGTTCAACTCCTTCGACCCGCGCAGCATGCAGGGCGTCGTGCCGCAAACCTGAACGAAATAGTCCCCGACCGGCGCGAGATTGAACATCGAATAGAAGGTCGCGACTTCGTAAACGCGAATATAGGGAATCTTCAATTGCTCGGCGATCGCCTCCATCATCGGGATGGAAATCCAGCCTTCCTGTTTTTGCCCGCGCCATAGGAAAGGAATGACGCAGGACGCCTGACGCCCCTCAGGGTACTTTTTCATCTGCGCATCGCACCACGCCTTGTTTTCAGACGTCCATGCGAAGGAAGCGGGCTGATTTTTCGCCGGTTTGCGCGAAGCCATTTTCTGTTCCTACTCGGCCGCCGTCGCCGGCGTCAGTTTTTTCAATTGGTTTTGGGCGGTCTCTATCGTCCTGCGCAGCAGCGCGCGGCGATAGGCTTTCACTTGCGGGCCGAGAAAAGGCAGCCGCGCAATCAGCCCGCTCCGCAAGGCGATCATGATGAAGAGAACGCTGAAGCCCGAAATGACGGCGTATTGCGGCGGCAGGCTTGCGTCAGTGAGCCAGACGCGCAGGGGCACGATGACGAAGCCGATGACGGCGCCGAATATCGCGCCGTAAATGCCGGCGCCGACATGCACGTGCCAGGCTTCAATGTCGCGATGACGCTCTTTGATCGAGAACAACGACATCAGCACGAAAATGATCGATACGGCCGCCGCAACGGCCGCCTCGACCCAGAAATTCATGCTGAGTTCGGTTTGGGTCATCGATCGATTTCCCCAAAGACGATGTCGAGCGAACCGATGATCGCCGAGACGTCGGCGAGCATGTGGCCGCGGCACATCCAGTCCATCGCCTGCAGATGCGCATAGCCCGGCGCGCGGATCTTGCAGCGATAGGGTTTGTTCGAGCCGTCGGAAACGAGATACACGCCGAACTCGCCCTTCGGCGCCTCGACCGCGGCGTAGACCTCGCCCTCCGGGACGTGGAAACCTTCCGTGTACAGTTTGAAGTGATGGATCAGCGCTTCCATCGACTGTTTCATCTTGGCGCGGCGCGGCGGTGCGACCTTGCCGTCGGTCGTCATGACAGGCCCCGGCCCTTCGGCGCGGATCTTGGCGATCGCCTGTTTCATGATGGAGACGGACTGCTTCATCTCCTCGACGCGGATCAGATAGCGGTCCCAGCAATCGCCGTTCTTGCCGATCGGAATGTCGAATTCATACTCCGCGTAAGTCTCGTAGGGCTGCGACTTCCTCAAATCCCACGCCGCGCCGGAGCCGCGCACCATGACGCCGGTGAAGCCCCACTGGAACGCTTCTTCAAGGCTGACGACGCCGATATCGACATTGCGCTGCTTGAAGATGCGGTTTTCGGTGATCAGCGTTTCAATGTCGGCGAGCTTTTCCGGGAACTGATCGCACCAGGCGTCAATGTCGTTGATGAGCGCGTCCGGCAAATCCTGATGCACGCCGCCGACGCGGAAATAGGCCGCATGCATGCGCGAGCCTGACGCGCGCTCGTAGATCACCATCAGCTTTTCACGCTCTTCAAAACCCCAGAGCGGCGGCGTCAACGCGCCGACATCCATGGCCTGCGTCGTGACATTCAAAAGATGCGAAAGAACGCGGCCGATTTCGCAGAAAAGAACGCGGATATGCTGCGCGCGGCGAGGAACCTCGACGCCGAGCAGCTTTTCCGCCGCCAGACAGAAAGCGTGCTCCTGATTCATCGGCGCGACATAATCGAGCCGATCGAAATAGGGGATCGCCTGAAGATAGGTCTTGTATTCGATCAGCTTTTCAGTGCCGCGATGGAGGAGGCCGATATGCGGATCGACGCGCTCGACAACTTCTCCGTCAAGCTCGAGCACGAGGCGCAAAACGCCGTGCGCCGCCGGATGTTGCGGGCCGAAATTGATCGTGAAATTGCGTTCCGAGGACGCTTCGGATGTTGATTCTTCAATAATGCGCGCGTCGTCGGCCATTACGCTTTTCCTTCGGCCTTCTCATCGCCCGGCAGCACATATTGCGCGCCTTCCCACGGGCTTAGGTAATCGAAATTGCGGAACTCCTGCACGAGCTTCACCGGCTCATAAACGACGCGCTTTTGCTGGTCGTCGTAACGAACCTCGACATGGCCCGTCAGCGGGAAATCCTTACGGAGCGGATGGCCCTCGAAACCGTAATCGGTGAGGATGCGGCGTAGGTCCGTATGTTCGGCGAAAAGGATGCCGTACATGTCGAAGGCTTCACGCTCGAACCAGTCGGCGCAAGGGAAAACGTCACGCACCGAAGGAACCAGATCCTCCTCGCCCGCCGCAATCTTCACGCGGACGCGCTGATTGTTGTGCATCGAGAGCAGGTGATAGACGACGTCGAAGCGCTTGGCGCGTTCAGGATAATCGACGCCGCAAATGTCGATCAGCTGAATAAACCGGCATAGCGTGTCGTCGCGCAGGAATTTCAGAACATGCGCGATACGCGCGGCATGCGCATCGACCGTCAACTCGCCATGCGCGACGCGCCACCCCTTGATGTCGTCGTCAATAGCGGCGGCGATATGTTCGCCGAGTTCTTTCAGCTCTTCACTCATATGCCTAACGAATAATCGTGCCTTCGCGGCGGATTTTCTTCTGCAACTGCAACACGCCGTAAACGAGCGCTTCCGCCGTCGGCGGGCATCCCGGAACGTAAATGTCGACGGGAACGATGCGATCGCAACCCCGCACGACGGCGTAGGAATAATGGTAATAGCCGCCGCCATTGGCGCAGGAGCCCATCGAGATCACGTAACGCGGGTTCGGCATCTGGTCGTAAACCTTGCGGAGCGCCGGGGCCATTTTGTTGGTCAAGGTGCCGGCGACGATCATGACGTCGGACTGGCGCGGCGAAGCGCGCGGCGCGAAACCGAACCGCTCAAGATCGTAACGCGGCATCGAGGCCTGCATCATCTCGACCGCGCAGCAGGCGAGGCCGAATGTCATCCACATCAAGGAGCCCGTGCGCGCCCAATTGATGAGCGCGGCGGATGAGGTCGTGAAAAAGCCCTCGTCGGCGAGCTGTTTCGACAGATCGGTGAAGAACGGGTCCTTGGCGTCCGGATTGTAAACCGGGCCGTCAAACGCCGCCGGCAGTCTTTCGTCTAGCGCCATTCGAGCGCCCCCTTCTTCCACTCATAAAGGAAGCCGATCGCGAAGACGGCGAGGAATACGAACATCGACCAGAAGGCGAAGATCTGAAACCCGCGATCCGCGCCGAGAGTCGGATTGAACAGGGTCACCGCCCAGGGAAAGAGAAACGCGACGTCGAGATCGACAATGATGAAGAGGATGGCGACGATATAGAACTGCACGTCGAACTTCATGCGGGCGTCGTCAAAGGCGTTGAACCCGCATTCATAGGTCGAGACCTTTTCGGGGTCCGGCTCTTTCGGCGCAATGACCATCGGGGCGATGGTGAAGGCCGCCGCAAGCGCGATCGCAATGCCGAGAAAGACGATAATCGGCAGATAGTCGAGCAGGAATTCAGGGGTCGCCAAAGCGCCCTCCTTAGGGGTTGAAATTCGCGGCGGAACCTAAGGAGATGCCGGATGAAAGGCAACGCCTAAAAGCCCCGCCTTTCCTGTTGAAAATAAAGGCGCTTCCGACGCCTTTAGCCCTAGTCGGGCTGTTCTTCGGCAGGCGTTTGCGGTTCGCCGGCCGCATCGGCCGGCGCCGGGGTCACATAGCCCTCCTGGCCGTCCGCCATGAAGTCCGACCAGTCTTCCATCTCCCAATAGCGCTCGTCGAGAATCGAATCGCGCATGGGCTCGGGAATATCGCCATCCTTCAACAACTTCTGCTCCGCCCGCGAGGCGGCGAAAGCGGCTATATTGGCGATGTCGTCGGCGGTGAGGTCGATAACGTAGCCAAGCTCGACCGACTGGAATTCAACCATCGCCGGCGCGCCGCGCCACATCCTTGCGGCGAACTCGACCGGATCGGCCTTAACAAAATCGTCAGCCGCATCGAGCGCAGGGGCCGCCTTGCCGCCGACGCCGTTGACGGCATGGCAGAGCACGCAGCCTTTCTGGACAAAGGCGGCGCGCCCGACCGCAGCGTCGCCGGAATGCAAAACGCCCGTCTCGCCCGCTTCCATTACGCCGCCGCAGGCTGAAAGCGCGACCGCCGCCAAAACAGCCCCCAGTCCGGTACGTCCCATATGCGCCTCCTTCATCGAGTGGATTCTACAAGCAATTTTCAGCGTTTGATATTGCGCAAGGTCAATTTCTTCATTCTCGCCGCAGCCGGCTAAAGCCAGGCGCAGCGAACAAGCCGGCGCGAGGCTCCCGTTTCCCGCATCATCGACACTAAAACCGTCGTCGCCGGTTCGACCGGCCGGCTGAATTCAAGCAGCGCCCGGTCCCCTTCGATCGAGACGGCGGCCTTCGGCGAGGAACTCGCAATGCGGAAACCGCCTTTTCCTTCCGTCGCGATCTCGAGCCTCGATTTCGCTTCCGGCTCAAAATGCGCCCAGACGAGGCGGGCTTCGTCTGAGAGACTTCCCTGCGGTCCGATCCCGAACACGTAGGGCGTTGAGCGCCGCAGTTTCGATTCGACAAAGCGTCCAAGCGCCGCCGGCTTTAACTCATCAATGAACGCACGAAGAAAAAAGCCGCGGCGCGCGCGAAATCTCAATTCCGGCGGCGCATAGCGGTCGATAAGGCGGTCGAGCTCTGCGCGGCGCGCCGGCTTCATGCCGAGCGTTTTGGTTCCCTCGCCCCAATAGACGACGGACAGGGGCTCATCGATGAAATCGAAGCGCGCGCCGCTTGTCAGAAGGCGCAGCCACAAATCCCAGTCCATTGTGTAATGCAGCGACTGATCGAGACCGCCCGCGCGCTCATAGGCGGCGCGGCGGAAAAAACAGGAGGGCTGCGAAATGACGCAGCCGCTGCGAAGATTTTCGCCCGGCGGCGCGACCGCCCAGTGATAGCCGGTCATCGCGCCCGTCGCATCGCAGATGGCGCTGTGCCCGGCGACGACATCGATCGACGGATCCGCATTGAACCGCGCAATGACCTTTCCGATGGCGTCAGGATAGAGAAAATCATCCGCATTCAGCCAGCCGAGAATGTCGCCCGGCGTGTTCCGCCATCCTTCGATAATGGCGTCGCTTTGTCCCTTGTCTGGCCCATGACGGCGATAAGCGAAAAGGCCGCCATGCGCATCAGCAAGATATTTCACGCGAGGATCGCCTGACGCATCGAGCAGGCTGACCCTGATATCGTCCGGCTGGGAGGCGAGGCTGGCGAACGCGCTCGGCAACAGCGCGTGATAGGCGCCGACCGGCATTGATATTGAAATCGTCGTCACTGTTCCGTCCACGCGCTATCGTTCAGCCGCCGCGCGCGTTCTAGCGCGGCGGCCCGCAATTGGCGAGCGCAGATCATTTCCGCGCCGCATCGTTAAGCGGCCCAAGCCTTCCCTCACGACGCAATAACTTCATCGGCGACCAGATAAGAAGCCGGGCGACGTCGCCGACGCTGAGCTTGCGCTCTTTCTGGACAAGCCTGCGCGTTGCGTTGATTCCCTTCGCGCCGAAATATCCGTCGCGAAGCGCGCGGAGATATTCGCCGGCAAGACCATGAGAGAGAAATTTGAACAACAGCGCGAAATCGGCGCAGAATCGAAAAGGCGCGCTCAAAAGCAGCAACAGCGTCGGCATATTCTTGCAGGCGAGCCAGATGCGATTGCGATGGCCGTGATAGACGGTGAACGGGCTATGACGTCCGGTGACGCCGGATCCTTCATGCAAGACGCAGGCGTCTTTCACCTGAACCGCGCGCCCGCCTTTGAGGCGCAGCCGGAAACCGAGATCGACATCTTCGCCGTAGCAGAAGAAGCGCTCGTCAAACCCGCCAAGCGATTCGAATACGCTTTTGCGATACATCGCCGCGGCCGCGCAGGGCGCGAAGCACTCGCCCTCCTCAGGCAGCGCGTCCGACGACCATCCGAAATAACCGCGATAGGGAATTCCTGCGATATGAAAAACATCGCCGGCGCCGTCGATTTTATCAGGGCTCGCAGCGTTGAGCTGCGTTGACCCGAAGGCGTCGGCCCATGGGTAGCGCTCGGCGGCAGCGATTAACCGCCCCAGCCAGTCCGGCGCCGCATAGGCGTCAGGATTGAGGAAAACCAGCCATTCGCCCGCGGCGCGTTTGGCCCCCCGATTGTTGGCGGCGGCGAAGCCGAGATTGGCGCCGGCTTCGTCAATGAAAACCCTTTCGAAACGGTCGCGCGCCGCGTTGAGCGAATCATCAGCCGATCCGTTGTCGACAATGATCGTTTCAAAATCCCGGAAACTCTGATGTTCGAGATGGTCTAGGCATCGTCGCAGGCGGCCGCCCGAATTGAAGTTAACGATGATGACGGAAAGGCGGGGCAAGCGGATGCTCAACGTTGCGATAGGGCTGAGCCCTCGCCATTCCGGGGCTGGCTGTCAACTCTTCGCCTCTCCAGGATGGGGACGCCGGTTGCGCTCGCCCGCCCGACCTCGGATAAGATCGCTGCGATCCGCCCTTTTCAGGTGAGCCATGACCGCTTCCAACAAAACCGCGCCGAGATCGGCGCTCAATTCAGACGCCGCGCGCGACATCGCCTTTCACGTCCACGCCCAGACGAATCTCGATGCGCATCTGAGAGCCGGCCCCTTTATCATCACCGGCGGCGACGGCGTCGAAGTCATCGACGATCAGGGCAAGCGCTATATCGACGCTATGGCGGGGCTTTGGTCCGCTTCGCTCGGTTTTTCCGAGAAGCGCCTCGCCGAGGCCGCCTACAGACAGATGCTGGATCTTCCCTACAGTTCGACCTTCGCCGGCCGCTCTTGCCCGGCGATCATTGAACTCTCAGAACGCCTTACTGCGATCGCGCCCGACGGCGTCACGCGCGCGCTCTTCGCCAATTCCGGATCGGAAGCGGTCGACACCGCGTTGAAACTTGTCTGGTATTATCAGAACGCGAAAAGCCGTCCGGAAAAGAAAAAAGTCATCGCGCGGGAAAAAGCCTATCACGGTTCAACCATCGCCGCAGCGAGCCTGACAGGCCTTGAACGCATGCAGCGCGAGTTCGATCTGCCGATTGACCGCATCGTTCGCGCGCCCTGCCCGCATTACTGGCGTTACGGCAGGGAAGGCGAAAGCGAGGACGCCTTTGCTGCGCGGATGGCGGCGGAATTGGAAGAGATCATCCTGCGCGAAGGGGCGGAGACGATCGGCGGGTTTTTCGCCGAACCCCTGCAAGGAGCCGGCGGCGTCATTCCGCCGCCCAAAGGTTATTTCGACCGCATCCAGCCGATCCTCAAAAAACATGACATTCTTTTCATCGCCGATGAAGTCATCTGCGGTTTCGGCCGCACCGGCGCGATGTGGGGGTCCCAGACCTACGAGCTGAAGCCAGACATGGTTACCTGCGCAAAGGCGCTTTCGGCATCCTACATACCGATCGCTGCGCTGTTGATCGCCGATCATGTCTTCGACGCCATGGTCGATCAGAGCCGCAAGATTTCGCTGTTCGGTCACGGCTTCACCTATTCCGGCCATCCGGTCGCTGCGGCGGTCGCAGCCGAAACGCTGAAAATCTATGAAGAGCGCGACATTGTCGGCGCTGCACAAGCCGTCGCGCCGATCTTGCAACAAGGCCTGCGCTCATTTGCTGATCACGCGCTTGTCGGCGAAGTCAGAGGCTGCGGGCTCATCGCCGGCGTTGAACTTGTCGAGGACAAGGCGACGAAAAAATCCTTCGCGCCGACGAGAGGCGCAGGCGCGATCGTCCAGGAAGAAGCGAAAGCGCGCGGGCTTCTCGTCCGCGCGCTCGGCGACACGATCGCCTTCTGTCCGCCGCTTATTATTTCCGATAAAGAGCTTCGCGCGGTCGTCGACCGCTTCGGCGAGGCGCTCGACGCAGCGGCGAAGAAACTCTGACAGCGAACGAACGGTGACGGACGAGAAGAATCGAGGCGGAGAGAAGCGCGGCGATGACGCGCACGGCACGCTGTCGGTCGCGCTTTCGCACGGGTTTTCTTTGCTCGCGCGCGAGCCCGCCATGGCGGCGGAACAGGCGAGCGAAATCCTGAAAGTCTTCCCGGACAGCGCGCAGGCGCTAACCCTCTTCGGCGCGGCGCAGCGACGTCTCGGCGATCATCAGCGCGCGCTTTCCGCCCTTCAGGCAGCGATGAAAATCTCGCCCTTCTCGGCTGAGATCATTCTCGAACGCGGGCTTGCGGAAGCCGGCGCCGGCGAAAGCCGCCGCGCGCTCAATTCCGTCGCGCATGCGCTCGAACTCGACGCTCGCTTCGTCAACGCCTGGCGCATTCTCGCCGACGAATTGATGCGAGCGGGCGATGAGGACGCGGCCGGGCGCGCCTACGCCAACCATGTTACGGCGACGACGAAGGATCCCGAACTCCTTGAAGCGGGGACGGCGCTGAACGACGGGCGGCTTGCGATCGCGGAACGCCAGCTGAAATCCTACCTCAAGCGCGCCCCGACCGACGTCGCCGCCATCCGCATGCTCGCCGAGCTTGCAGCGCGCATCGGGCGCTATGTCGATTCGGAAAACCTCCTCGACCGCTGCGTCGAACTCGCGCCCGATTTTCACGCGGCGAGACATAACCTCGCGATTGTCGCGCTGCGCCAAGGAAAAGCGACCAAGGCGGTCGAGGAAGTCGAACGCCTCTTGAAGATCAACGCGAAAAATCCCGGTTACCGCGTCCTTCATTGCGCCGCGCTCTCGCGGCTCGGCGACTATGAAAAAGCGGTGCCGCACTATCGCGCGCTGCTGAAGGATCATCCGAACCATCCCAAATCCTGGATGAGTTTCGGTCATGCACTGAAAACCGTCGGCAAGCAGTCTGAGGCGATCGACGCCTATCGCAAATCGATCGCGTTGCAACCCTCGCTCGGCGAGGCCTATTGGAGCCTCGCAAACCTTAAGACCGTCAAGTTTTCAGAGAGTGAAATCGCGGCGATGCGCGCGGAACTTGCGCGCGACGATCTCAACGACGAAGACCGCCTGCATCTCCATTTCGCGCTCGGCAAGGCGCTCGAAGACATCAGCGAGTTTGAAGAGTCGTTCCGGAACTACGAAGCCGCCAACGAACTCGGCGCCCGCCGCGCGCGCTATGACGAAGCTGAATATGCCCTGCGACGCGAACGGATCGAGAAGACTTTTACGGCGGCGTTCATGAAATCGCGACGCGGCGCGGGAGCTAAGGCGCCAGATCCGATCTTCATACTTGGCATGCCGCGGGCCGGCTCAACGCTGATCGAGCAGATCCTTTCGAGCCATTCGATGATCGAGGGAACGGCGGAGCTTCCCGACATCATCGCGATGACGAAGCGCCTGACGAACCTCGAAGACGTCGAGGCGGGCTATCCCTATAGCATGACGAGTATGACCGACGCTGAACTGACGGCGCTCGGCGAGGAATATCTTGAACGAACACGCGGCCAGCGCCGGACCGAAAAACCGCTTTTCATCGACAAGATGCCGAACAATTTCGCGCATGTCGGTTTCATTCGCCTGATCCTCCCGAACGCCCGGATCATTGATGCGCGCCGCCATCCGATGGCGTGCTG
>CALAZI010000140.1 GCA_937895955.1 uncultured Alphaproteobacteria bacterium | reverse complement strand
TTCGCCGCCTTCACCGGCAAGGCCGCCCATGTGATGCGGCAAAAGGGCTGCGTCGGCGCGACGACCATCCATTCGCTCATCTATCGCCCGGCGCGCGAGGACGAGACGGAAGAAGGCGAGCTGATGTTCACCATCCGCCGCGACGCGCCGGCCTCGACCGCCGACCTCATCATCATCGACGAATGTTCGATGGTCGATGAAGAACTCGGCCGCGATCTTCTTTCCTTCGGCAAGCCCGTTCTGGTGCTCGGCGATCCGGCGCAATTGCCGCCCGTCAAGGGCGGCGGCTTTTTCACCGAAGCCGAACCCGACTTCATGCTGACGGAAATTCACCGGCAGGCGCGCGACAATCCGATCATCCGCCTTTCGATGCAGATCCGCGAAGGGAAACCGCAAACGGGGTCCGACGATTTCGGCGGCGATCACCTTTGCCGCATCATCCGTAAGGATGAAATCACGTCCGACGACATTCTCGCCGCCGATCAGATCCTTGTCGGCACGAACCGGACGCGCAAGCGCTTCAACGACCGCATTCGCGAATTGAAGGGCCATTCGGACCCGCTTCCCGAAGCGATGGAGAAACTCGTCTGCCTTCGCAACAACAAGACGAAGGGCCTCCTGAACGGCGGCATCTGGACGGTCGTCCTCAGGAAATCGCCGCGCGGGGAAAAGGCGCGGATGATCGTCGCGCCGGAAGACGGCGGGAAAAACGTCTCGATCTCCGTGCCGAAGGCGATGTTTACCGACGGGCCGGAAAGCGTTCCCTGGGCGCAGCGCAAGAATTCAGACGAGTTCGATTTCGGCTACGCCCTCACCGTTCACAAGGCGCAAGGCAGCCAATGGGATGAGATCGTCCTTTTCGACGAAAGCTACGCCTTTCGCGAACACGCCGCGCGCTGGCTTTACACCGGCGTCACGCGCGCGGCGCAGAAACTCACTCTCGTGCGCTAGCGATGCGGCTTGATATGCGTGCGGCCGTCGACCGGCACGGCGATGATCGCGCGCGCCGTTCCTTCGCCTTCGACGATGACCGGATCGCCGCTTGAGATCGTATTCGGACCGAGACGGTCGCTTGTGTAATAAGGCGCGTGGATCATCAAATGCGGATGCCAATGGCCGACATCCGGCCCCAAAATTTGCGCATCGGAATACATGTAGGAAAGACCGAGCCGTTCGACGGGACGCAAACGCCCGTCGCCATAGGCTTCGTATACCGCGCGCTTAATGTCGTCATGGCTTTTGCCCTGAAGGCCGAGTTCGGCGCGCAGGAACTGTTCCTTCATCGGCGCGCCCGAAGCGACCGCATCATAGCATATCGGCGCGACAAGCTCGGGCCAGCCGAACAGGTCGGTATCGAACGGCGCGCTCCAGCCGCGGGTGACGAGGCAGTTGGCGCCGTTCTCTCCCTCTACCGCCTTTTCATAGCCCGCGCGCGTCAACACCCAGACCGTCGCCTTCGCCGACAGCGTTTCGGGCGCGGCGCTGCGGGCGACCGCGATTTCCCGGTCGCGATCCCAGAAGAAGTCTTTCGGCAATTTCGCGCCGGCGGCCGCGGCGACGCCGGTCATGGCGCCGGCCGCAGCGGCGAAACAGATCAATCCCTTGAGCATGACGCCCTCCCTCGCTTTCACGGTTCGCAAGAGTGACGCGCGAGGCGGCTCCTTTTCGACGCAGCCCTGAAATTTTCGTCAGGCTCGCTTCACATGATCGAGGGAAAAGGCGCCGTCGATGCGGCCGTCGAGGCGTTTCAACAACACCTCAATAAGATCGAAAATGACATCGAATTCGGCGAGGATCGTCTCGACGCGGCCGGTTCCGGTGAGGGGCCGGAACATCGTCCCCATATTGAGCCGGTCGCCGGTTTCGATCGCGATCAACAGCTTGCCGTCGTCAAACGCGGCGCGGATTTTCTTTCCCTCATAAAGCCGTTCGAGCTCCAGAAAACGCTCCAGAATGAGCGGGTCGAGCAGCTCGCGCGCTTCGACCTGATCGGTCGACCAGGCTTCGAACGCCTTCTCAAAATCCGTTGAAACAAGCCCGACGCGGTGAAACTCCTTACCCGGCTTTCCGAACCTGTTCAGAACGCCGCTGTCGCGCAAAACGACCGTCGTTCCCAAAAACCGCTTCGGATAGTCGATGACGAAGAGCTGACCGTGGAAAACCGTTCGGGTCGATGAGTTTTTTCCGGACGTTTTGTATTTGAGATGAGCCTCGCACAGGGTGAATTCGGCGCCGGCGTGCTCGCCGCGCACCTCATCCTCCCATGCTTCCCGGTTGTGATTGGGCAGCATCCTCAGCGAGCGAAACCGCTCATGATAAAACGGCCTCGCCAGCCTGCCGCGATAGGCGAAGCCGAGCCGCGACGCGACCCTGTCCAGAAGCCCATGCGTGATGTCGGCGCGCGTGCGATTGAGCAGCCAGCCGCAAAGCGCCGCGCCTCCGGCGCCGACGAAAAACGCGGCTTCGACATTGCTGTCGCCAAGGGGTCCGAAAAACGCGAGCGCAAGCGTCAGCGCCGTCGTCGCGGCGCCGAGAATTAATATATTGGTAACCGCGGCGACGCGATCTCTCTCTTTTTCCGCCAGATACGGCGCAATCGACGTCTCGTAAAAGGCGTCGAACCCGGAGAATATCGGCCGATCAGACGGCGGTTTGAGCTGCATTCGGCATCCGCCCTATTTCGCGATTTCGAACCCTCGCCGCACTTGGTAAACCGCCATTTAACGTCCGCGCCCTATATGTTCTCCAATTGCCAGGAGATCCGTTCGGGATGCGATCGGTGCTTTTAACGCTGTTCGGCGGCGACAGAAACGCGCCTGATTCTGTCGTTGAGCGTCGCCTGCGTGAATTCAGGCGATTGATCCCACTCTTCAATATCGCCAACGCGATCGCGACGGCGTTTGTCATTCTTTCGCTCCGTCCCGATGGCCTATTCCTGTTTGGGGCGGCTTACTTTCTCTATGCAGGATTCGCCGGGGTTCAGGCCTATCGCTGGCGCAAACTCGATATCGCCGCGCTCAGCCAAACGCAGCGACGCGATCTTCTGGCAATAACAGCCATGCTTGGCGCATTTCAGGGGATCGCCTGCGCCTTTGTCGCCTTGGCGATGTTCGAATTAGCCTCGCCGGAACAAAAGTTCCTGTTGATCGCATGGACGTCGGTTTGCGGCGTCGGCGGCGCTATGACCGCCGCGGCGGATAAATATTATTCGCGGCAAATTTTGGTTTTCTGTCTGGCGCCGATCGTCATTCGAGCTTTGATTGAAGGCGGCGCAACGATGAGTGCGATTGCGTATCTGCTCGCCATGGGCGGCATCCTCGTATCCCGGATACTCGCCCGACACCATCATCTTATTTATGAATTGTGCGCCGAAAAGACTGAGAACATCATCGCCGCAGCCCGCGCCCGCGAAACTCTGCGCGACTTCATGAAAATGGCGTCGGATTGGGCGTGGGAAACTGATGAAAATCATCATCTGACCTATATGTCGCCCAATATTGAGGAACTAATCGGTAAAACGCCTCATGACATTTGCGGCAGCCATATCAGCGACGTCTTCGATGACCGATTTTATGCAGGGCCGGCCGAGCAACGTGAGTTCTTGCAGCGCTCGCTGACGGAGCGCGTCGACGTTCGCAATTTCTCCTACCTTGTACGCGATCACAACGGCGCCGCGAGGACGATCTCGACGTCGATGAGTCATCATTATGACGAGGACGGGATTTACCATGGAGTTCGCGGTTGGACGTCGGACCTGACCCAAAGCGTCGATCAACAGCGTCGTATCGAAGAAAATGAAAAACGCTTTCAGGATTTCGCCGAAAGCGCTTCCGACTGGCTGTGGGAGGCGGACGCTGAATTACGTTACACATACTTCTCTGACAGGGCGGATGAGATCACCGGCATCCGTCACTCCGAATTCATCGGCTACCGGATGGGCGAACTTCCGGCCGCCAAATACGGCGCCGTGCATGAGCAGCCCGACGCGCTTGTCATGCGCAAACCTTTCAAAGACGCTGTCACCGAGCTTGTTCGTGACGATGGACAATCGGTCTGGCTGGCGCGAAGCGGCAAGCCTGTATTTGCGTCTGACGGCGAATTCCTCGGCTATCGCGGCGTCGGCCGCAACGTAACGGCGGAGATGGCGGCGCGGCGAGAAGCCGACAAGGCGCGAACGGAATTGATCGAGGCAAACGCGCATTTAGAGGAAGAAGTCGAAAACCGCACTGCGGAACTGCTCGAGCGCAATGTTCTGCTGGACGAAGTCATCGAGTCGATGGCTGACGGCATTGTCGTCTTCGACGACGATTTCATCATCGAAACCGTCAACAGCAAAGCGGCGACAATATCCGGATTGCCGCCGGCCGTTTGGGCGATGGGACGAAATATCGCCGAGATTCTCGATATCGGCATCCGCCACAAGCTTTATCCCTATGCGACCACCGACGAATATTTCGATCAGATGAAAAAGGCGCTTGCGGCCGAGGGATTCTTCGCCACCGTGCGTCGCCAGAAAGACGGGAAAATAGTCTCCGAGAAAATCCGGCGCCGCCCTTGCGGCGGATATGTCGTGACCTACGCCGACATCACCGAGCTGAAATTGCGCGAACATGAGCTGGAAACGCTCAATACGGAACTGCAATCGGCGACGAACGCCGCCGAGTCGGCCAATCGCGCAAAATCCGCGTTCCTCGCCAATATGAGCCATGAGATCAGGACGCCGATGAACGGCGTCGTCGGCATGTCATCGCTTCTTCTGGACACGGATTTGACGACGCGCCAGCGCGATATGGTTCAGGTGATCGTCAATAGCGGAGAGAATCTTCTGACCATCATCAACGACATTCTCGACTTCTCCAAACTGGAGGCGGGAAAAATGATAATGAAGGCGGAGCCGTTCAATCTGCGCAGCGTTCTTGAAGACGTAATCACGCTCCTTGGTCTCTCGATCAAGGAAAAGAACCTTGAGTTGATGCTGCGTTACCAGCCGACGCTCGGCGACGCCTTTGTCGGCGACGCGGGGCGCGTGAGACAGATCATCACAAATCTTCTCGGGAACGCGGTCAAATTCACAAGCAGCGGCCACATTCTCGTTTCGGTGACCGGGCGGCGCAGAGGCGAGATCGCCGATGTCGTCATCGCTGTTGAGGACACCGGCTGCGGCATTCCGGCCGAAAAGCTTGAGTCGATCTTTGAAGCTTTCGAACAGGCGGACAACTCATCTGCGCGCCGGCACGACGGCACGGGTCTCGGCCTCGCCATCACGCAGAAACTCGCCGAGGCGATGGGCGGCGCGGTGAGCGCGAGCAGCGTCGTCGGGAAAGGCTCCCGATTTGTCGTGCGCGCGCCCTTCCCGATCGATCAGCGCGCGAAAGCGCCGGTCGCGACGACGCTTGACGGCGTGCGGGCGCTCATCGTCGACGACATAAAAGTCAATCTCGATATTTTGTCGGAACAGCTCGCCGCCTGGGGAATCGCCAGCGTCGCTTTCGGCAAGCCGATCGAAGCGCTGGACGCTGCGCTCGACGAGGCGCGAAAAGGCGCGCCGTTCGATCTCATCATTCTTGATCAGCAGATGCCGGAACTTGACGGCGTCGAATTCGCCTCGCGCCTGCGCGCCGACCCGGTCGCAGGCGCTGCGCCGACGATCCTGCTCACGTCTTCAGGCGCAAAAGGCCAGCCCGACGATGTCGTCGACACGCTCTTCGACGCCTATCTCCTCAAGCCGGCCCGGTCTTCCATGCTTCACGACGCGATCGTCTCTTGCCTCAACAGCCGTTCGCTTGATCGTGCGCGCGCAGCGCATGATGCGATGCGAAATGCGGAGGATGTTTCTCAACCGCAGGCGGCGGTCGATGAATCAGCGTCGATCGACGTCCTCGTCGCCGAAGACAACATCGTCAATCAGATGGTCATCCGGTCGATGCTCGAACAACTCGGTTGCCGCGTGACAATCGCCGAGAACGGCCGCGAGGCGGTTGCGATGGTCAACGCCGGCTCCTTCGCCTTGATCTTCATGGACATTTCAATGCCGGAAATGGACGGCGTCGAGGCGACGGCCGAAATCCGGAAAGCGCAGGCGGCGAACGGCGAGCGGACCGCCATTGTCGGCGTGACGGCTCATGCGCTCGCTGAAGACCGCCAGCGCTGTCTCGACGCGGGGATGGACGATTATCTCGCAAAGCCTGTGAAACAAGGCGCGCTGCTGGAAAAAATAAAGAAATGGGCGGCGTCGACAGCTGCGCCGCGCCTGCTTTCGACGGGCTAGCGCGACGGCGCCGGGCTGCGCGCCGCATCGGCCGTTTCGCGATCCGTCTGCCGGCGCCACAGGCTCGCATAAAGGCCGTTACGCGCGAGCAGCTGTTCATGCCGGCCCTGCTCTGCGATGGCGCCGCGATCGAGAACATAAATGACGTCTGCGCGCGCGATCGTTGAAAGACGGTGCGCGACGGCGATCGTCGTCCTGCCGCGCGCGGCCTCGGCGAGCGCCGCCTGCACATCCTTTTCGGTTTCCGAATCGAGCGAAGACGTCGCCTCATCCAGAACCAGAATGGCGGGATCGAGAAGAATCGCGCGCGCGACGCCGACGCGCTGCTTCTCGCCGCCCGAGAGCTTGAGGCCGCGCTCGCCGACGCGCGTGTCAAGGCCGAGCGGCAGGCTGTCGATGAACGGGCCGAGCTGCGCCCGACGCGCCGCCGCCGTCACTTCCGCATCATCGGCGTCCGGCCGCGCGTATGAAAGGTTGAAGCGGAGCGTATCGTTGAAGAGAACGACTTCCTGCGGCACGAGGCCGAGCGCGGCGCGCAAGGAGCGCTGCGTGACGCGGCGGATGTCGACGCCGTCGATCAGGATGCGTCCCGTCGAGGGATCGTAAAAGCGGAACAAAAGCTTGAGGATCGTCGACTTGCCAGCGCCGGACGGACCGACAAGACCGACGAAAGCGCCGCCGGGGATGTCGATGTCGACGCCGGCGAGACCGGCCTCGCGGCCTTCATGCCGAAAGGCGACATTTTCAAAGCGGATTGCGCCGGCCGACGGCGCGAGCGCGATGGCGTCCGGCCTGTCTTCGATCTCCGGGCGGTTATCCAGGAGGTTGAAAAGCTTTTCGATATCGACGGCGCCTTGTTTGATCTCGCGCCAGGCGAATCCGAGAATGCCGAGCGGCCGGTAGATATTGGTCAGCATCAAGATGACGGCCGTGATGTCGCCGGCTTTCAAAGAACCCTCGCGCACCGCGAAGGCGGCGACGAGCGACGCCGCGAAGAGGCCCGCCGTCATCAGGAATTCCTGCCCGCCGTTCAGCAAGGACAGCGATTGCGCCTGCACGACGTAGCGGTCGTTATAGGCGCGCATCGCCCGGTCATACCGATCCGCTTCGCGCAGTTCAGACGCAAACGCTTTTACGGTTTCGAAATTGGCGAGCGTGTCCATCGTGATAGCGCGCAATTCCGTATCGGCTTCATTCATCGCGCGGCGCTGCTTGTTGCGCCATTCGGTGATGATGATGGTGAAAACCGTATAGGCGGCGATGGTTGAAAGCGCGACAAGCGCCAGCTTCCAGGAATATAGCGCCGCCATCACACCCGCCGCCAGGGCGAGTTCAATCGCCGTCGGGCCGATATTGAAAGCGAGAAACCGCAGCAGAAACTCCATCGCGCCGGCGCCGCGTTCAATGATGCGGTTGATGGCGCCGGCGCGTCGCGTCAGATGGAATTGCAGCGATTGAGCCTGCGCATGGGCGAACGCCTCAACGGCGATGACGCGATTGGCGTCCTGGGTGACGCGCGTGAAAAACGCATCCCTGATCTGCGGCAGGCCGTTCGACAAAAACCTGGCGATTGCGAAAAACGCGAAAGATGCGGCGAAGGGCGCCGCCGCGCCGGCCGGCCCCTCGCCCTCGACAACCTGATTGATGCCGGCGCCCATATAGACCGGCGCGGCGACGGCGAAGCCCTTGGCGGCGAGCGTGACGAGGGCCGCGGCGATCATGCGCGGACGCCATCGCGCAAGATCCGGACGGCCCAGAACGCGCGCCATCCGCCATAGCGTCGCGCCGAACCGTTGGGGCTTCGCCTGCGTTTCGTCAAAGGGTGTCATGCCTTGTCCTAAACGGCCGCCGCGCGGCGCGAAAGCAGCGCCGATTTTGAGAAATTAACGAAATCGCGATTAATTACCCTTATAAGTTGTATGAATTAATAGCTACAATCAATCATGCAAATCGATCGCGTTCGATGCAGACGAAAACGGAACGACTGGCGCAGCGGCTGACGGCGATTTCCACCGCCAAAGCCGTTATCGCGCCGCCGACGCCCTCGCAAACCAGCGGGCGAACGGAGATGATCGAACGCCAGTCCCCGCGGCGAAGCGTGTTCCGACAAGGCATCCTCCTTATCCCCGGCGGCGGCGATCAGCCATGCATGATCTTGGACTGGAGCGATTGCGGGGCGCGGATCCGGCTCGACGGCGTCGCGGGTTTGCCGGAATTCCTGACGTTGAAACTCATGCCGACCGGGACGCTGAAACGCGCGCGCCTCGTCTGGCGGCTCGCGAATACGGCCGGGCTTTCCTTCTTAATGGAACGTAAAACCGCATTCGGAAATGGGCGCCCCTAGCGTTAACGAAATCCAAATTGTGATGCGCCGATAATGCCGGAAGAAAGGCTCATTGACAGGAGCTTCCATGGGGGCGAATCCGATTGACGACCGCTTGAGCCGGCGACTGCAAAATCTCAGTTCGCCGAAAGCGAAGACGCCGGGCGGCGAAGCGCTGATGTCTGCGGCGCGAAAGAAAGTGCAGCGCAACGCCGAACGACCGCCGACATTCAAGGTCGGCCGCATCATTCACTCCGGCGCCTCGGAAATCCCTTGCGTGATTAAAGACTTCACAGACATCGGCGCGCGCATTGTTCTCGAAGGCGAGGCTGCGCTGCCGGAAGATGTCTGCCTTTCGATCGCGCAGGCGGGCGTCAGGCGCATCGCGAAGGTGATCTGGCAACATGGCCGCGAAGCGGGCCTTTCCTTCGGCGTGAACTCTGGCGAACGCGGACAGCGCTAGCGACGCGGCGCGCTGCGCGGACTTTAAGGCGCGCCCGGCGGAAATCTGAAAATGACACCGCGCCGACCCGCCCGGTTGACGCGCCTCGGCGCTTCGGGCGATGTGTGCGCGCCTTGCCCGCCGGCCGGCGAGGCCGCCAAGAAAGCCGACCGTCGTGAAGGTGACATTCCTGATATTCCGGCCGTCCATGTCAGGCGGCGCGCGCGTCAGCGCGCGGTATGCGCGCATGCTCAAGGAGCGCGGTCATGATGTCGCCATTGTCGGGCTGGGCGAGCCGCCGACCCCGTTCGGCAAGCGGCTGCTGCAAGCGATCGGCGCCGCGCCGCGCTGGAAAGAGAAGCCCTCGCACTACAGCCTCGAAGGTCTTGACGTTCATCTGGTCCACGGAAGGAAAACCATTCTCGAAGGGGACGTGCCGGACGCGGACGTCATTGTCGCTTCATATTGGCTCGCCGCCGAGCACATGTTCGCCCTGCCGGCCTCGAAAGGCGCGAAAGTGTATTTCATCCAGCATCACGAGGCGGAATTTCCGCATGTGAACCAGAAGCGCGCGGCGGCGACCTATCGCGCGCCATGCGCGATGATGGCGGTTTCGGGATGGCTTGTTGACGTCCTCGCTGATCGTTACGACAGGCGCGATGTCGCGCTTGTGCTCAACGCCGTCGACACGGCGCAATTCGCGCCGCCGGCGCCGAGAAGAAAGCAAAAACGTCCGACAATCGGTTTTCTCGGATCGTCCAACGCCACCAAACGTGTCGATATCGCGATCGGGGCCTGCGAAATCCTGCGCGAAAGATTTCCGGATCTGCGCGTTCGCGTGTTAGCGGCGGCGTCGCCCAGCGGCGACTACGTCATGCATGACTGGTTCGAGCCGACTTACAATCCGCCGCAGGAAAAGCTCGCCGACATCTACGCCGATTGCGACGCCTGGCTCTTCACCAGCGACATAGAAGGATACGGATTGCCGCTGCTCGAAGCGCTCGCCTGCGGAACGCCGCTTGTCGCCCGCCCCGCCGGCGCGGCGCCGGATCTCGTCACGGCCGAGAACGGCGTTCTCGTCGACAGCGACGATCCCGCCGTCATCGCCGCGGCGACGGCGCGGATTTTGTCATCGCCGGATGAGGACTGGAAGAAGATGTCGGACGCCGCGCTCAAAACCGCGCAAGCGCATGACTGGACGCGCAGCTTTGAGAAATTCGAAGCCGGCTTGTTGGAAGCCGCAAAGCGGCGCGCGTAATCGCCGCGCGGCGCGTTACGGAAGCGTCAGCTCTTTTTCAAGCGGCTCAAAATAAGCGGCGATTTCCTCATCGCAGACGCCTTCAACGCTCGCCGGCGACCAGCGCGGCGCCCTGTCCTTGTCGACAAGCATCGCCCTCACCCCTTCGGAAAAATCATGGCCGTCGAGAACGCGGCGAACCATGCGAAACTCCATGCGCATGACGTCATCCATGTCGAGGCCGCGTCCGCGCCGCAATTGCTCGAAAGTGAGTTTCATGGATGTCGGCGACATGCGGGAGAGAATTCGCAGCATGTCTTTCGCGACGTCGCCATCGTCGGATTCCAGCGCCGCGTAAAAGGCGTTGAAGGTTTCATGGCCTTCAAAAAGCGATTTAAGCGCAGGCCTGATCTGATTGACGTGCGCGGCGCCGGGATCGCGCGAATATCCGTCCAGAACGGATTCGATCTGCGCGTGAGCATGCGCGCCGAGCGACAGCCCCGTCAGCTCGGTTTCCAGCGCGGCGTGCTGATCCGACGGCACATAGTGCGTCGCAACGCCCGCCGCCATCGCGTCGGCGGCTTTCGCGCGCGCGCCCGTCAGCGCGTAATAGAGGCCGAGACCGTCATGCAAACGCGGCAGGAAATGACCGCCCCCGACATCCGGAAAAAGACCGATCGCCGTCTCCGGCATCGCGAAAAGGGTTCTGTCGCCGGCGACGCGAAAATCGCCATGAACCGAGATGCCGGCCCCGCCGCCCATGACGATGCCGTCGATCAGCGCGACATAGGGTTTCGAAAAATGATGGATCAGCGCATTCAGCCGGTATTCCTCATGAAAAAACCCGGACGCGAAATCAGGATCCTTCATCGCGGTTTCGCGCACCCATACAATGTCGCCGCCGGCGCAGAACGCCTTTTCGCCCGCGCCCTTGACCAGCACGGCCTGGACCGACGGCGCGCGCTCCCACTCGATCAATCGGGCGCGAAACGCCTCGCACATCGCCCATGAGAGCGCGTTCAGCGTCGCCGGGCGGTTTAAGGTGACGACGCCGAAATCGCCTTTCGTTTCGAAAAGGATGTCGCTCGCTGTCATCCCGCTCCCTCGACGATCAAAATGTCGCCGCTTGAATTCGCACGCCGGATTTCAGCCGCAGCCTGATATTCGAGCGAATTGTAACAGGCGAGCGCCTGTTCATAGGAATCGAACTCGACGACGACATGCCGGCCGCGCCCGGCGCCTTCCGCCTGTTCGAACCTGCCGCCGCGCACCAGAAACCGCGCGCCGTATTTTTCATACGCCGGCTGCGCCGCCTTCATATAGTCCGGATAATTCTCGGCGTTTTCGACATCGACATGCCCGATCCAGTATCCTTTCGGCATGGGCCGCTCCTTTCGTTTGTCGCCGCCTATGAAGCGGATGCGTCGCCCGCCCTCGTCGAGCTTTCGCTTTTCGCGGCCTCGTTTTCATGGCCCTCGAGCGGCATTCCTTCAAATCCAGGCATGCCCGGCAGAGGATGATCGCGCTCCTCGGTCAAGGGCGTCATCGGCCCGTGCTGGCCGCGCCTGTGGGTGAACCAGCGGAAGGCGATATAGATCGCAAGAACGCAAACGGCGGTGACGGGAAGCCAGAATTTCGCCTGCTCGCCGGCGACGGCGCCGCCGACATGAAAGAGCGTAAACATGATGGCGACGTAAAGCGACGCGGTGAGGACAAGCGTCAGCACGTACCGGATGTAATTCGCCTTGAAAAACCCGCAGGCGACATAGGTCGGAATGCGCGTGCCCGGCACGAAGCGCGCCGTCATCATGGTCTGGACGAATTCTTTTCGCACGAGATCGCCGGCGACGGAGACGCCGGGTTTCTCGGCGAATTTGTGCGCCCATTGATAGCGGCGGGCGAGCCGGCCGACCCAGTATTTCCAGGCGTCCGATGCGACGAGCCCGGTCAGGATGGCGACGACAAGAAACGAGGTCGGCGCAAGGCCCATGATCGAAGCGGTCGCCGCGCCGATCACCGCCGCATCCTCCTGGATGAACGGCAGGGCGAAAATCGCGAAATAGAGCGCAAAGCCCGTCAGATGCGCGACGTCCTCAGGAATAAGACCGAACAAGGAACGCTCCTAATGACCCGGTTTCTGCGGCAAGCCGTCATTGAGATCGTAATAGTCGCCCTTTTCGCGGACGAAAATATGCACGGACAATTTGACGCCGGTCGGCGTATCGAGGGAGCCGGCGCTGACGCCGACTAGATCGGCATATTCGGGGTGACGGTGAGAATGCCAAAAGAGAGTCGAGCCGCACTCCTCGCAAAAACCGCGACGAACGATTTCGGAGGAGTCATACCAGCGAACCCTGTCTTCGCCTTTCAGGAATTTCAGCTCGGAAAATTTAACGTTGACCGAGGCCCAGAAATGCCCGCTCCAGCGCCGGCATTGTTCGCAATGACAGGCGTCGACTTTATCGCTGAGCCGCGTCGCTTCATACGCGACAGCGCCGCACATGCATTCGCCTTTGACCAATCCCGTCATTTTGCCTTAATCGCCTGAAATCTATCGCATCGTCGGAATGACGAATTCTGCGCCCTGCACGTCGTCCGGCCAGCGCGACGTCACTGTTTTCACTTTGGTCCAGAATCTGACGCCTTCCATGCCGTATTGGTTGGTGTCGCCGAAACCGGACCGCTTCCAGCCGCCGAAAGAGTGATAGGAAACCGGCACCGGGATCGGCACGTTGACGCCGACCATGCCGACATTGACCTTGCGCGCGAATTCGCGCGCCGCGGCGCCGTTGCGGGTGAAGATGGCGACGCCGTTGCCGTATTGGTGCTTTGACGGCAACGCGACCGCCTCCTCGAAATTATCGGCGCGCGCAATCTGGAGGACCGGGCCGAAAATCTCCTCCCGATATGATTTGTGTTCGGGCTTTGCGTGATCGAGCAGCGTGCCGCCGAGGAAGAAGCCGTTTTCATAGCCCTGCAGCTTGAAGCCGCGCCCGTCGACGACGCAGGTCTGTCCCTCGCCGATCGCCATCTGAATGTAGTTCGAAACGCGCGCCTTGTGCGCCGCCGTCACGAGCGGCCCAAGATCGGAATCCTCCGACAAAGACGGCCCGATGCGCAGCCCCTCGACGCGAGGCTTCAGCATTTCGACAAGCGTGTCCGCGGTCTTTTTTCCGACCGGCACGGCGACCGGCGTCGCCATGCAGCGCTCGCCGGCCGAGCCGTAGGCGGAGCCGAGCAGATTGTTGACGACGTTATCCATGTCGGCGTCGGGCAGGATGACGAGATGGTTTTTCGCGCCGCCGAAACATTGGACGCGCTTGTTCTCGGCCGCGCCGCGCGCATAGATATATTGCGCGATATCCGACGAGCCGACGAAGGAGATCGCCTTGACGCGCGGATCTTCGAGGAGCGCGTCGACGGCTTCCTTGTCGCCGTTGACGACATTGAGAACGCCCTCGGGAAGGCCCGCCTCCATCATCAGCTCGGCGAGGCGCAACGGCACGGAAGGGTCGCGCTCGGAAGGTTTGACGATGAACGTGTTGCCGCAGGCGACGGCGACGCCGAACATCCACATCGGAATCATCGCCGGGAAATTGAACGGCGTGACGCCGGCGCACACGCCCAAGGGCTGGCGCATCGAATAAACGTCGATGCCGGGTCCCGCCTGATCGGTGTATTCGCCTTTCTGGAGATGCGGAACGCCGCAGGCGAATTCGATCACTTCAAGACCGCGCTGAATGTCGCCGCGCGAGTCGGGAAGGATCTTGCCGTGTTCAGAAGAAAGCATGCGCGCCAGATGATCCATGTCGCGCTCAAGCAATTCCTTGAACTTGAACATGACGCGGGCGCGTCTTTGGGGATTGGTCGACGCCCAGTCCGGAAACGCCTTTTCCGCCGCCTCGACGGCTTTCGAGACCTCGGAACGATCCGCCAGCGCGACTTTCGCCTGAACCTCGCCGGTCGTCGGATTGAAAACGTCCTGCAGCCTGCCCGATCGTCCGTCGACGCGCCTGCCGCCGATGAAATGCCCGAATTCTTTCGTCATCAAGACGCCGCCTTATCCATTGGCCCCGGTTCGCGCGGAACCTAGTCTTGGGCGCACGGGCGAGCAAGGCGGCGCGGCGCCTGAAATGAGAAAAGTTGAAAGGCGGCTAGATTTCGCGATCGAGAGCGGCAAGCAGCTTCTCGATTTCGTCTTTCGACGTGTAATGGACGAAGCTGATCCGCAACGCCCCGCGCTGCGGATCGACGCCCTGCGCCTCAAGGCACCGGACGCCGTAAAAATCGCCGCCGCCGCACATGATCCCGCGCTTCGCGAGGCGCGCCGCGACATCATTGCCGGGCTCGTTCAGCGCCATCGCCAATGTCGGCGCGCGCGCCGCCGCGTTTTTAGGACCAAGAAGGCGCACGGAATTTTTCGACTCCAGAAAATCAAGCACAGGCTTTGCAAGCTCGATTTCATGCGCGCGCAGCAGATCGTGGACATATGCAGCGCGCGCGCAGGGGCTCGCCTCTCCGCCTTTGTGATGCGCGTACAGCGCGTCGACATAATCGGCCATGCCGGCCGATGCGGCGACCTGCGCATGGTCGGGCCCCGCCGGCGTGAAGCGCTTGTAGAGCGTGCCGGCGTTGAAAAAGTGCCCCTGATTGGGGAGCGCGGCGCCGATGGCGCGGCGAACGACCATGACGCCCTGATGCGGGCCGTAGGTCTTGTAGGCTGAAAAAAGATAGATGTCGGCGCCGAGCGCGTTGACGTCGGGAAAGCCGTGCGGCGCGTAGGAGACCCCGTCGACGCAGACATAGGCGCCGGCGGCGTGCGCGATTTTGGCGATCTCCGCCACGGGATTGATTTCCGCGACGATGTTTGACGCATGCGGAAAGCAAACAAGACGCGCCTTTTCATCAAGCAGGTCGATTAGACCCTCGATCGGCAAATGGCCGGTTTCACGATCGATCTTCCATTCGCGAATGTCGACGCCGCGTTCGGCGAGACGCCGCCAGGGACCTGAATTCGCCTCATGATCCTGATTGGTGACGATGATCGCATCGCCAGGCTTCAGCGACTGGCCGAACGCCTGCGCCAGCACATAGGCGTTTTGCGTCGTCGACGGGCCGAAGCTGACTTCATCCGTTTCGACCCCGAGCATCGCCGCCATACGGCGGCGCGCCTCGTCCATTTCCTCGCCCGCAAGACGCGAGGCGTCGAAATCATAATAGGGCTGAACCTTGCGCTCGCGGTAATAGCGGGTCAGGCGGTCAATGACCGGGCCGCAGGCGTAAGACCCTCCCGCGTTTTCAAAGAACGCCTGTCCCTTCAGCGAGGGAACGGAAAAGGCCGGGAATTGCGCGCGGACGAAATCGACGTCGAGTTTCATGCGGGGGAATAAGCCCCGCATGCGGCTGAAATGGCAAGAGGAAATCGCTTCGCGCTAGATGGCGCGCAATCTTGGCCCTCCGTCGTCGACGACCTTGCCGGAGGCGCAGCCGACGACGTGAGAGATCGTCTCGCCGTTTTCCGCCAGCGGGCACGTCATGCTGCGGAAGAGAATCCGGCGACCGTCGCAAAGCGTCAGTTCGCTGTCATTGCGGCTCGGCCCTTCGCTCGATACGGCGGCGTCGATTGTCGATGTCGCTATGTCGAGCAACGACAAGGTCCAGTCGGTTTGCCCCTGCAGATAGACCGCCGACAGCTTGGCGAGTTCCGATCCCAGATAGCTGAAATAGGGAAAGCCGATCGATTGCTTGAGGTCGACCACGAAGACCCAGTTCCAGTCAGGACCGAGATCGACCGACCGCATATCCGCCCAGCTTGGGAATGAGCCGCGGGCCGCCTGAGCCCATACCGACAACAGTCTTTGCGTCAATCGGCGGTCGGAAGGGGGTGCGATAATCGCCTGTTCGAAGAGCCCCGCTGTCTCCTGAATCATCGCACCCGCCCCGCTCCGCTTCGCCCCTCGGAACCGCCCCCATTCCCTGCAGTTCGCTTGCGCAACACTTATTCGGCGAACTCGACGTTACGGTTCCTTCATTGAGCCTCCGTTGCCGGAATGCGTTCAATTGCGCCTATCCGACGGCCCGGCCCGCCCGCCGCCAGCCGATTTGCCAGCGCCGCGTCAATCCGCCTATAAGCGGCGGAATCAAACGGTTTCAGGGGTCCCCATGACTGCGCTTTACATGATCATCGCCTTCGTCGCCGTCATGGCGATCCTCAACGTCGCCACCACCGGCCGGATCGACTAGGACCGGATCGCCGCGCGCCGGCCATCCGCCCCGACATGGTTGTCGATTCCTTCCTGATCCTCCTCGGCCTGGCCGTCCTCCTCGTCGGCGGCGATCTCCTGGTCCGCGGCGCGGTCGGCCTTGCGACCGCGATGCGCATACCGCCGCTGCTCGTCAGCCTGACGATTATCGCCTTCGGGACCTCGGCGCCGGAGCTTGTGGTTTCCGTAACCTCTGTTCTGGAGCATGAAGCAGGCATCGCGATCGGCAACATCATCGGCTCGAATATCGCGAACGTGCTGCTCGTGCTCGGCCTGCCGGCGATCATTTACCCGATGTCGGCCCATGTGGACGGGCTAAGGCGCCACGGCGTCGCCATGCTGGTTGCGACCAGCGCCTTCGTTGCGATCGCCTATGGCGATGGCGCGCTCGATCGGACGACCGGCACCTTCCTGTTCGCCGGGATCATCCTGTACGTCGTCTTCCTCGCTTTCATGGCGCGCGGAACGCGCGGCCGCGATCCGGTCATCGACGAAGTCGCCGAATACGCCGAAGGCGCGAAGAGAAATGTCGGCGCAACGCTGATTTACGTGCTCGCGGGACTGATCGGCTTGCCGGTCGGCGCCCATCTCCTCGTTTCAAGCGGGTCCTCCCTCGCCGCCGAACTCGGCGTCAGGCCGGAATTCATCGGCCTCACCATCGTCGCGTTCGGCACGTCGCTGCCTGAACTCGCGACTGTCGTCGCCGCTGCGATCCACAAGAAATCCGACGTTGCGATCGGCAATGTGGTCGGGTCGAACATCTTCAACATTTTTGCGGTCGGCGGCGCGGCAGGTCTTGCCGGCGTCGCTGAATTCACGCCCCCGTCCTTGACGCTCGACATTCCCGTCATGGTCGGCGCGGCGCTTATTCTCGCCGCGTTTATTTTTCTCAAGCGCGACATCGGGCGGCTTGCGGGCTTATTGATGGTGGCGCTTTACTGCGTGTTCATCGCGGCGCTCGCCGGGGCTTTCGGCTGATCATGAAACGGACGGCGCTCGTCACCGGCGGCGCGAAGCGCATCGGCGCGGCGATTACGGAGCGCCTTGCGCGGGACGGCTGGCGCGTCGTCGTTCACTATCACCATTCGCCGGAAGAAGCCGAAGACCATGCGCGCCGCATCGGCGGCGTCGCCATCCCCGCCGATCTTTCCGATCCTGCGGCGGCGGAAGCCCTTCCCGCCGAAGCGGCTGAGGCGGCTGGGGCGCCCCTGGACGCCGTCGTCAACAACGCCTCCATTTTTGAATTCAACCGCGCGCGAGACTTCACGATAGACGACTGGCGGCGCGACGAAGCGGTCAACCTGCTTGCGCCGATTCTGATCACCCGCGCTTTCGCCGACGCCCTCCCCGTCGGCAAGACCGGCGCTGTCGTCAATCTGCTCGACCAGAAACTCTGGAATCTGAACGCTGATTTCTTCACATACACCATGTCGAAAATCGGCCTTGAAGGCGCGACGCGCCTGCTCGCGAAGGCGCTCGCGCCGTCAGTCAGGGTCAACGGCGTCGCGCCCGGCCTCACGCTGCCGAGCGGCGATCAAAGCGAGGAAGAGTTCAACGCCGTTGCGTCGAAATACAATCTGTTAAAACGGCCGATTCCCGTCGAAGCGATCGCCGGCGCCGTCGCCTTCCTGCTCGACAATCCGGCGGTGACGGGGCAGACGGTCCTTATCGACAACGGCCAGCATATGGTCGCTTCGGACCACGACATCATGTTCACGACAAGAGGCCGCGGATGATCCGTCCTCTCCTCAATGACGATCATTATTACATCGTGCTCGACCGCTACCGGCTCGACGTATCGATCGGCATTCACGATTTCGAACGCGCCAAGCCGCAGCCTGTCACCGTCTCGCTGGCGGTGGCGTTTCCGCGGCGCGCCGAATATTCCGATCGCATCACCGAAGTGATTGACTACGACTTCCTGCGCACGAAAATCGCCGCGCTGGTCCATAACGGGCATATAAATCTTCAGGAAACGCTCTGCCAGTCGATCCTGAACATCTGCCGCGAGGGCGGCGCGAAAGGCGCAATCGTCAGGTCGGAAAAAACAAACGTCTATCCGGACGCCCAGTCGGTCGGCTGCGAAATGAGCTGGTTCGACGCCGGCGTCCTAAAGAAGGCATGATCCGCGTGTACGAACAATCCTACACTTTCACCTTTGAGGCGGCGCACGATCTTGCGGAAAACGTCAGGGGCGAGGCCGATCACCCTTATTCGCGCATACACGGGCATTCATTCGTCGTCACGCTGACGCTGCGCGCCGACAAGCTGGCGCCGGAAGGATGGATCATCGATTTCGCCAAGCTGAAAGCGATTTGCGAGCGACTGCGCGCGCGGCTCGATCACCGTCTTCTAAACGCTATTCCGGGGCTCGAACGCCCCACCCTCGAAAACACCGCCGCCTGGATATTCGCGGCGGCGGTCGCGGAAGCGCCGGCGCTCCATAAGGTCGAACTCACGCGACCGACTCTCAACGAGCGGGTCGCCTATTGCGTCGGGGGCTGACTGGCCGTCGAGAGCGTTCGCCGAGTGCAGGCCGTCCATCAGCATTGTGAGCCGGATGATGCCGGCGAGCCCGACGAAAACCAGAAACGCGCCGAAGCCGAGAACGACCGCGAACAGAACGCCTGAGCCGCCGGGCTCCAGCACCGCGAGCGAGCCGTCGTCGGGCGAGACATGGACCTTGATCGGCTTGCCGGGCTGGTAAACCGCGCCGGTGTCGAACACCGCGCCCGTCCAGAAACGAACGCGCCCGCCCGTGTGCGAATCAGCGCCGTCAAACCAGGCGTAGCGCACCTCGCCGTCAGCCTTGCCGCGGCTCAAAACGACGCCGTCGACGGCCGGCCATGAAAGGCTGGCGCGGGCGCGGGCGTAATCCTCGACCGCCGCATAGGCGGCGAGGACGCCGCACATGACGACGATCCCAAAGAGGATAAACGCCCCGAGCGTTCCCTTAAGTTCTTCCCGGCCTGACATGGTTTGACCCGGTTCAATCCCCGCTATACGCCGTCACGCTATGGTCCGCGACGATAACGAAGGATTAACCGGCTCCGAAAAAAGTTCAGAGGGATCGCAAGACGCGATTCACCCTCTGCGCGGCGCGGCGCTGATCGCGGATGAGGTCTTGCGCTTGCCTGCGCGACCAGGCGTTTATCGGATGATGAACGGGGCCGGCGACGTTCTTTATGTCGGCAAGGCGAAGAGCCTGAAAAACCGGGTTTCGTCCTACGCCAAATCGGGCGGGCATTCGAACCGCATCATGCGGATGATTTCCGAAACGAGGTCGATGGAATTCGTCGTCACGGCGACGGAAACCGAAGCGCTGCTGCTTGAGGCCAATCTCATCAAGCAATTGAAGCCGCGCTATAATGTCATCCTGCGCGACGACAAATCGTTCCCGTACATATTGATCGCCGCCGATCATGAGGCGCCGCAGATCCTCAAACATCGCGGCGCGCGCAAGCGCAAAGGCGACTATTACGGGCCCTTCGCCTCCGCCCAGGCGGTGAACAGGACGCTTAACACGCTGCAAAAAGCGTTTCTGCTGCGTTCGTGTACGGACAGCGTTTATGAAAACCGCACGCGGCCCTGTCTTCTCCATCAGATTAAGCGATGCTCGGCGCCGTGCGTCAGCCTGATTTCGATCGGCGACTATGGCGAGCTGGTCGGCGAAGCGAGAAAATTTCTCGACGGCGATTCGATCGCCGTGCAGCGGCAGCTTTCGAGAGAAATGGAAGAAGCGTCGGCCGCGCTCGACTTTGAGCGCGCGGCCCGCCTGCGCGACCGCATTCGCGCGCTCACCTATGTTCAAGGCTCGCAGGACATCAACGCGGAAGGCGTTTCGGAAGCCGATGTCTTTGCAATGCATGTCGAGGGCGGCCACGCCTGCGTTCAGGTGTTTTTCTTTCGCGCCGGGCAGAACTGGGGCAATCACGCCTTCTTTCCGAAACATGATCGCGAAGACGAGCCGCCGGCGATCCTCTCCGCTTTCATGGCGCAGTTCTATGACGGTCGCGAACCGCCCTCGCTCATCCTCGCAAGCGAAGCGCCGGATCAGAACGACCTTCTCGCCGAGGCGCTGACCCTGCGCGCCGGCCGCAAGGTGACGATTGCGACGCCGCAACGGGGCGAAAAACGCGCCATCATGGATCAGGCCCTGTTGAACGCGCGCGAGGCGCTTTCGCGGCGAATGGCTGAAAGCGCGAGCCAGCAGAAATCGCTGACGCGGCTTGCCGAAGCGCTCGATCTTGAAGCCCCGCCGCGGCGCATCGAGGTCTATGACAATTCGCACATTTCCGGCGCCAACGCCGTCGGCGCCATGATCGTCGCGGGACCGGACGGCTTCGAGAAAAAACAATACCGCAAATACAACATCAAATCGGCCGACCTGACGCCGGGCGACGATTACGCGATGATGCGCGAAGTGCTGACGCGGCGTTTTGCGCGTTTGATGAAAGAGGGCGACGAAGAAACGCGGCCCGATCTCGTGATTATCGACGGCGGCAAGGGCCAGCTTTCCGCCGCGCTCGGCGCGCTGGAAGAGCTCGGCTTTGACTGCGCCGCGGAGGGCGTCGCGATTATCGGCGTCGCCAAGCCGCGGCGCGAAACGGAAAGCGGCGAAAAGCGAGTCGACCGTACGATGGGGGCCGTCGGCGAGCAAATCGTGGCGCCTGGCAAGGACCCGTTCCTGCTGGCGCCGCGCGACTCGGCTCTCTTCTTCATCCAGCGCCTGCGCGACGAGGCGCATCGCTTCGCCATCGGCGCGCATCGCGCCAAGCGAAAAAAATCGCTCGGCGCCAATCCGATTGACGAGATTCCCGGCGTCGGCCCGTCAAAAAAGCGCGCGCTTCTCAACCATTTCGGTTCAGCGAAAGAGATCGCGCGCGCCAAGCCCGAGGACCTCACGGCGGTCGAAGGCGTATCGGAAGCGCTGGCGCAGCGGATCTACGATTATTTTCACGGATCGTAGGCGCGCCGTTTCGCACGAACCTATTTTGCCGCCCGCGCTTGTTCGCCAAGCCATCCGATCAAGTCGCGCTGGAAATCCCGATGAAAAGCATTCTTTTCCGGCCCGTCTGGGTAACAAAGACTGTGTCGGACGCCGTCGTAAACCCGCCATTCAAGCCTGCCGTCGTCGTTGTCGGCGCGCTCAAGCCTCCGGACGCTTTCGGCGACGGGGACAAACTGATCTTCATCGCCCCGCCCAAGCGCGATCATGAACGAGCCGCCCCATTTTGACCATTCCGTCAAGGTGTTGAACGTCCCGTTCTTTCGCCAGAACGCGCTATTCCGGTTCTTAGCTCGCTGCGCGTATATGGCTGTTATCGCAGACCGCAAGAATTCCGGAACGCCCGCTTCCTCAACGTCATTACCGATCTCGGCGAGCAATTGCTCATTCAGCGACGTCGCTGTGACGCTGAGGCCGATCGCAAATTCCGCATCGGCGATGCGCGCCGTCGTCGGCGCAATCATGCCGCCCTGACTAACGCCGATGACGCCAAAGCTTGAAAGCTGCGGATAGCGCCAACGAAGCGCGTTGAGCCAATCAGCGCCGTCTTGGGCGAGGACGGTCAACGGCTCGCTGCGCCAGTCGCCGCCGGAACGGCCGGCGCCGCGCTTGTCCGGCAACAGCACGACATAACCGTTGGTCGCGATAAAATGGGCAAGATAAACGTACCAGCCGTTTTCGCGATCTGAATCGCCAGAGCCGTGAAGAATGACGACCGCCGCCTTTGGCGCCGGCGGCTCAAAGAGCCACCCCGCAAGAGGGACGGAACGGTCAATGTCAATTGAACTCACGGCGTAAGGCTGGTCCGCCTTTCTTTTCAGCCCCGCCTCTTCCATACGGCCCGTTAGGACTTCCGCCGACAATGACGTCGCTGCGCCATACGCATCCAGCGAATATCGCCGAAATCCTGACGATAGGGCCGGCGCGACAAGAAAAAGCTCGCCAGCCGCACCTACATAGACCCCGGTGCGCGCGTCGATCGGCTCCATCGCGCCCGTGATCGGCGCGCGAAGCGGCGGTGTCTTGGGAAACATGAATAGGACGGCGCCAACCGACAAGGCGGCCGCGCCGAAAGCCAAAACCGCCTTGATAAAGAATGCTGCGCGCCTGCTCATTCTCTGCATTTAAGCCATTCTTGCTTAGCAGGAATTGTATCCAGTTGACCGCCGCCAACGCGCCGGGGAAACGCCAGTCACTTCCGTAATGGCGCGGCAGAAATGCGACTGGTCGCTGTAACCGAATTCGAGCGCGACTTGAACGAGCGGCGCTCTCGTCCGTTGCAACGCGGCCGCCGCCTTCCGCGCCCGTACAATCGCCCGGAACGATTTCGGCGTGATTCCATAAGCGCGCCGAAAACCGCGCGACACCGTTTCCGGCGCCATTCCGCGCTGCTCGGCCCATTGAACAATCGACAAGGCGAAATCGGCAGACAGATCCGCGGCAAGCGCGTCAGGCCAATCTGTCTTCCGCCTTTGCGTTCTTGTCGCCGATCCAAGGAGCCACTGGGCTGCTGCGTCGGCGCCATCTTGCGTGATCTTTCGCAGGAGATCCTCGATGTCCGCCGCCCCGGACGCTGAGGCTGCATCGAAATTTGAAGGAAGCGGCAGGTTGATGATTTCAACTCCTGCATCGCCCGCATCATCCGCATGGGCCTCAAACGCTTCGTGGATGATGAATTCACCCGCCGTCAGGGTCGTGCGCCCGTGTTCGCCGACTTCCTCAAGACAGCCGTCAGCGATCACAGCGATATAAGGCTCTCTGTGGCGATGCCAGGGTATTTTGGCGCAGGCTTCAAGCCGGTCAGCGGCTGAAATCATTGTCGCGATTGAACTCATCCGCTCTGCATTCCCATCGCAGTCGCCTAATCAATTTAATCGGCATCTCGCGACTGCTGAACTCAGAATCGCTTTAATATTAGGCCGCCGCGATGTCAGGCCCTTGCGGACCGCGCGAACGACGGCGCGGCCGGCGCTTCCGGCGAACCGCGTCGCCCTGGTTGCGCGGGTCATTGTTTGATTTGCCGCGCCCGCCGCCCTGACCGGCGCCATGACCGCGGCTTTTCTGGCCGCGATGGCCTTGTCGGCGGTCGCTATCGCGCGGCGCCGATTCCTCTTTCGCCGCGTCGTTCGCCGGCGTGAATCCTTCCGGCAGCGGCGCGATCTGAACGCGCTGACGGGTCAGCCGTTCAATATCGCGAAGATAGGCGCGCTCCTCGCCGGACACGAAGGAAATCGCGACGCCCTCGGCTCCGGCGCGCGCCGTGCGGCCGATGCGGTGCACATATTGCTCCGGCACGTTCGGCACGTCGAAATTGACGACATGGCTGACATTATCGATGTCGATGCCGCGCGCGGCGATGTCAGTCGCGACAAGTATGCGGGTGCGCCCCGCGCGGAAAGCTTCAAGCGCCTTTTCGCGCTGCGGCTGGCTCTTGTTGCCGTGAATGGCCGCCGCCCTGACGCCGGATTTCTCCAGATTGCGGACGACCTTGTCGGCGCCGTGCTTGGTTCTGGTGAAGACGAGCGCGCGGATGACGGAGGCGTCCTGCACCGTCAGCGTCAGCAACGCCTGCTTGTCGCCCTGTTTTACGAAAGTCGCGAATTGCTCGACGCGCTCGGCAGTCGTCGCGACGGGAGCGACGGCGACGCGAACCGGGCGGTCCTGATACTGCTCAGCCAGCGCAGCGATCGTTTTGGGCATGGTCGCCGAAAACAAAAGCGTCTGGCGCGTTTTCGGCATCAGCGGCATGATCGCGCGCAAAGGGTGAATGAAGCCGAGATCGAGCATCTGATCGGCTTCGTCTAGCACGGCGACTTCAACCGCATTCAGCATCACCGCTTTGCGGTCGATGAGATCGATGAGACGGCCCGGCGTTGCGACGAGCACATCGACGCCGCGATGCAGTTCGCGCATCTGTCGATTGATCGGCGCGCCGCCGAAGACCGTGGCGACAGTGATGTTGATGCCGCGGCCGTATGTCCTGAACGACAACGCGATTTGCGCCGCCAGTTCGCGCGTCGGCGCGAGGACGAGGACGCGCGCTGATTTCGGCCGCAGCGGCGCCTTGTTGCGCGCCAGGCGATCAAGGATCGGCAGCGCAAAGGCCGCCGTCTTGCCGGTGCCGGTCTGGGCGATGCCGAGAATGTCCTTGCCGGAAAGCGCCGGCGGAATCGCCTGCGCCTGAATCGGCGTCGGGGTTGAATAGCCTTCGTCGGCGACCGCCTTTGCGATCGGCGCTGCGAGATTCAAAACGGAGAAAGAAGTCAAAACAAAATCCAATGCGTTCGGCCGCGCCGCCGGCGCGTCAAGCGCAGGACGGGCTGGGCCCGGGTGAAACGACCCGCGTGACTCAGGGCGTAGGGAAAACAGGTCTGAAGAAGAGGGCTCAATGTCGGGATTTGTCCCCGCAGCGCTTCACGCCGCCCTCATCATGCGGCCCTTCCGGGCGCAGACGATGGGCGGCATATGGCGCTCGCCGGGTTAATTGTCAATGAAGGCCGATCAAGGCGGCGACCAGCCGATCCATGCGGTAGCGACGGATAAAATGAAAAAGATGAGAAAACCGCCCGCAATGCCGGCGGCGACCAGCCGGCCGCCATGCAACCTTGTCCATAAAAGCACGCCGCTGAGGCTCATGAACATCAAGGCGCCGGCGATGGCGTCCGCGAGGAGGATATAGGCCTTGTTCGCGCCTGACGACACATGGAGATGGATGAGCGCTTTCAAGGGGCTGGCGTTCTGGCGTCGCACGGTGACGAGATTAGACCCGATATCGTGCGTCGCGACGATCAGCGCGTTCGGCCCGCGAAACTGCACATTTAATGAATCCGGCTGACGAACCGGCCGCCCGTCGAAAAGAACGAATTGCCCTTCTTTTCGTCCTCCGCCGGTCTGCGCGCCTTTTAGGCGAAATTCGCGCCTTGTCCACGACGCCAGCGCATCGACCGTATCAATCGATCCCGGCTCAACGACGACATTGAGCGATGCGGTTTCGATCATTCGGCCGCCTTCGATTTTCCAGTGCCGCTCATGGTTGAGATAGACGCCGGTGAACCCGAAAACGAAAAACAGCGCCGCGCCGAAAACCCCGGTCCAGGCGTGGAAGCGCCGCAGCCAGAGGATGATATCCGCGCGTTGAAATCCCTTCGGAATAAACAGATAGCCGCCGCCGCGCACGCCTCGACCGGCCAAAGTTTCTTTGTCTTCAGTCATTGCCGCCCCTGATTTCAATCGAAACCGTATCATTATTCGTCGCGACGCGGCGCCAGTCGACCTCGTCAAAATGTCGCTGCCGCCATAGGCTCCCTGACATACGCACAGCTGCGGATTTGCCCAAACGCCTGAATAATTTGCCGAAAGTCGCAAGCTGCAGGATTCGATTGACTATTGTAAGGGGATCGGCGATCCGTCGCGCCCACCCGTACAAGGCAGTTTGCAGTAAGTTTTGAGGAAATCATGTCGCCTGCTCGAATCGTTACAATCTTCGCGTTTTCCGTCTTCGTTTCTGCGCCGTCGCTGGCCGCCGCTAACGATCTACCCGAATCCGAAAGCGCGCCATCCGAAATAGCCGTCGAAACAGACGCGGCTATGGAAGCTTCAGGGTATGAGAAGGAAGCGGCGGCCGAGGAAGAGAAAGCCGAAGAGCCGAAAATAGTGTGCCGCTACGTTAAAACGAGCACGTCACGACTCGGCAAAAAAGTCTGCTCGCCGGCTGAGGAATAATATTCGGCGCTGATCGCCGAATTTCATTCGGCGATATCCTCATTCCAGAGTTCAGGATTCTCCGCGATAAACGCCGCCATCAGCGCCATGGAGTCGGCGTGCGCCAGATCGATCACGTCGACCCCGTGCGCTCGAAGGAATTCTTCATTGCCGCCGAAATTCTTCGTGTCGTTGATGACGACCCGCGGAATCTTGAACTGAACGATCGTGCCGGCGCACATCATGCACGGAGATAAAGACGTATAGAGCGTCATTCCGGCGTAGCTTTTCTGGCGACCCGCTTTTCTGAGGCAGTCCATTTCGCCATGCGCGATCGGATCGCCCTCCTGGACCCGCTGGTTATGGCCGGAAGCGATCAGCCTGTCGCCCTTCGCCAGAACCGACCCGATCGGCAGGCCGCCATTATCGGCGCTCTTCTTCGCCTCCATGAAGGCGAGTTCGGCGAAACGTCGGTCCCATTCCGTGATCATGGCGCGCTCAAGGGTCTTGTTGCGGCCGCCAGTAAGCCGCAAACTGCTCTCCCATTCAATCCAAACGCGGCGGCGCTATGGCTGTAATCGTCACCCACCCCCTCGTTCAGCACAAGCTGACGCTCATGCGCGAGAAATCAACAAACAACGCGCTCTTCCGGGAAACGCTGCGCGAGGTTTCCTTTCTGCTCGCCTATGAGGTGACGAAGGATCTCGAACTTGGCGCGCGTGAGATCGAAACGCCGCTTGAAAAAGGATCGTTTCCCTGGCTTGAGGGGCGCCGGATGTGTTTCGTTTCCATTCTGCGCGCCGGCAACGGACTGCTCGAGGGCATGCTGGATCTCATCCCGGACGCCCGCGTCGGCCATATCGGCCTCTATCGCGATCATGCGACGCTGAAGCCGGTTCAGTATTACCTGAAACTGCCCGAAGCGATCGGCGAGCGCGACGTCATCGTCGTCGATCCGATGCTGGCGACCGGCAATTCCTCGATCGCCGCCGTCGAAATGCTGAAAGAGGCGGGCGCGCGGCGGATGAAATTCATGTGCCTCCTCGCCGCGCCGGAAGGCGTCGCCGCATTCGAGGCGGCGCATCCCGATGTGCCCGTGTTCACCGCCGCGATCGATCGTCAGTTAAATGAACAAGGATATATCCTGCCCGGCCTCGGCGACGCCGGCGACCGGATTTACGGAACGGTCTAGGCCTTTCCGCGCGTCAAGCCGACGATCAGGAAACACACGATCAACAGCGCGCTGTAGTCCATGCCGTTGCGGCCGGCCCCGACGACAAACCAGCCGAAGGGCATATGCACGAGGATCATGCCGGTCGCATAGATCGCAGCGAAGATGCCGGCGAGAACGCGACGCACAAATCCGAGCGCGAATAAAGGCGCCGCAATCAGCTCATAGCCGGTGATCCCTGCCGCTATCGCATGCCCAAACGGAAACCCCTTGCTCGCCAGCCAGTCGCCGAATGGCGCAACGCCGCCTTGCGTCGCGCGCCACAGGCCGTGAATGAAGACGAGGATGGAAAGAGCGACGCGAAGAACGATGGGGCCCTGATCGGCGCGCAGGAGCATACCCATTAGATTGGTCAATGCTGTATGACGGATGAATAAGGCTCATTGTCCGCAAGTCTTGTCAAAGCCCGCCGTCAAACCACCCAGCCGGCGCCCCTATTCCGCCCTGATCAGCCGCATTATCGGCCGGCCGCTCGAAATTCGCGCAACCGGGAGCAGAAAAACGTCGACGTCAGCGCCATCCCGAATTCTTGCAGCGCCAGCCAGCGGCGCAAGGATCGATCCGCGTCTTTTTCAAATCGCGGCGCTCGGCGCGCTTCTGATATTCGGCGTCGCGGCGCGCGCCTTCGAGATCACGCCTGCGGAATTTTTTGTGATCGGCGCAACGGCGCTTACAACCCAATGGGCGATGTCGGCGATTTTCGCGGTGAAGTTTGAAGCGAAAAGCGCATTGATAACGACGCTTTCCCTGACGCTTCTCCTGCGCGCCGAGGCGTTGTGGCCGCTTGCCGCCGCCGCCTTTATCGCCATCGCTTCAAAATTCCTGCTTCGCATGCGCGGCAAACATGTCTTCAACCCCGCCAATATCGGCATCGTCGCCGTCACGCTCGCCACAGGCGCGGCCTGGACGACGCCGGGCCAGTGGGGAACGGCCGTCTGGCTGGCGGCCCTCATCGCCGGCGTCGGCTCCTTCGTCACATGGCGCGCCTCGCGGCTCGACGTGCCGCTCTTTTTTCTCGGCGTTTTCGCGATGCTCTTGTTTGCGCGCGCGACCTGGCTGGGCGATCCCTTGTCGATACCGATGCTGCGTCTGCAAAACGGCGCGCTCGTCCTCTTCGCCTTCTTCATGATTTCCGATCCGAAGACGACGCCTGACGGGCTTCTCCCGCGCATCGCCTTTGCGGCCGGGACGGCGATGCTCGCCTATGTCTTCATCTTCCATTTTTACAAATCGGACGGCGTTTTTTACGCGCTGGCGATCGCCTGTCTTATTCGCCCGCTCGTCGAACTGTTCGACAGCGCGCGGCCCTATCAGTGGCGTGATGCGACGATATCCGCAGCAGATCGAAAACTAATCCTGCCCGCCGAATGACCGAAAAAGGGAGACAAATCCAATGAACCGCTCGCTTAAGAAGTCTTTGATCGCCGCCGCATCGGCGCTCGCCGCCGTAACCGCGACCGGCGGCGCTTTCGCCTTTTGCGGCTTTTACGTCGCCAAGGCGGATACGAAGCTCTTCAACAAGGCGTCGAAAGTCGCGATCATGCGCGACGGCGAACGCACCGTCATCACGATGTCGAATGATTATCAAGGCGAACTGAAAGAATTCGCCATGGTCGTCCCGGTGCCGGTCGTGCTTGAAGAAGGGCAGATTCACGTCACCGAAAACGCCATCATCGATCATCTTGACGCCTACACCTCGCCGAGGCTCGTCGAGTATTTCGATGAAGACCCTTGCGCCGTCTACGCCAATGACGAGATCATGGTCACCGCCTCAAAGGCGCCGGCCGCCGCCGCTGAACGCCGACGCGGCGACGATGCGCTCGGCGTCACGGTTGAAGCGGAATACACCGTCGGCGAATACGACATCCAGATCCTGTCAGCGAAAGAATCCGGCGGACTCGCAATATGGCTTAAACAGAACGGCTACAAACTGCCCAAAGGGGCCGAAGCGACTCTCGGCAGCTATGTCAAGCAGGGCACGAAATTCTTCGTCGCCAAAGTCAATCTCGACGAACAGACGAAAACCGGTCTTCGCTATCTTCGCCCGCTGCAGATCGCGTTTGAATCGCCGCGCTTCATGCTGCCGATCCGGCTCGGCACGGTCAACGCCGACGGCAAGCAGGAGCTTTTCGTCTTCGCGCTGACCCGCAACGGCCGCGTTGAAACAACGAATTACCGCACGGTGAAACTGCCGACAGGCATGACCGTCCCGACCTATGTGAAGGATGAATTCGGCGATTTCTACAAGGCGATGTTCGCCGAGCAGGTTCAACGCGAATCCGAAAACGCCGTCTTTCTCGAATACGCCTGGGATATGAACTGGTGCGATCCCTGCGCGGCCGACCCTCTCTCCGACGACGAATTGCAGGAACTCGGCGTTTACTGGCTCGATGGCGGCGGTGACAGGCCCGAACCGATGACGCGCCGAAGGCCGTCGCCGGGCGGCGCCAAAGACGTTTTCGTCACCCGCCTCCATGTCAGCTATGACGCGGCGCATTTTCCCGAAGACCTGATGTTCAAGACCACCGGCGATCGCGAGAATTTTCAGGGCCGTTACGTGATGCGCCACCCGTATAAGGGGGACGCGAAATGCGAGGCGGCGGACCGTTATCGCGCCGACCTGCCCAAGCGCTTTGAAAATGAGGCGCAAACGCTCGCCAATCTCACCGGCTGGGATATTGAGGATATCCGCACGAAAATGGACGATAACGGCCAGAGCTTCACCCCGCCGAAGAAGGAAAAATGGTGGGAAAAGCTCTGGAGCAAGAGCGACAAAAAGGGCTGAGATTGAGGGGCTGATCCGCCGCGCCGAATAGGGCTAAGGTCAGCTCATGGCGAATCTGATCACCCTGTCCCGGATCATCCTTGTCCTGCCGTTCGCGGCGATGTTTTTCATCGACGGTCGATGGGCGATGACGGCCGCCCTCGGGATTTTCGTTCTCGCCGCTGTCAGCGACTTTCTCGACGGCTGGATCGCCCGCGCCAGAAAAGAAACCTCGGCGCTCGGCGCGGCCCTCGACCCGCTTGCCGACAAGCTGCTCGTCGCAGCGGCGATCCTGCTGCTCGTGAAAAACGGCGTCATTCGCGACGCCGATTTTTTCGCCGCGCTGATTATCCTGTTGCGCGAAATACTGGTTGGCGGTCTGCGCGAGGCTCTGGCGCCGCGCGGAGGCGCGTTAAAGGTGTCGACGCTCGCCAAATGGAAGACCGCGGCGCAACTTGTCGCTATCGCCCTATATCTGGCTGCGGCCCCGGGCGGCCTTATCGAGGGAAAATCGACAGCGGCCGCGAGCGCCGTATTGTGGTTCGCCGCGCTGTTAACCGTTGTCACCGGCTATCAATACGTCAAAGAGGCCGTTCGCCTCTTGCGCGCCGAAGGCGGCTGATCTCAAAGAAGCTCCATGACGAAGCCGATCGAAGAACACGCGCCGCATATCCTCGTCGTCGACGACGACGACCGAATCCGGTCGCTGTTAAAGCGCTACCTGACCGAAAACGGCCTGCGCGTGTCCACGGCGAAAGACGGGGCGGAGGCGCGCGACCTGATGGGCGGCGTTGAATTCGATCTCCTCATTCTCGATGTCATGATGCCGGGCTTGTCCGGGTTTGATCTCACCGAAAAGATTCGCGCAGCGTCGAACGTGCCGATCCTGCTGCTGACGGCGCGCGGCCTTCCTGAGGATCGCATCGAGGGGCTCGAACGCGGCGCCGACGATTATCTGTCGAAGCCGTTTGAGCCGCGCGAGCTATTGCTGCGCATCAGCGCCCTGTTGCGCCGATCGCGGCCGACGGCGCGCGACCGACAGATTCTCACCTTCGGCGATACGACGTTCGAGCCAGGCCGCGGCGAGTTGCGCCGCGACGGCGACCTCATCAAGCTGACGGCCGGCGAACTCGCTCTCCTGCGCGTCCTTGCGGCGAAGCCGGGCGAAGCGATTTCGCGCCTTGCGCTGGCGGAACAAACCTCAACGCCGATGGAGCGCTCGATCGACGTGCAAATCACGCGCATCCGCAAGAAAATCGAGGACGATCCGAGAACGCCGATCTTCCTGCAAACGGTGCGCGGCGTCGGCTACATGCTGGTCCCTGATTGACCATGCTGAAGCGCTTTCTGCCGAAAAGCCTCTATGCGCGCGTCGCATTGATCGTGATCCTGCCGATCTTCCTGATGCAGTCGGTCATCACCTATGTCTTCTTCGATCGGCATTGGGACACGGTGACGGCGAACCAGTCTGCGAATGTCGCCGGGCAGATTTCCCTGTTGACGCGGCTCTATGAAGCCGCGCCGGATGATGAAGCGCGCCGGAACGTCGAAAAGATCGCCTTTGAAAATCTCGACATCTCGACCCGCTTCGAGGCGGGCAAGACAGTGCCGGGCGCAAACAAGCTTTCGCCCTTCAATCTCTACAACAAGACGCTTGACCGGCAATTGCGCGAGGAACTCGACCGGCCCTTCTGGTTCGACACCAAGAGCTGGCCGTTTTACGTCGAGATCCGCGTTCAGACCGACGGCGGCTATCTTGTCTTTCTGCCCTTTCGCGACCGGGTTTTCGCAACGACGGGGCCCGTATTCGTTCTCTGGCTGATCGGCACGTCGCTCCTTCTCGGTTCGATCGCCATCGTTTTCCTGCGCAATCAGGTTCGCTCGATCCTGCGGCTCGCGGCGGCGGCGGAAGCGTTCGGCCGAGGGCGCGACATGCCCGGCTTTCGACCGTCAGGAGCGACGGAAGTGCGCCGCGCCGGCCGCGCCTTCATCGCCATGCGCGAAAGGCTGAAGCGACACCTCGATCAGCGCACGACGATGCTCGCCGGCGTCAGCCATGATTTGAGAACGCCGTTGACGCGGATGAAGCTCGCGCTCGCCATGCTTCCCGATAACGCAGATGCGGAAGAGCTGCGCCGCGACGTCGCCGAAATGGAGAAGATGATCGAATCCTATCTTGAATTCGCCTCCGACATTTCCTCCGCCGGAGAACCGGAAACATTCGATCTGTGCGCGCTTGTCCAGGAGGCGATTTTTGATGCGGACCCATCATCCGTCCGCATTGCCGCCGACTTGCCCAGCTCAATTTCATTTGAAGGACGCCCCGCGGCGCTGAAGCGGGCCGTCGGCAATCTCATCGGCAACGGGCTGAAATACGCAAACCGCATCGCCGTCAGCATCCGGCGCAAGCCCCCCTATGTTGAAATCATCGTCGACGATGACGGCGTCGGGATTCCGGAAAACCGACGCCGCGACGTGTTCAAACCTTTTTTCAGACTCGATGAGGCGCGCAGCGGCAAGGAAGGCGTCGGCCTCGGCCTCGCTATCGTGCGGGAAGTCGCGCGCAGCCATGGCGGCGACGTGACGCTCGCCGATTCCCCGCTTGGCGGCTTGCGCGCCGTCCTGAAACTTCCCGCCTAGTTCGTCAGTTCGCCGGCGCGCCTTGCGGCGGCCGCCGTCGCTTCTTTCACAAGCGTGCGCAATCGCGCGTCTTCGCCGTCGAATATTTTCAGCGCCGCCTCCGTCGTGCCGCCCGGCGACGTCACCGCGCGACGCAACGTATCGAGCGCGCGCGCGTCGCCGGCCGCATAGGCGCCGGCGCCGACAAGCGTCGCCCTTGCAAGACGACGCGCCGCGTCTTCAGGGAGACCAAGCGCGCGCGCCGCTTCTTCAAGCGCCTCGCCAAGCAGGAAGAAATAGGCCGGCCCGCTGCCCGATATCGCCGTCACGGCGTCGATCGACTTTTCGCTGTCGACCCAGATCGCGTCGCCGACAGCCGTCATCAAAATCTCAGCGACCTTACGACCGCCATCGTCGACATCGCCTGACGCATAGAGCGCGCTGGCGCCCGCGCCGACCGCCGCCGGCAGATTCGGCATGGCGCGCACGATGTTTCGCGCGCCGCCGAGCGCCCGCGAAATCGACGCGACGCTTTTGCCCGCCATCACGGAAACGCTAAGCGTTCGCGCCGCAATCTTGGCGAACGGCGCAAGCACAGCCTCAACGACTTGCGGCTTTACGGCGATGACAAGCGCGTCGACATCGCAGGCGTCGATTGCCGGGTTGATTGCCGGGTTGATTGCAAAGCCGGCGTCGCGAGCGGTCTTTTTCAGCCAGTCGGACGGCGCCGGATCGAACACGGCGGAGCGCGCAGGATCAATAACGGATTCTTCAAGCCAGCCGCGCAGAAGCGCGCCGCCCATTGACCCGGCGCCGATCAGCGCGACTGAAATCTTCTTTGCCATCCGACGAGCTTAAGCGACGCGCTGCGCGTCGTCGATTGAGAAGCGGCAAGCAATCCCGCTTATGCGTTTCCGGCCGTTTCGAACAGCGAGGCCTCGAGCGCCTCTTCGGGCGTCTTGCCGCCCCAGATGAGATAGTTGAAGGCCGGCAGGAAGCGGTCGATCGCTTCGCGCGCGCCCTTGATCAGGCATTCGGCCTGAACGCGATCGAGCGCGCCGTTCGCCGGCAGGACCGCGGAATTGCGAAAAACGATCGACAGATCGTCCGACCAGAGGTCGAAATGCCCGATCCACAACCGCTCATTCGCCATTGCGACAAGCCGCGCCGCTTCGGCGATGCGCCCTTTCGGCGCCTTGAGATCGAGCGGCGCCCCCATCTGCAACGTCGACAGTTCCGGCCGCCAGGTGAACCAGAAGCCGGCGTCGCGCCACATGCCGGGAATGGCGAGATGGAGTTCTTCCGCGTCAACCCGCTCAACGGTCAATTCCATTTCGTCGGCGACGGACTCCAGCGCGTCGAGAGGATCAATATCGGCTCTCGGCGACTTCAACAGCTCAATCGACATCACGCTCCCGGCGGTGACTGCACGAGGGTGATTGCGCTGCGAGTCGGAGCGGGCCGCAATGATTCGCCGAAGTCGGCGGCTAGCTCGTTTTACCCAGTTTCGCTTCCAGATCGGCGATTCGGGCGGCCAGTCGTTCGTTCTCCTGACGCGCCGCCGCGGCCATCTCGCGAACGACCTCAAACTCCTCGCGCGGCACGAGATCCATATCGGACAGGAGGCGCTGCAATTGCCCGCGCGCGACGGTCTCCGCTTCCCGACGAACGCCGTCGACGGCGCCGGCGGCTTCCGCCATCATCTTGGCGATTTCATCGAAAATCGGGCTCTGGGTCTGCATAAGGGCTCCTTACGCCTCCTAGATAGCTCCTCGGGCGCGCAAAGGCGACAGCGGCGAAAAAGCGCGCTAAGAACCCCGGCGTCTAGAGCTTCCCGGATCGAATGACTGTTCCCTATCCCAATATCGACCCCGTCGCGATTCATCTCGGTCCGTTGCCGATCCGCTGGTATTCGCTCGGCTATATTTTCGGCATCGGCCTCGGCTGGTTTTACGCCCGCAAGCTGATCGCAAGGCCGGCGCTGTGGCCGACCGGCGGCGCGCCGGTCAACAAAACCCAACTCGACGACGTGATTTTCTGGGTGGCGGTCGGCGTCATGGCGGGCGGGCGGCTCGGCTATGTCCTCTTTTACGAGCCCTCGCTTCTGGTCGGCGCGTGGGAACCGCTCGGCGCGATGATGGGCGACGGGGTCATCAAGACGCTGATCGGCTGGATTCCGATCCCGCCGTTCCTGATGCTCTGGAAAGGCGGCATGTCGTTTCACGGCGGGCTGATCGGCGTCACGCTAGCCGGCCTCTGGTACGCGCGCCGCTACAAGGTGAACCCGTTTTCGCTCGGCGATCTTTTCGCCGCGGCGGCGCCGATCGGCATTTTCCTCGTCCGCATCGCCAATTTCATCAATGGCGAGCTGTACGGCCGTCCGTGGGACGGGAAATGGGCCATGGTCTTTCCCGCCGACCCGCTTCAGCTTCCGCGCCATCCGAGCCAGCTCTACGAGGCGGCGCTTGAGGGTCTCGCCCTTTTCGCGATCATCACCCTGCTTGTCTGGAAATTCGACTTTCTAAAGCGCCCCGGCGCGACGATGGGGGTCTTTCTCGGCGGCTACGCCCTATCAAGAATCATTGTTGAGAATTTCCGCGAACCCGATGCTTTTCTTCCGAATTTCCCGCTTGGCCTCACCATGGGCATGATGCTGTCGACGCCGATGCTGGCGCTCGGCGTCTGGCTTGTCTGGCGGGCGTTGCGGAAGCCCAAGGCCGGCGCAGCGAAGGCCTCATGACCGACGGCGCGGCGGCACGTGAAATAACCCCGCTGGAGGAACGCCTGATCGCCCTGATCAAGTCGCGCGGGCCGATCACGGTCGCGGATTATATGGAGGACGCCCTCCTCCATCCGCATGACGGCTATTACACGTCCCAGGCGCCGATCGGCGCGAAGGGCGACTTCACGACGGCGCCGGAGATCAGCCAGATATTCGGCGAGCTGATCGGCCTGTGGCTTGTGCAGTCATGGACGGATATGGGCTCGCCCAAAGATTTCAACCTTGTCGAGCTTGGCCCAGGGCGCGGCGTCCTTATGCAGGACATCTTGCGCGCCGCGCGGCTGCGTCCCGCCTTTCTCGACGCCGCGCATGTCTGGCTCGTCGAGACGAGCGGCCGGCTGCGCCATGAACAGCAACGGCGACTGCGCGACGCCGGCATCGCCACCGACTGGGCGGACGCTTTCGCCGATATTCCATCGGCGCCGTCGCTCATTATCGCCAACGAGTTTTTCGACTGCCTGCCGATCCGGCAGTTCGTTCGCAGCGAAAGAGGATGGCGCGAACGTCTCGTCGGCCTGAACGCGGAACTTGACGCGCTCGCTTTTTGCGAATCGCCGACGCCGCCCTTGCCGACGCATTCGCTTCCCGAAACGGGAAAAATTGAGCGCGGCGCGATTTTCGAAATCGGCGAAGCGGCCGAGGGTCTCGTCGAGGAAATCGCAAAATCTCTTGTCGAAAACGGCGGGCGCGCGCTCATCGTCGATTACGGCCATCTGCACGCCGGCACCGGCGAAACGCTGCAGGCTGTCCGTCGTCACCAATATTGGCCTGTGCTTTCTTCGCCGGGCCGGGCCGACATTACGGCGCATGTGAATTTCGAACGCCTGCAGCGGGCGGCGTTCGCCGCCGGCGCGGCGGCGCATGGGCCGATCTCGCAGGGCGCATTTCTCGAACAATTGGGGCTCGGCCTTCGGCTTGAACGGCTTTGCGCCGGCAAAACGCCCGAAGAGACGGCGGATATTTATTCCGGCGCGCATCGCATTTCATCGCCGACTCAAATGGGCGAATTGTTCAAGGTTCTTTGCGTTTCCTCACCCGGCCTTCCCGATCCTGCGGGGTTTCCCGCGTGACGATTCCCCACCTGAAATCGTCGAGGCTGGAGGCTTCAGGCGCAGCGCACGGTTTTTTTTCGCGCGCCGGCGGCGTTTCGTCCGGCGTCTTTTCATCGCTCAATGTCGGCCTTGGATCATCGGACGAAATTTCCGACGTCGCGGAAAATCGCTTGCGCTGCCGCGAGACGATCGGCGCCGATCACCTGTTGACGCTCTATCAAATCCATTCGCCGGATGTCGTCATCGTCACCGAGCCGTGGAGCGGGCAGGGCCCGAAGGCGGACGGCATGGCGACGCGATTGAAAGGCGTTGCGCTCGGCGTTCTTGCAGCCGACTGCATGCCGTTCCTCTTCATCGACCCGGAGGCGGAAATCATCGGCGCGGCGCATGCCGGCTGGCGCGGCGCGCTCGCCGGCGTTCTCGAAGCGACGGTCGGCGCCATGACATCGCTCGGCGCCAGGCCGGAAAGGATTCTGGCGGCGGTCGGGCCATGCATGCGCCAGCCGAATTTCGAAGTCGGCCTCGACGTGCTCGACGCATTCGAAAAGCGCCATCCAGAGGCCGGTAAATTCTTCGCCGCAGGCGTTTCCGCCGACAAGCGTCAGCTTGATCTGGTCGGTTTCGGCCGCGCGCGCCTTGCGGCCGCCGGCGTTGAAACGCTCGACGACATCGGCGTGTGCACTGTCGCGCGCGCCGGCGATTATTTCAGCTATCGGGCGAGCCGGCGCGCCGGCGAGGCTGATTACGGGCGGAACCTCTCAGCGATCGCCCTCAGGCCGTCTGGCGGGGCTTGATCCCCCGTCAATAAATCGTCACAAACGCGCCGGGATAACAGGGGCTGACGCATGAAGCTGATTTCGGGCAATTCCAACCGCCGGCTCAGCGAGAACATCGCCGCCCGCCTGTCGACACGTCTCGCCGAAGCTGACATCCGAACCTTTAAGGATGGCGAGGTCTTCGTCGAAATCCACGAAAATGTCCGCGGCGAAGACGTTTTCGTGATCCAGTCGACATCGCGTCCGGCGAACGACAATCTGATGGAGCTCCTGATCACCATCGACGCGCTGACGCGCGCATCGGCGAGCCGCATCACCGCCGTTATTCCCTATTTCGGCTATGCGCGGCAGGATCGCAAAGCCGGTCCCCGAACGCCGATCTCCGCCAAGCTCGTCGCAAACCTCATCACGACGGCCGGCGCCGACCGCGTATTGACCGTCGATCTACACGCCGGCCAGATCCAGGGCTTTTTCGATATCCCGACCGATAATCTCTATGCGGTCAAAGCATTCGAGCAAAAAATTCGCGCCGTCCATAAAGGCGATATCGAAGACGTGACGATCGTATCGCCGGATGTCGGCGGCGTCGTACGGGCGCGCTCCTTGTCGAAGCGACTCGACAACCGGCCGCTCGCCATCGTCGACAAGCGCCGCGAACACGCGGGCGTTTCCGAGGTCATGAACATCATCGGCGACGTCAAGGATCGCCATTGCATTCTCTTCGACGATATCGTCGATTCCGGCGGCACGCTTTGCAACGCCGCCGACGCCATCATGGAAAAAGGCGCAAAGAGCGTATCGGCCTATGTGACGCACGGCGTCCTTTCAGGCGACGCCTACGCCCGCATTGAGAAAGCGAAATCGCTGACTCGCCTCGTCGTGTCAGACTCGATCATGGCGACGCCGGAAATCGACGCAGCGAAGAAGATCGAGATCGTCGAGATCGGCGGCCTTCTCGCCGAGGCGATCCGGCGCATCGCCAACGAAGAATCGGTTTCAAGCCTTTTTGACTAGCCGGCGATTTTCGCCGCCAGTTCCTTGACCAGACGGACGACGACACGCGCGGTCGTCATTTGCGGATCGCGCTCGGGATTGAGTTCGACAACATCTGCGCCGACGAGCGGTCCCTTGATGCGGCGGATCATCGTCAGGACATCAAGCGTTGAAAGGCCGCCGGGCTCCGGATGCGACACGCCCGGCGCAAAGGCGGGATCGAGGCCGTCGAGATCGATCGACATGTAAAGCGGTCCGGAAAAAATCCCGGCCGGAATCTCATCAACCTGATCGGCGCGCAGGATCGTCACGCCGTGCTTCTCAGCGAAGTCGCGCGCATTCGGCTCCCAAGAGCGGATGCCGACCTGAACGAGCGAGTTTATCAGCCCCGCTTCGACCGACCGGGCGAATGGGCAGGCGTGACTGTATCGATCGCCTTCATACTCATCATATAGATCGGGGTGCGCGTCGATATGAAGGACATTGACGGGCCCGTGTTTCGCGGCGACCGCTTTCAGGATCGGATAGGTCACCGAATGATCGCCGCCGATCGACAGCGGCGCGAACCCGGCGCCGATGCATTCGGCGACTGTCTTCTCCATCAGCGCCCGCGCGCCTGCGCCGTCTTCCGGCAAATTCGGAATTTCGTAACTTTCAATCGCCTCGCGCATGTCGACAAGATCAATCGAATGGCTGCTTGAAGCCTCGCTGGTAAGCAGTCGCTTTACAACCGTCGGCCCTAATGCGGGCCCGCGCGAATGCGAAGAGCTGGCGTCCCACTCAAATCCGAGTATGCGCGTTCTCATTCGGCCGCCTCCAACTTCTTTCGCATCAGCACGCAGGCGAAATCGACCCCGCCCATCGGCTGCCTGACGATGGCAATCTGCCGGAATCCGTGTCGCGCGTAAAACGCTTCGGCCGTCAGGCTCGAAATCACTTCCATCTCCGTAAAGCCGCAGGCGATCGCCTCATCAAAGCACCGCCTTGCGATGGCGGCGCCGCAGCCGTGGTTGAGATGATCAGGATCGGTCGCGAAATGCCGCAAATGCGCAAGCCGCGGAACGGCTCCGCCGGTCGGCCCTTGCGCGCTCCAGCCGCCGCATCCGATGATCGCACCGTCAATGACGCCGACAAAATAGCGCCCGGAGTTAAGGAGGGCGGGATTGGCGCGCGACATCGCGGGAAGCGCCTTCTCCAGCACGTCATCGCGGTACCAGCCGCGATAAAGCGTTCCATAAGAACGCGAGAGAACTTTCGATACGGCGGCGGCGTCATCGGGCGATGATGTTCGCACCTCGATCGCCTCGCGCGCCATCCGATCACCCCTTGCCCTTGGTTTTCGTCTTGTCCGGCTTTGCGTTTTTCTCGACGAACTCGATGATGAGGCCGGCGACATCGATGCCCGTCGCCATTTCAACCCCTTCAAGACCGGGAGAGGAATTGACCTCCATGACGACAGGACCGTGATTGGAGCGCAGCATGTCGACGCCGCAAATATTGAGCCCCATCGCCCGCGCCGCAGATATCGCCGTCGAACGTTCCGCCGGCGTGATCTTCACCTTCTCCGCCGATCCGCCGCGATGAAGGTTCGAGCGGAACTCGCCCTCCCTGCCCTTGCGCTTCATCGAGGCGACGACCTTATCGCCGACGACAAGGCAGCGAATGTCCTCGCCGCCCGCTTCCTTGATGAATTCCTGAACGAGGATGTTGGTGTTGACGCCGCCGAACGCCTGAATGATCGATTCCGCCGCTTTCTCAGTCTCGCCGAGAATGACGCCGATCCCCTGCGTGCCCTCAAGCAGCTTGATGACGACGGGCGGCCCGCCGACCATCTTGATCACCTCCTCCGCATTCGAGGTCTTGTGCGCGAAGACCGTCACCGGCAGGCCGATGCCCTTGCGCGCCAGCAATTGCAGCGAACGCAGCTTGTCGCGCGATCGCGAAATGGCGACGGACTCATTCGCCGGATAAACGCCTATCATTTCGAACTGTCTGAGGACCGCCGTTCCGTAGAACGTCACCGACGCGCCGATGCGCGGTATGACGGCGTCGTATTTCGGCAGATCGCGGCCCTGGTAAAAGACCGACGGCCGATGCGAGGTTATGTTGATGTAGCATTTGAGATGGTTGACGACATCGATCTCGTGACCGCGCGCTGTCGCCGCCTCAACAAGCCGTCGATGCGAATAGAGACCGGCGTTCTGGCACATTAAAACGAGTTTCATCGGAATCCTCAAAAAGCCTCACCGGCCGAGCAGGAACGATCTGGCCGGGTGGATAATGACATTTTTACCGAGCGCGTCGCGCCCGATCAGCAAACGAAATCCCATATCATCGCGATTGGCGAGCGAAAGCTCGATCTGGCGCAAACGGCTTCCGAGACGCAACCGCGTCAGGATAACGATCCGCTCCTGTTCGGCGCCGTTGGAGCTTTTGAAAGATCGTCGATCATGAATCGGGGCGACGCAACAAACTTCGGGCCGGCGTCTTTTTTGAACCGGATGAATGTAAAACTCGACATGCGGTCGCCCGTCGAGACTCACCTCGCGAATTCGATGCGCATGCAACGCAGAAGTCTTCGCGCCGGTGTCGATCTTGGCGAGGATGGCGCGGTCGCAAAGCTGCGGCAGCGCGACCCATTCGCGCCAGCCGATCTCAAGTTTTGCGACCTTCTTTTTTGAAGGCCGAAGCGAGGCTTTCGGCTTTGCGGCGCGCTTAGATGTGGAGCGCATGGCCGAGGGCCTTGAGCGCGGCTTCCTGCAAGGCTTCGCCTTGCGTCGGGTGAGCATGGATCGTGCCGGCGACATCTTCAAGCCGCGCGCCCATTTCCAATGCGAGCCCGAAAGCGGCCGACATTTCCGATACGCCGCGGCCGACGGCCTGAAGGCCGAGCAGCAGATGGTCTTCCTCGCGCGCGACGGCGCGCACGAACCCGTCTTCGGCCTCCATCGTCATTGCGCGGCCGTTCGCCATGAAAGGAAAATTCGCGGTCTTGATCTTGTGGCCGGCGGCTTTCGCCTCTTCCGGCGACAGACCGCAGGAAACGATTTCAGGATCGGTGAAACAGATTGCCGGAATGGCGACCTTGTCCCAACGGCGATTATGGCCGGCGATGATTTCGGCGACCATTTCACCTTGCGCCATCGCGCGATGCGCAAGCATCGGCTCGCCCATGACGTCGCCAATCGCGTAAACGCCGCCCATCGACGTGCGGCAACGATCATCGATCCTGATATGGCGGCCATCCATGTCGATGGCGATATTTTCGCGGCCCCAGCCTTCGGTCAGCGGCTTGCGTCCGACGGTCACAAGCACCTTGTCGGCGGGGATGCTTTCGCTCTTGCCGTTCTGTTCGATTTCAAGAGCCTTGCCGTCTTTCGAAAGTCCTTTCGCCTTGGCGCCGAGAATGACGGTGACGCCGAGATCTTTCAGGCGCTTGGCGACTGGTTTCGTCAGTTCCGCATCGTAAGTCGGCAGGATGCGGTCCATCGCCTCGACGACCGTCACTTTCGAACCGAATTTGGCGAAAGCGATCCCGAGTTCAAGACCGATATAGCCGGCGCCGACAATGGCGAAGTTTTTCGGCGGCGCGTCGAGCGCCAGCGCGCCCGTCGATGAAATGACATTGCCGCCGAACGTCATGAACGGAAGCTCAACCGGAATCGAGCCGGTCGCGATGATGACATTCTCGGCGCGAATGCGCTGAACGCCGTCGGCGGTTTTTACGTCGACCGTCTTGCCGTCGATGAACGTCGCCCAGCCCTTGATCGTCCTGACCTTGTTTTTCTTCAAAAGCCCGCCGACGCCGGTCGTCAGGCGTTTGACGATCCCGTCCTTCCAGGCGACGGTTTTCGAAAGATCGAGCTTCGGCTTGCCGGCGGAAATGCCGAGCGCGGAAGAATTGGCGAAATGCGTCGCCTTCTCAAACTCGTCCGCGGCGTGAATGACGGCTTTCGACGGAATGCAGCCGACATTGAGGCATGTGCCGCCGAGCGCCTCGGCGTCGACGACAATCGTATCGAGCCCCAACTGGCCGGCGCGTATGCCGGCGACATAACCGCCCGGCCCGCCGCCGATGACAAGCGCTTTGCAGGTGAGTTCGGTCATCGCCTAATCCTCAATAAAGATCATCGCCGGATTTTCGAGCAACGTTTTGACCCGCTGAACAAATACGGCAGCGTTCCAGCCGTCGATGATGCGATGATCGAAGGCGCAGGAAAGGTTCATCATGCGGCGCGGCACAAAGGACGTTCCGTCCCAGTGCGGACGGACCTGCATTTTGTTGACGCCGATGATCGCAACTTCCGGATGATTGATGACCGGCGTCGTGACGATGCCGCCGAGCGCGCCCAATGAGGTGATGGTGATCGTAGAGCCTGAAAGCTCCTCGCGCGTCGCGCTTCCCTTTTTGGCGGCGTCGGCGAGACGCGCGACTTCCGCCGCGCAGTCCCAGAGACCGCGCGCTTCCACATGGCGGACGACCGGCACCACAAGCCCGCCATCGGTTTGCGCGGCGACGCCGATATGGATGCCGCCATATTGTTTCACGACGCCCGCTTCATCGTCGAAAAGCGAATTCACCTGCGGCTGATCCGCGATCGCCTTGGCCATTGCGCGCATCAGAAACGGCAGGACGGTGAGCTTCGCCTGATCCGGCTTTTTTTCGGCATTCAGCTTGGCGCGCAGATCTTCAAGCGCCGTCATGTCGACTTCATCGACATAGACGATGTCGGGAATGCGCGACCGCGAAACCGCCATCTTCTCGGCGATCTTGCGGCGAAGCCCGATGACCGGGATTTCCTTGACGCTCGTATCGGCGACGCGCGCGTGTCCGGCCGGCGCCGCGGCGCCATGCTCGAAATAGCCGTCGAGATCTTCATGCGTGATGCGCCCGGCGGGGCCGGTTCCCGGCACGCGGCGAAGATCGACCCCCGCATCGGCGGCGCGCTTTCTCACCGCCGGCGAAGCGAGCGGCTTCTCGCCTTCCTTGCGCGGCGCCTTGTTGGCGACGGCGGCCTTCTTCTGCTCCCCCGCTTGCGGGGGAGCCGTCGGCGTAGCCGACTGAGGGGGCGTCTTGCTCGGCTTCCCTCCTCCGTCGCGTTCCGCGACACCTCCCCCGCGAACGGGGGAGGAGGAGGCGCCGTTCGTCGATTTCGTCTCCGCCTTCTTTTCCTTCGCCGGCGCGACGTCTTCGTTTTTCGCATTGCCGGCGCCGTCGACATCGAGTTTCACGATCGGTGATCCGACGGCGACGATTTCGCCCGCCTGGGCGCCGAGCCATGTCACCTTGCCGATGACGGGCGACGGGATTTCAACCGTCGCCTTGTCGGTCATGACGGCGGCGAGCACCTGGTCTTCCATGACGTTGTCGCCCGGCTTGACCATCCACTCGACGAGTTCGGCTTCCGCAACGCCTTCGCCGACATCGGGAAGTTTGATGACATGGACGCCCATCAGGCTTGCTCCATCACTTTTTTCAGCGCCGCGCCGACGCGCTTCGGTCCCGGGAAGTAATCCCATTCATGCGCATGGGGATAGGGCGTGTCCCAGCCGGTCACGCGGATCACCGGCGCCTCAAGATGATGGAAGCAGCCTTCCATCACGACAGCCATCAGTTCCGCGGAAAAGCCGCATGTCTTCGTCGCCTCGACGACGATGACGCAGCGCCCGGTCTTCCTCACTGACGCCTCGATCGCTTCGAGATCGAGCGGCAGAATGGTCCTCAGATCGATAATTTCAGCGTCAACGCCCGTCTCTTCCGCCGCCGTCAACGCGACATGCACCATCGTGCCGTAGGCGAGCACCGTGACGTCGCCGCCTTCGCGCCGGATCGCCGCCTTGCCGAGCGGCACGGTGTAATGGCCTTCCGGCACTTCGCCGAGCTCGTGTTTTTTCCAAGGCGTGACCGGCCGGTCGTGATGGCCGTCAAACGGGCCATTGTAGAGACGCTTCGGCTCAAGGAACATGACGGGATCATCATCCTCAATCGAGGCGATCAGCAATCCCTTGGCGTCGTACGGGTTTGACGGAATGACCGTCTTCAATCCGCTCACATGCGCGAACAGCGCTTCCGGGCTTTGGCTGTGGGTCTGCCCGCCGAAAATGCCGCCGCCGGTCGGCATCCGGACCGTCATCGGTACGGTGAATTCTCCGGCCGAGCGATAGCGGATGCGCGAGGCTTCCGAGGCGAGTTGGTCATAGCCCGGATAGACATAGTCGGCGAACTGGATTTCGACGCAGGGGCGAAGGCCGTAAACGGCCATGCCGATCGCTGCGCCGATAATCCCGCTTTCGGAGATCGGCGCATCGAAGCAGCGCTGACTGCCGTATTTTTTCTGCAGCCCCTGCGTGCAGCGAAAGACGCCGCCGAAATAACCGGCATCCTCGCCGAAGACGACGACATTCGGGTCCTTCTCCATGGCGACGTCCATGGCGCTGCGGATCGCCTCGATCATTGTCATGCGCGCCATGGTCAGATCCCCGCTTCCTGGCGCTGCCGGATAAGGTGGATCGGCGGCTCTTTATAGACGTCTTCAAACATGGTTCCGGCTGGAACATGCGGGCCGTTATGGAGCGTGCCGTGCTTTTCGGCTTCCTTCTGCGCTTGCAGGATTTCACTTTCGATTTGCGCCTTCGCCTGCGTATGGCGTTCTTCCGACCATTTCCCTTTGAGGATGAGGTGTTGCTTCAGCCGGTCGATCGGATCGCCAAGCGGCCAGGTCGACGATTCATCCTTGGGGCGATAGCCGGTCGGATCGTCCGAGGTCGAATGCGCGCCGGCGCGATAGGTGACGAATTCGATCAGCGTCGGGCCGAGATTCTTGCGCGCCCGTTCGATCGCCCATTTGGCGACCGCGAAAACGGCGAGATAATCGTTCCCGTCAACGCGCAGCGAAGGAAGGCCGAAACCGAGACCGCGCGAGGCGAAGGTCGCCGCATTGCCGCGCGCGATGCCCTGAAAGGTCGAAATCGCCCATTGATTGTTGACGACGTTCAACACGACGGGCGGCTTGTAAGTCGAGGCGAAGACAAGCGCCGAATGAAAATCATTTTCCGCGGTCGACCCCTCTCCTATCCAGCCGGCGGCGATTTTCGCATCCCCCTTGATCGCCGATCCCATCGCCCAGCCGACCGCCTGAATGAACTGCGTCGCAAGATTGCCGGAGATGGTGAAATAGCCGTGCTCCTGCGAAGCGTACATGACGGGAAGCTGGCGTCCCTTCACCGGATCGCGCTCATTCGAGTAGATCTGGTTCATCATCGTTTCGATCGGATAGCCGCTCGCGATCAACAGGCCTTGCTGGCGATAGGTCGGAAAATTCATGTCGCCCGGCTGCATCGCCATGCGGAACGCGCAGGCGACCGCCTCCTCGCCGAGCGCTTGCATGTAGAACGATGTCTTACCCTGGCGCTGCGCCATCTGCATCCGCGCATCGAAGGCGCGCAGCGTCATCATGTGGCGAAGCCCCTCGACCAGCTGCTCGTCATCAAGCTCGCCCGCCCAGGGACCGACCGCTTCGCCCTTTTTATTCAGAACGCGAATGACCGAATAAGCGAGGTCCGGAATCTCCATCGGATCGACGTCGACCGGCGGCTTCCTCGCCTCGCCGGCTTTCGGGATCAGCATTTCACTGAAATCGGGATGATCGCCCGGCCGGCATTCGGGCTCGGGCACATAAAGGCTGAGCGGGCCGGGCTGGCCCTTCTTTTTGCTCATGTCTCACTCCCGAAAGGCGGAGAAGGGTCCCGCCGTTTGAATTCTTGTTCCCCCAGCGTCTAAGCCATCAAACGCCGTTTACGCAACGCTGTGAAAAACCAAACGCGAACATCGTCTTAGCGCTGAAAACCGGCGCTTTGGCCGAAGCGGCGACGCACCCCCCGTCATTATCACGATCGCGGCGGAAAATCGCGCGAATGCGCGTTTTGATGGCGCGTTATCGCCGTCATATCTATTTAGCCTTGTAGGCGGATTTCGCCGCCTTAATGCTGACGAACCCGGCGCGAACATCTTCTTTCACCCTTTCCGGATCGCGATCCGCCGGATCGCCGATTCCGCCGCCGCCCGGCGTCTCGACGATCAGGCGCCGGCCGGCCGGCACCACTTCCCGCCCCATGCCGCGCATCGGCGCGTCGTCATCAAGACGCGCCGCACCCTTCCCGCCGTCATGACCGCCGTCGCGTCCGCGCGCGGGGTGCTTGATGCGGTCAAACATTTTCGAAACGGCGAAGGCGTCGCCGCGCGCATGCGCAAACTCCAGCGTCTGGCCGAGCCCGCCGCGCAGGCGGCCTGCGCCGCCTGAATCTGGCCGGTATTCTTTTTTCCAGATGATGATCGGCGCGGCCGCTTCGTTGATTTCGACCGGCGTGTTTCTGACGCCTGACGGAAACGCCGTACAGGAAAGTCCGTCCTTGCCGGGGCGCGCGCCGGCGCCGCCGGTGTAAAACGGATTGACGATGAATTCGTCGCCGCCGCCGATCCCTCGCCCGCCAAGCAGGACGGGAAGGTAAAGACAGGAAGCGCCTTCCGCCGGCGTGCGGTCGGGGATCGCTTTCGACAAGGCGCCGAGAACGACGTCGGGCAACATCTGGCCGACCGTGTGGCGCGCTGATACGGCGCAAGGGCGCGGCGCATTGAGGATCGAGCCTTCAGGCGCCGTCACGCGCACGACGCCGAGCGAGCCCGCATTGTTCGGAACCATATTGCCGATGACGCAGCGAACGCCGAACGAGGCGTAAGCCTGCGTATAGGTGAGCGGCACGTTGACGCCATGCGATGAGATGGCGGACGTCCCAGCAAAATCGACGTCGACGCCGCTCTCGCCGACAAGCACATTGACGACGAGATCGACCGGATCGTCATAACCGTCGATCCGCATTGAATAATCGTAGGAGCCGAACGGAACCTTGCGCACTTCATCGAGCATCGCGGCGCGCGAATTTTCAATAATCATCGCGCCGACATCATCAAGGCCGCCAAGGTCGAATTCGTCTAGCGTCTCGAGAAGCCGCGCCGCGCCCGCCTCGTTGCAGGCTGCGAGCGAATAGAGATCTCCTTCCGCCGCCCGAGGGTCGCGCACATTGGCGCGGACGATCTCGATCAGCGTCGCATTCGCCTCGCCTCTTTTGAAAAGGTGAGAGATCGGAACAAGCAATCCTTCTTCAAACACCTGACGGGCGTCCGGCCCAAAGCCGAGCCCGCCGACATCGGCGATATGCGATGTCGCCGCAAAAAGGGCGACCGCTTTTCCATCCCGGAAGACCGGCGTGACCACCGTGAAATCATTCAGGTGTCCTGTCCCTTCCCAGGGATCGTTCGTCACCAGAACATCGCCTTCCGCCATCGACTCGATCGGGAATTTTTTCAGGAAGAAACCGACGCTCGCCGCCATCGCATTGACGTGGCCGGGCGTTCCCGTGACGGCCTGCGCGAGCATGCGGCCTTTCGTGTCGAACACCCCGGCGGAAAGATCGCCCGCCTCGCGCACGGTCGCGGAGAAGGCCGTGCGCATCAGCGTTTGCGCCTGTTCCTCGACGATGGCGATCAGCCGCGCCCAGAGAAGCTGGAGACGGATCTGATCGACGGCGCTCATGCGTTCGCCTTTCGCGTCAGGATGATGTTGCGCGCATTGTCGATGGCGGCGTCGAAACTCGCCGTGACGACCGTCGTCGTCTGCGATTCGACAATCAGCGCCGGACCGGTCGTCCAATCGCCGGGCGCCAGCGCCGATCGTTCGTACACGCCGTAGGAAAGGCGCTGCGCGCCCCCGGCGTCAAAAACCTCGCGGACCGTTGTCGCCTTCGCCATGCGTCTCGCCGACGGCGGGTCGATCTTTGCCGACGGCGGCGCTGAGGCTGAAACGCGCAACGACCAGCTCAAAATTTCTATCGCCATGCCGGGGATGATGCGGCCGTAGAGAGCATGATAGGCGTTCTCGAAAGCCGCGCGCAGGACGGGCGCGTCGATCTTCGCTTCAATCGGCGTCGGTATCTCGTAGCCCTGCCCGACATAGCGCATGAAGGCGCTGCGCGTTTCAATAAGCCTCGCCTCGGGATCGGCGGCGCGCACGACGCTCTCCGCTTCCGCTCGCAACTCGTCGAGGAGCGCGTCGGCGCGACCGGCGTCGAGTTGGTCCAGACGCATCGGCAGGCTGCGAATGATTTCATAAGATGCGGGCGCAAGAAGAAACCCGATCGCCGATCCGACGCCTGCGCCTTCCGGAACGATGATGCGATCAAGGCCGAGTTTTTCGGCGAGCCGCGCGGCGTGCAGAGGCGCAGCGCCGCCGAAAGCGATCATCGCCCGGCGCCGGATGTCTTTCCCCTGTTCGACGGCGTGCGCGCGCGCTGCGGCCGCCATATTCTCATCCACCATTTCGCTGACGCCGAAAGCGGCGCCGTCGGCGTCAAGCCCGAGCGATGCGCCGACATCGCGTTCCATCGCGCTTCGCGCCGCGTTCACGTCAAGCGCGATCGAACCGCCGGCGAAGGCTTCAGGGATGATGCGCCCCGCGACGACATCGGCGTCAGTCACCGTCGGGCGGACGCCGCCCTTGCCGTAGGAAGCAGGTCCAGGATCAGCGCCCGCGCTTTCCGGGCCGACCTCGATCCGCTTCAACGCATCGACATGCGCGATTGATCCGCCGCCGGCGCCGATCTCGACAAGTTCGATGACCGGAATGCGCACCGGCATGCCGGAGCCTTTCTTGAAGCGATAGGACCGGTCGATTTCGAAGACGCGCGCGCTCGCCGGTTCGAAAGCGTCGATCAGGCACATTTTGGCGGTCGTGCCGCCCATATCGAAAGAAAGCAGCTCCGCGAGATCGAGCCGCTTAGCGATCGCCGCGGCGAGAACGGCGCCGCCGGCGGGACCCGATTCAACAAGGCGGATCGGAAATTTCGCCGCCGTTTCGACGGTGCATAACCCGCCGCCGGACGTAACGAGCAGGAACGGACACGCAAAACCGCGTTCCGAGAACGCTTTTTCGAGCGCGCGCAGATAGCGCTCCATCAACGGGCGCACATAGGCGTTGGCGACGGTCGTCGTCTGGCGCTCGTATTCGCGGATTTCCGGCGCGACTTCCGAACTCAACGACACCGAAACGCCCGGCAGCGCCTGCGAAACAATCTCTCCGGCCCGCCGTTCATGATCCGGATTGGCGTAGGAATGCAGGAAGCCTATCGCGACGCTTTCAACCTTTTCGCTTTCAAGCGCCGCAATCGTCGCCGAAACGCTCGCCTCATCAAGCGCGATCAGCGCCTCGCCGCGAGCGTTGAGCCGTTCGCGCACCGGAAGCCTCAGCCAGCGCGGCACGAGCGGCGGCGGGCGATCGATCATCACGTCATACTGTTCGAACCGGTTTTCATACGCCATTTCCAGCGCATCCCGGTGTCCTTCCGTCGTCAGCAACGCGGTCTTGGCGCCGCGCTTTTCAATCAGCGCGTTTGTCGCGAGCGTCGTGCCGTGAATGATGACGCCGATATCCGACGGCGCGGCGTTCGCTTTGGCGAGCGCCTCCCTGACGCCGTTGATGACGCCTTCTTCCGGCGCACGGGGCGTCGTCAGGGTCTTCGCGGTGACAAGCTCGCCGCCCGATTTTTCAAGAGCGACATCGGTGAACGTGCCGCCGATGTCGATGGCGAGCCGCGCCCGCTGCCTAGCGCTCATCGATGGACACTGTGTAGTTGAGCGCCGCTCTCCCGCCGTCGGCGAAGATCGTCTGACCTGTGATGTAGCTCGCCATGTCGCTGGCGAGGAACAAGGCGATCGCCGCGATCTCTGAAGGCTCCCCGATGCGGCCGAGCGGCGTGCGCGACAGGATGCGACGCCGTCCCGCCTCCTCCGCCATCACCGTCTTCAGGAGATCGGTCATAATCGAGCCGGGGCCGATCGCATTGACGCGAATGCCGTGCGGCGCAAGGCCGAGCGCGGAGGCTTTCGTCAATTGCTGCACGCCCCCTTTCGACGCCACATAGGCGACCTGATTGGGAATGGCGAGTTCCGCGTTCAGCGAAGACATGTTGACGACGGCGCCGCGGATATTTCGTTCGATCATCGCCCTGGCGGCGATCTGGGTCAGAACGAAATAGGACCGCAGATTGATATCCATCACGCGATCCCAATCGTCCGGATTGAGATCAAGGATTGTTCCCGGCGCGGCGACGCCTGCGTTATTCACCAGAACATCAATGCGTCCGAATTCATCGAGCGCGCGCAGGATGAGGCCATCGCAATCGGTTTCGCTGGCGACGTTGCAAGGATGCGGTATGCAATTCGCCTTGGTGTCGATCGCAATGAGGTCAGCCGTATCGCGGTTTTTGGCGTCAGCGATATCGGCGAGAACGACATTCGCGCCCGCCGCGGCGAAAGCGCGCGCGCAGGCGGCGCCGATGCCGGACGCCGCGCCCGTGACAATGACGGTCTTTCCGGAATAGTCGAGAGGATCCGCAGATTGGTTCGCCATGCGGGGGGTTCTACCCGCTCCCGCCGCAAGTTCAAACCGCCATGCGCTTATTCAGGCGGCGACCCGTCCGGCCGTCGCGCGGCGCAAAGCGTCGGAGAGGATTTTCAGCGTGATCGGCTTGACGATCCAGTCGTCAATTCCCGAGGATTTGAAGCCGGGATCATCCTGCAATGCGCCGTCCCCTGTCACGGCGACAATGGCGGCCGCAGCGGACGGCCCTCCGCTTGCCCGGATGATTCGGGCGGCTTCAAGCCCGTCCAGAACCGGCATCTCCTTATCGATGAAAATCACATCGAAACGTTCCAGCGACGCCGCTTCAATACAGGAACGGCCCTCTTCGACAAACGCCGCCTGAACGCCCAAACTCTTGAGAAGCTCATTGATGACAAGGCGATTGACCTCATTGTCTTCAGCGACGAGAACGCGAAGCGGCTGATAATCGAGCGCTGCGCTATCGGCGTCAGACGAATCCGCCGCGACCCTGTCCGCCTCATCCACGGTCAATGCAAAAAGAAATGTCGCCCCTTGCGCGTTCGCGCTTTCGACGCTGACCCGCCCGCCCATCAGCGAAGCGAGCTCCCGGCAAATCGGCAAGCCGAGGCCGGTTCCGCCGTAACGACGCGCGGTGCCCGCCTTTCCCTGCTCAAAGCGGTCAAATATTTGTTCGATCCGGGATTGGTCAATGCCGGGCCCCGTGTCGGACACCCGAAATTCAAGTCGCCAGCGCCCCGCCGACAGAGGGACCGAATCCAGACTCAGCCGAACAGCGCCTTGATCGGTAAACTTTACGGCGTTTGACACAAGATTTTGCAGGATTTGCGTCACGCGCAGATCGTCAATCATGACATGCTCTGGCGTCGCTTCGGAAATCTCACATGAAAGCGACAAACCCTTGCCCGCCGCATTTTCCCGCCAGCTCTCAACAACGTCGCCAGCGATCGCGCGCGGCGCATGCGACCGCATTTCAATCGCGAGCTTGCCGGCCTGGATCTTAGAAAGATCAAGGACGTCGTTCAGAATGCGCAGCAGAGAATTGCTTGATCGTTCTATCGTCTGCGCGAGTCGCCGTTCAGACTCGCCGATGTCTTTTCTGCGCAACGCCTCCGCAAGGCCGATGACGCCGTTCAGGGGCGTCCGCATTTCATGGCTCATTTTGGCGAGAAAATCCGCCGTCGCCGCTTCAGCTTTCCTCGCACGCTCCGCCGCTTCTCGCAATTCAGCGGCGAGAAGATATATGCGTTCACTGATAAAGACTGACAACAATGTGGAAAGGGTCATCGCGAAAGAGCCCTGGACCAGGCGGTTAGTTTCGCGATTATAGTCGCCGCTCACCATCTGCGGCGGGTGCGTTATTGAAATCCAAAAAAGAAATATGATGAGCGCGCTTGCCGCAGCGTAAAAAGCGATCGCGGCGCGGCGTCCCGCCATGAAAGCGCACATCGCCGGCGCAATTGCGAGCACTGGCAACATCGCTGAATTAATCCCGGCATTATCGGGAAGCGCCGACGCCGCCGTGCCTCCAAGTATCAGCAGAGAGTATATCGCCGCATAAAACGCGACATTCTTGCAATAGCGAATGGTCAGCAACAGGCCGAATACGGCCAGGCATGCGATGGAAGTTATCGTGTGATCGTAGGTCCAGCGCTCATAAGTTGCGTACATCACGGCCATGCTGATCACTTGCGAGATGATCATCATCACGCCAATCGCGTAGACCGCGCGGATGCGCATCAGCGATTCGGCCGGCTTGTGCGAGTCGATCCGCAAGAACCGCTCTAATCCGTGAATCGCCTCTCGCACCAAAGCCTTCTCCCGAGACCTTTTTCGAAGGCCGAAAGTTAACCATGGCTTTGTAAAAATCCGGTCAATTCTGTTGCGCAGCCTTAGCAGGACGCGATTGTTTCGTCGGCGCATCAAAGCTTGCGGCGACTGGAGCGGGTAGCGGGAATCGAACCCGCGTCTTTAGCTTGGAAGGCT
>CALAZI010000139.1 GCA_937895955.1 uncultured Alphaproteobacteria bacterium | reverse complement strand
GAAACGCATTCCTCGCTCGAACGCGGCGCGCGCATTCTCGGCTTCAAGCCGGAGCAATATCGCAAGATCGCCGTCGACGATGCGCTGAAAGTCGATATGAGCGCGCTGGCGGCCGCTATAGAGGAGGATCGTCGGCAGGGTCTTCAGCCAATCGCGATCATCGCCAACGCCGGAACGACTAACACCGGCGCCGTCGATCCGCTGAACGAGATCGCCGATCTCTGCGGCCGCGAAAACATCTGGTTGCATGTCGACGGCGCCTATGGCGCCGGCGCCGCGTTCTCTGCGCGCGGAAGGCGGGCGCTCGCCGGGATAGAGCGCGCCGATTCAATTTCCTTCGATGCGCATAAATGGCTGTTCCAGCCCTATGAGATCGGCGGCGTCATCGTGCGCGACGGCAAGGCGCTGCATCAGGCGTTCGACGTCAGCGCGTCATATCTTCGCGAAACGAAGAAGCTCGGGCGCGGCGTCAATTTCGGCGAGCACGGCATACAGCTGACGCGCTCGGCGCGCGCGCTCAAATTCTGGATGACCTTCCAGATATTCGGCGCCGATGAGATCGCGCGCGCCATCGATATCGGCTTCGACATGGCGGACGCCGCCGAGGCGAAGCTGCGCGCGCTGCCCAACTGGGAAGTGATCAGTCCGGCGAGCATGGCGGTTCTCGCCTTCCGCGCCGCGCCCGCGGGCTGGAGCGATGAAGCCGCCGACCGGCTCAACGCAGCGATCGCCGCCCGCTCGCGCGCCGAGGGACGGGACATGGTCGTCACGACCGAGCTTAAGGGCCGGGTCGCGCTCCGGATCTGCCCGATCAATCCGCGCCTCACCCGATCCGATATCGAAGGGACGATCGAAAGATTGGACCGCGCCGCGCAAGCGGCTATGTCTGACGCTCAATTTTCCGACCAGCCGGGGTGACCCAATGCCGACGCCGATCCTGATGCCCGCCCTATCCCCGACCATGGAGGAGGGGACGCTCGCCAAATGGAACGTCAAGGAGGGCGACAAGGTCTCGTCGGGCGACGTCATCGCCGAGATCGAAACCGACAAGGCGACGATGGAGGTCGAGGCGGTCGACGAAGGCGTCGTCGGCAAGATCGTCATCGCGGCGGGGACGGAAAACGTCAAAGTCAACGAAACGATCGCGATCCTGCTCGGCGACGGCGAAAGCGCGGCCGACATCGGCAAGGCCGCCGCGCCCGCGCCGAAAGCGAATGGAAGTCAGGCGGCGCCTAAGCCGCAATCCGCAGCAGCGCCTTCGCCGAGCGTTTCGCCCGCAAGACCGCAAGCGGCTTCCTCACCGTCGAACGGCCGCGTTCACGCCTCGCCGCTCGCCAAGCGCCTGGCGAAAAACGCCGGGCTTGATTTATCAGCGCTGAAGGGCAGCGGCCCGCATGGCCGCATCGTCAAGCGCGATATTGAAGCGGCGCAAAAAGGCGGCGCGCCGAAAGCGGCCGCAAAAGCCTTTGCTCCCGCGCCCGCGTCGGTCGATTCCCGCCTCTATCCGGCTGACAGCTATGAAGCGGTCAAGCTTGACGGGATGCGCAAGGTGATCGCGCGGCGCCTGACGCAGAGCTTCAACAATGAAGTCCCGCATTTTCCGCTGAATATCGATGTCGAGCTGACGAATTTGCTCGCCGCCCGCGCCGCGCTTAACGCCGCCTCGCCGAAGGAAGGCGAGAACGCTTACAAGCTTTCCGTCAATGACTTCATCATCAAGGCGTCAGCGATGGCCTTGAAGAAAGTGCCGAACGCCAACGCCACATTCACCGACGAGGCGATCTTGCTGCACAAGCACGCCGATATCGGCGTCGCCGTCGCTATCGACGGCGGGCTTATCACGCCGATCGTCTGGAAAGCGGAAACCAAGGGCCTCAAACAGATTTCCGCCGAGGTGAAAGACATGGCCGCGCGCGCCCGCGCCAAGAAACTGAAGCCCGAAGAATATCAGGGCGGCACTTTCTCCGTTTCCAATCTCGGCATGTTCGGCATCACGTCCTTCGCCTCGATCGTCAATCAGCCGCATGGCGCGATCATGTCGGTCGGCGCCGGCGAGGAGCGGGCGGTCGTTCGCAACGGCGAGATTGTCGTGCGCACGATGATGACGGTGACGCTGACCTGCGACCATCGCGTCGTCGACGGCGCGGTCGGCGCTGAATTCCTCGCCGCCTTCAAACAGTTCATCGAGGAACCGGCGTCGATGCTTCTTTAATCGCCCCGCGATCAGGTTTCCGCATTGTCCGTAAAACCCCCGCGCCGGGCATGGGCTCGACTCGAGCGTTCATGCGGCCTGCAGCGTTATTGTCCGTAATATCCGTAAATCGAATTGGGGTCCCGTCGCGCTGCGCCGTCGAAGACATATTCACTTGTCAAAGAGCCTGCGGCGTCGCCGCGCCTCTCGACATGCGAACGCCGCCTTTGCTTTTCAAGCAGCTGTTTTGGCGAAAACGAAAGGCGGATTTCGCGCAATCGGGGAAGGGGAATTCAGGAACGCGCGGCCTTGCGTTTCTCTTCTGCTTCCTCGCATTCATGATCATGGTCGTAATCGGATTCCCGCAAACGCTTGGCGATCCATTGCGGCATGCGCTTTTCAAGGCGATGCATCATCCGATCGAACCAGCGCCAGCGTTTCCTGAGCCAGCGGACCTCAGCCGGCGCCGCCGAAACGAAGAGCATGAAGCCGAGAATGACAAGAACGATGCCGAAGGGAATCGGCGAGATCGTCAGCACCACGCCGAATCCGATCAGCAACAGCGCGAAGATGGAAACGGCGATCCTGAACACGATCATACGCGATTGTCTCCGGCGGCGTCGGGCGCGGTTTCCTTTTCAACTGTTCTGACGGAGGAGGGCCCGCGCTTTCCCACCATCCTAACGAGGCGATCGAACCACTTCCAGCGTCGGCGCATCTTCCTGATATAGGGTCTCGCCGCGGGATTGGCGCCCGCGATCATCAGGACGCCAAGGATGACGAGCGGCGCGCCGGCCGGCAGAGGCGAAAAGGCGGCGATCATGCCGTAAAGGAACAGGACGAGGCCGACGAGCGACGTGACGATCCGCGCCGCAAACACGCGCATTGAAAAACTGTGACGCGGCATCAAGCCTCCATAAGCGCATCCTAGTCGCGCCGGCGGCATTAACAAGATGAGATGAGGCGCATGCGCGCTTTGTCGCCGGCTCAGCGGGCGCAGGAACATGAACTGCGGACAAAAGCGTCGTGCAAGGGGTTTTAATTGTCGCGCGCGCAACCGTCTTCGCCGAGCGTCGGATGAGATTTGGCGAGCAATTCGACAAGCTTTTGCGTCTGCTCCATGGCGCCGACCGTATTGACATGCGTTTCATCGCGCCATTTTTCGGGTTCGAAGGCGATGTCTCCGCCAATATCGATAATCGGGTCGTCGATCCCCAAATCCGACAAAAGTTCAGGAGAAATTTTCGGCTCCTTATAGGCCGGCACAAACAAATAAGCGGTGTCGCCTCCCCAGGTTTCGGCGATAGCTTCCATTCTGCGCAGATAGATTCGGGACGCCCTGTATTCCAAGGGTTTCAGATATGATCGCAGGTGCATTTTTGACCGCGGCGAATGGCGCCTTCTATGTCCGCGTTCAAGCTCGTCAATCGGCATGACGATCATTCGCGATTCTATCGACCCGTTTATCAGCGTGACTTCGCGCGTATTGTCGAGGTCGTGTCCGGCATAAGCGGCGGGATCGAATTCCGGGCGCACATTCGGACGTTTCAAGATCGTGTCGAAGAACATCTTCACCTGGCGGCCGGGAAGATTGGCGAGATCCCGCGGATAATTGAGATTTATGAAAAGCGGGGCTGTGACAAAATCGCTCACGTCCGCCACTTTTTTGAATCCGACATGCTGTATGCGCGATTCCATTTCGTTGATTTCGATGAGCGTGAGTTGAGGCTTTTTCGTCTTCGCCAGCTCTTTCATGACGACATATTGAAGACTGCGTCCGGTCGCAGGAAGGCTGAGATTCGCCACACGAATAGTGCGGCCTGTCAGCCGGCAATAGCCCGCCTCAAGATCGGGCCCGGAAATGCCGCCAGCAAGCCTGGACGTGCCGATCATGGCGACATCGATAGGATAGTCGTCATAGTGAAGACGCTCGAACACCCAATCCGCCTTTCGATGCGAATCGGTTTCAAGCGTTTGCCATCGGTAATAGCGGCTGTTCGGCAAGAAGATGACGCCGATAATGATCGCGGCGAATGTCAACGCGAATATTCGAAGAAATGAGAATGACGATATTGAATTGCCCATAGCGAATCAGAAGTTGAAGTAGATGAAGACGGCGGGGCGCCAGGCGGCGATAAAGCCGGCGGCGAGGAGAGCGGCCGTGAAAACCGCGCCGACAGGCGTCGGACGAAAGAACGGCGCGCGAGTTTCGTCGTCGGCTGATTTCCAGTCGCTCGACTTTTCAAGATAGCCGGTGACCTCAAGGCTGTTCGGCGCAAAGAGAGCGATCAGAGATCCGACGATCATCAAGAGGACGATTTCAGGCTGCAAATCGATATCTCCGGAACTCGCGAAAAGGCCGCCGATAACGGCATGCGCCGCAGCAACGCCGTCAGCGCGGAAATAGACCCATGCGATCATCACAGCGCCGAGAAGCGCGGCGCGTTTGACGGCGATCGCAATCGCCCCGTTCATGCTATCGAGTTGCGGCAGCCACAGGCGCGCTGCGTGATTGGCGGTTATGAGCGCAGCGTGAATGGCGCCCCAGATGACGAATGTCCACGCCGCGCCGTGCCAGACGCCGCCGATCAGCATAGTCAGAAAGATGTTGCGCAGCCTGAAGAATTCTCCGCCGCGATTGCCGCCGAGCGGGATGTAGACATAATCGCGCAGAAAGGCGGACAGCGTCATATGCCAGCGCCGCCAGAATTCGATGATAGATTTCGATTTGTAGGGCGAATTGAAATTGATCGGCAGTCTGACGCCGAACATGAGCCCTAGTCCGATCGCCATGTCGCAATAGCCGGAAAAGTCGAAATAGATTTGCAGCGTGTAGCCGATCATCGCCGTCCAGGCGGCGGCTGAACCGATCGGATCCCCGGCTGCGGCGGACGCCCAGATCGGATCAATGGAGCCGGCGATCATATCGGCGATGAGCGTCTTTTTCGCCAGTCCCATGGCGAAAATCATGACGCCGTAAGGCGCATAGTCGGCCGCGACGGGATTGACCGCGAGGCTCGCATATTGAGGGCGCGTAAATCGATGATGGACGATCGGGCCGGCGATCAATTGAGGAAAGAAGGAAACAAAGAGCGCGTAGTCGCGAATGCTCTTTTCGCCATCCTTTGTCGTGTAGCAATCGACGAGATAGGCGATCTGCTGGAAGGTGAAAAATGAAATGCCGAGCGGCAAGATGATATTCTTCACCGTCCAGTCGGCGCCGATCAGCGCGGCGAGGTTCGATCCGGCGAAATCGAGATATTTGAACCAGAAGATCAGTCCGAGATTAAACAAAACGCCTGCCGCGGTTGCTAGGCGGCGTAAATTATCCGGCGCATCGGAGGATGCATAACGGCCGCAGCCGTAATTCACGACGATCGAAAAAAGCAAAAGTTTCAGATGTTCGACGCTCCAGACGCCGTAAAACGCGAATGAAGCGATAAGAAGGAACGTAACGGATGTGCGACGCAAGCCGGCCGCGCGCAGGGCGACGAACCCGAACAGGGTCAGCGGCAGAAAAATCAACAGAAATGGATAGGAGCTGAAAACCATGAGGCTGTTGCGGCCCTCTTGAACGCGCCGGGGCGCCGATCATTTGCGATGAAGATTTCCTAATACGTTAAGTACAGACGCAACCCTTGGCGAAGCAACAAAAAAGCCCTGCAGGCGCTGCTGCAGGGCTTATCTTCGGTTAACCGCAGTTAACGAATTAGAAATTCAGCGTGGCGGAAACGCCGAAAATGCGCGGCTCGTTGACGAAGCCGGTGAGGTTGTTGAAGTCGATCGCGCCTTTGACGTTTTCCGCATCGAGAATGTTGCGGGCGAAGAGCGCGAGATCGACCTTGCCGTCATGACAGAGATAGCCGAGGCGGAGGCCGCCTTCGACATTGCCGCTCGTGTTGAACTCCGCCGACTCGTAAAGGAAGAGGTTGGTCTTGCCCTGACCGGCCCAGTCGGTGAAGGCGTAGAGCTCGTTGCCGTTTCCGCCGACGGGAAGCGACAGGCGCGCGGTGACGTTCCAGGTCCATTTCGGCGCTTGCGGGAACGGGTTGCCGGTGATGAGCGCGTTGCCAAGGCCGTCAACCGGATCGGTTACCGTGCAGCCGCCTCCGCAAGCGGCGACCGCGAGCCCAGGTTCGGTGATCTCGGTGTCATTGTAGCTGAGGCCGCCGGTGATGAGGAAATTATCCGACATCAGCCATTCGACATCCGCTTCAAAGCCCCACGCCTCTCCGTCCGCGTTGACGAGCTGATTGAAGTTTCCGAGACCGCCGATCGCCGAGAACTGGAGATCGTTGGCGTCGTAGATGAAGCCGGCCGCGTTGAAGCGCATGCGGTTGTTGAAGAGTTCCGACTTGATGCCGGCCTCATAGGAAAGAATTGTTTCCGAGGTCGCGATCGTTGGGGATCCGAAGAACGCGACATCGCGGCCCTGAATGGTCGGCGCCCGGAAGCCGCGCGCGACGCGGCCGTAGAAATTGACATTGTCGCTCGCCGCCAGGGTCAATGCGACGTCCCAGCTGATTTTCTCGTCCGACACGGAGACATCAGCCACGGCCAGAGGCGAAGCCAAAGCCGTGAAGTCCTTGTCGTCCTCCGTATAGCGAACGCCGCCGGTGAAGGTTACGCGCTCTGAAAGAGCGTAGCTTCCTTGCGCGAAGAGCGCCCAGCTCTGGTTGTCGTGGCGCACTGTCGATGCCGACACGAAAAACGGGTTTGTCGTGATTGTCAGGTCGCTGTCGAAGTAGAAGAACCCGGCCTGCCAGTTGAAGACGCCGTCATAATCGCTGGCGAAGCGCAGTTCCTGCGTGAACTGATCGAGATCGTCGATCGAGTCCTGCGTGTCTGAATTGAAGGGGATGACGCCCGGGAAAGATCCGTTCGGCAGGAATGCGGCCCCCGAACCGCCGTCGATGTCGCCGCGGCTCTTGCCGTTGACGGTCTCGTAGGCGCTGATCGAAGTGAGCGTCACCGTGCCGAGGCCGATTTCGATCTTCGCCGAGCCGCCGTAATTGTTGTAGTGCTGCTTGTTGCCGCCGCCTTCGTCATACCACACGACATCGCGATCGAAATTGCCGTTAAGCTCGTTGCTGCCGGCGGTGAAAATGTTCGCGCGGAACAATTCGGATGTGCCGTCGAGGCTGCGGCCGTGGAAATTGAGCAGCGTCGAGAAATTCTCGCCTGGCGCCCATTCAAGCTGGAAACGGCCGGCGATATCTTCAAAGCCGCCAAAGGCGTCGTCGATCTGGTTGAAACCGTTCTGGATGACGCCGCCATTGTCGATCCAATCGCTGCGTCGCTGATACAGCATCGATGCGCGATAGAAGAGGCTGTCGGTCAACGGTCCGCCGATCGCGCCTTCAACGCGCGCGGTGTTGTAGGTGCCGTAGCTGGCGGAGAGGTATCCGTTCTGCTCGTCGCTCGGTTTCACCGTGTCGAATTTCACGATGCCGGCCGGCGTGTTGCGGCCGAACAGCGTTCCCTGCGGTCCGCGCAGCACTTCGACGGCCGCGATGTCAAAGAGCGGGAAGGACTTCAGCGTGACGTTCTCCATCACGACTTCGTCCATAATGATCGATACGGGCTGTGACGCGGCGAGGTCGAAATCGGTGTTGCCGAGGCCGCGGATGTAAAAGCGCGGCGCGATGCGCCCGTTCGAGGATTCGGCGTAAAGGCCGGGCACGCGCGTCGCCAGCGCGCGAATGTCCTCAGCGCCGGCGAGGATCGCGGCGAGGCGATCTTCCGGCAGGGTCGTAATCGAGATCGGCACGTCCTGCTGGTTTTCCTCGCGTCGCTGCGCGGTCACCGTGATTTCATCGAGGCCGGCGCGCGCATCCTGCGCCACCGCCGGCGCGGCGGTTGCGATTGCGAGCGCCGATGCGCCCGACAGCGCCGCCGCGAAGCCGCAGGTCAGGCGCGTAAACGTATGGTTCTGAGCCATTTTTTATTTCCCTTGAAGATGTCCCACACCGATTGCGGCCGCCCATCGGGCCGCCGGATCTGACGCGCAATCTACTGGGCTTTGCGAGGGCTGAAAGCGCAATTGGCGCCCATAAGGGCGATTGTCAGGTGATGTTGCCGTCGCGCATCGCGCTAGGCGGTGAGCCGCTCATCATAGAGCCGGCGATAGGCCGCCGCCGCCGCCGCCGCGATCGCTTCCAAGTCCTTGTCGAGCATCGGCGTTTTTTCCACATAAGGCTTGAAGCCGGTCGATTCCCAGACCGCGTCATACCAGTGCGCCGCCCACGGACCGTCTTCCGGCTTTGGCCCTTTTTTCCAGGCGAGCATCGCCGGGTCGAAGGCGATATCGAGCGCCCGGCAGAGCGCCTTCAGCATAGCTTCCGGCGCTTTCAGCATGTCGGCGGCGTCGACGATCGGGCAGGCAAGGCCGCGCGCGCTCAAATGCTCGAACATCCTCAGTTCGATTTCATAACTCCTGATGATCGGCGCCGCATCGTCATATTTATTCGTGAACGACGCGACCATGGCGCGCGGATCGCGAATGAGAAGAAAATTCCGCCAGCGTTCCAGGAAGGCGAAATCCTGATCGCTGCTGAGATGATAGGCGATGTGTTTCAGGAACAGGATCGGTTTTTCAGTCTCGCCCGCAATCCAGTCGATGACGCCGTCGAATTCGTTCGGATAGTCGTCGAGCGTTTCGCGCCGATAGGGGTGCTCAGCGCCGCTCGCGGCGAGATAGGTCGCGTAAAACGGCTCGTCGATCGCCAGCGCATCGTTGCGCGCGGCGAAGGAGCGCATCATCGTCGTCGAGATGTTGCGCGGCCCCGACCACATGGAGACGATCGTGGTCATGCCTTCATCCCGTTTTTTTCATCAAATTCCCTGACCGCGCGCTTCGGCGCGAGTTCGCGCCAGGTGCGTATGAGGTTCGCCCGGATCCATTCGCGGTCGATGCGATCCGGACGCGCCAATATGAGCTTATGCGCCTTGTAATGCGGCGTGAAAAAGAACGTGTCGGGATCGGCCTCGACAAGCATGTCGCGTTCGTCGAACGACACCTTGAATACAGGGGCTTCTTCTGACGGACTCCAGAAGAACCAGATTTTTCCGTTCACTTTCAGGCAGGGCTGGCCCCATGACGACGCTTGCGTGACGCCGGGCAGGGCGAGGGACTCGGCGATCGCCTTGATCTCATCGAAGGTGATGGCGCGTTTGTTCTTTTTCGCCTTCATTTCGGTCCAGCCGCCGGTCCATTGCCGCACTGAAGACCGGCAGCGAGGAGCTTCGCCCAAGCGTCCTCAGGCGTTCGGGCGAACTGGAAATAATCAAGGTCGCTGCGGCTGATCGTGCCGTGATCGGCGAAATGTTCGAAATTGATCGCGGCGCGCCAATAGTCCTCGTCAAACAGCACGACGGGGATTTTTTCGCCCTTGCCGGTCTGGATGAGCGTCAAGAGTTCGAAGAGTTCGTCGAGCGTGCCGAAGCCGCCCGGAAAAATCGCGAGCGCCTTGGCGCGCATCGCGAAATGCATTTTGCGCATGGCGAAATAATGAAACTGGAACGTCAGGTCCGGCGTCGAATACCGGTTCGGTTCCTGTTCGAATGGCAGGCGGATGTTGAAGCCGATCGACGGCGCGCCGACGTCATGCGCGCCGCGATTGGCCGCCTCCATCACGCCGCCGCCGCCGCCTGTCGTGATGACGTTGCGGCGCGTTCCATCGTGATTTTTGTCCTTCGCGCCGCCGCGTTCGGATGCGATGCGCGCAAATTCGCGCGCCTCTGCGTACCAGCGCGCATGTTCGCCCTTGCCGTTTTCAGCGATCCGCGCCGAGCCGAAGACGACGATCGTCGACAGGACGCCCCAGGCGCGCAGCGTCTGCTCGGCCTTTTCATATTCAAGCAGGAAGCGGACGCCGCGCAAACCGTCGCTGAGCAGAAAATCCTGATCGAGCGCCGCCAGGCGGTAGGCGGCGGAAGCGAGCTGTTCGGCGTTCGTCGCCGGTTTGTCTTTTGTCACTTTCAGGCGTCCCTTCAGCGTAGGGCGGAACGAGCGCTTTGTAATGCGATTAAGGCCGACCGATCAACGCTGCGGCGTGAGCGCCGTTGTGCGCTAGAAGACGATCGAGCTCGCCTTGCCTGTTTCGAGTTCGATCAGGGCGATGCGCGGGCCTTCTTCGGTGAGTTCAAGAAACAGGGCGTCGGCGCCGTCCCGGTTCACATAGGGTATGCCGTATTCGGTCCCCAGCGCAGCGATGCGGCGTTGATCCTCGCCCCGCGGTCCCATCGAATAGAGCGCCCATCCGCCGTGCCGGTCGGTGATGAAATAGATGCGCTTTCCGTCAGGCGCATAGGCCGCGCCCCTGTTCTGCGCGGCGCCTTCCGTCAGCTGCGCAATTCGCATGGAGGCGAGGTCGAGCGCATAGATCTGATCAACTCCGCTGCGGTTCGACCAGAAAACGAGTGTGCGGCCGTCCGGCGACCAGTTCGCCACCTGATCGTTGCCCGGCCCATCCGTAATGCGGCGAAGTCCCGCGCCGTCCGAGTCCATCAGGAAAATTCGCCACGGCGCCGCAGCCTCGCCCGGCTCTTCTGCAGAGTCGCTGCACATGAAGGCGATTTTCGCGCCGTCCGGAGAAACCGTCGGCACGCCGCAAAACCCTTTGGTCGCGGCGAGCTCGCGTTGATCCGAACCGTCAGCGCTCATAACGAACAGTCGAACGTCGCCGCCATTGCGCGGCGACTGGAATGCGATCCGCTCGCCGTCCGGAAACCAATAGGGGTGCGCGTCGCGGCCAGGGACGTCGGTAAGGCGCTTCAGCTGCGATCCGTCCCGTCTCGCCGTATAAATCTCCGGATCGCCGGTTCGGTCCGAAACGAAAGCGATCCGCTCGCCGTCAGGCGACCAGACGGCGAACATGTCGGCGTATTTTGAAGGCGTCGCTTCGTCGGCGTTCGTCGTCGCAAGTTCTGTTGCGCACCCGCATGTTGCGGCGGCGAATAGCGCCGCCAGACCTGCCATTCTCATTCCTGCGCCCCTTTCCCGAGTTTGTGGAATTGAGCGCCCCCGTCAGTTCGCAGAGTACCGGGCGCCGCCATGCGGATCAACGGCCTTTCCGGGCCTCTTCGGCGACGCGCGCTCCGTATAAGGCCTGCAGGCGCTCGACCATTGGTCCGCGTCCGTCGCTGATCTTACGCCCGTCAATTTCAGAAACCGGGGTCACGCCGGCGAAGGTGCCGGTGACGAAGGCTTCTTCGGCCCCATAGACGTCGTGCAGGGAAAAGTTCCTCTCGCGGGCGGCGATGCCGTTGGCGCGCGCCAGTTCAAGCACGATCGCGCGCGTGATCCCGCCGAGACAATAATCGCCCGATGACGTCCAGAGTTCGCCGTTCCTCACAATGAAAAAATGCGTCGAATTGCAGGTCGCGACAAAGCCATGCGGATCGAGCATCAATGCTTCATCGGCGCCGGCTTTCGCCGCCTGAATGCACGCCATGATGCAGTTGAGTTTAGAATGCGAATTAAGCTTCTGGTCCTGTACGTCCGGATAGCCGCGCCGCACGTGAACGGTGAAAAGGCGCTTGCCTTTTGTCGCCGTCTCGGCGAGCGGGCGCTTGAATTCGGGTATGATGACCATTGTCGGCGGCGTGATCGTCGCGCGCGGGTCCTGATAGGGCGTCGACTTGACGCCGCGCGACACCATCAGGCGGATATGCACGCCCTCGCGACCGTCATTCGCGTCGAGACAGTCGTAGAGGCGCTTCTTGAGCGCTTCTTTCGTAAGGCCCATGTCGAAGTCGAGCGTTTTCGCGCCGTCCCAAAGGCGCTTCAGATGCCGGTCGAGAAAGGCGATGACTCCCTTGCCGTCCGGTCCTGGGTGAACGCGCAAGCCTTCCCATACGCCGTCGCCGAGAACGAAACCCGAATCGAAGACCGAGACCTTCGCTTCGCCGCGCGGGAACAATTCTCCATTGACGTCAATAAGGATCTTGTCGTTGCGTGGGTCGATTTCATAGGCGTGCGTTGAATGAGTCATCGTTCCTCAACGTTAGTGCGCTTCGCGCAAATCCCTATGCCCGCAGCAATTTCGACGCAAGCCGCGAAAGCGGGCTCCAGGCGCAATCGGGCTTTTATGCTGACGCCGGTTGACCGGGCCGAGGCAAGGGACGAAATTTCCCAGCCGCCTGACTGGAGAGACGCATGGCAAAATACGACTCAATTCTCGGAACCGTTGGTCGGACGCCCGTCATACGGATCAACAAACTCGCGCCGCAAGGCGTGGACCTCTATGTTAAAGTTGAAGCGTTCAATCCGCTGGGATCGGTGAAGGACCGCCTGGCGCTCGGCGTCATCGAAGACGCTGAAAAATCGGGCGCCCTGAAACCGGGACAAACGATCGTTGAGGCGACCAGCGGCAATACCGGCATCGGACTCGCCATGGTCTGCGCGGCGAAGGGTTATCCGCTGGTCATCACGATGGCCGACAGTTTCTCTGTCGAACGCCGCAAGCTGATGCGCTTTCTCGGCGCCAAGGTCGTGCTGACGCCGGCGAAAGAGCGCGGCACCGGCATGGTGGCGAAAGCGAAGGAACTTGCCGAAAAGAACGGCTGGTTCATGACGCGGCAGTTTGAGAACGAATCCAATCCGGACGTCCATTCAAGAACGACGGCGCGCGAGATCTTGGAGGATTTCAGGGACGGCCTCGATTACTGGGTGACCGGTTACGGCACCGGCGGCACGCTGACCGGCGTCGCGCGCGTGTTGCGCAAGGAAAGCCCGAAGACGAAAATCATCGTCAGCGAGCCGGATGTCGCCGCGCTGATTTCAAGCGGCGATAAGCAACAGCGTCAGTCGGACGGCTCGGCGGCGGCAAGCCATCCCGCCTGGTCGCCGCATCCGGTGCAGGGCTGGACGCCGGATTTCATTCCGCAAATCACGCAGGATGCAATCGACGAACGCTATATCGACAAGGTGCTGAAGGTCGCGGGTCCTGACGCGATGAAATGCGCGAAGGACCTCGCGCAAAAGGAAGGAATTTTCGTCGGCATTTCTTCAGGCGCGACTTTCGCGACGGCGCTGGAAGTCGCGAAAACGGCAGCGAAAGGCGCGAAAATCCTCGCCATGCTGCCCGACACCGGCGAGCGTTATCTTTCAACGCCGCTCTTCGGCGACATCGAAGCGGACATGAACGCCGAGGAAAAAGCGATTTCGGAATCGACGCCCGGATACAGGATGGGTGGTTAGGGCGTTGGCTTGTTGATGATAAACGCCGCGGTTACTTTTTCGCGAACGTCAATCGGTTGAGTGCTGATCGAGAGGCCGACTTTCGGCGTTATTCGATCTTGCACGGCACGCGGAGCGCTAACCGTCAAGGCGTAAGCGCGGCTTTCTTCATCATACCTGAAATTATCGCGCAGGCCTTCGCCGTATTGCACGCGATATGGCTCGCCCAATTCCACGCCCATAGCGTCCGCAATGCGTTTCGCCTTCGCTTTCGCATCGGCTAGCGCCGATGCCGTGGCGTCGGATTTGTGCTTACTCATGTCGGAGACTTCAAAACCCGTGACACTAACCTCAAAGGCGCCGATTTCACTCAACAAGGAAGCGGCGTCGCCGGCGACGGTTGCCGGCGATCCGGAAATCCTAAGGACCACGTTTCCGGTTCGTGCTATGATAGGGCAAGAGTCTTGCTGGCTATAGGGTGCGCTTTTCACGCATTCAGATTCAAGAAGGGGCGCAAGCGCAATATTCTCGCTGCTTATATTGATCGCTGTCAGGCCTTCGAGTCGCGGAAGCGCCTAGGTGATTTGTAAGATCTTTTCAGAGATTGCCGATGTCGCCTGCGGCGCGTCTTTGCCGGAGGCGTGCAGCTGCACCCGAATATTGAACACGTCTGGTTCCGCCAACACGACGCCTTCGCCATCGACTACAATCAATTGCGGTTCATTATCAGGCAAACAGCCGCCAAGAGGCGTCGCCGTCCCCGTGATCGCAAATATGCGTTTCATATGATCCCCCATTTGAATGAATGCGAGAGGCATCCTGTCATGCGGAATGGCTTCACGCCAGCTCTTAAGGCCATTTCGCCAATGGCGGCAGGGAGGAGAGGATCGCCTCGACATTGCCGCCGGTTTTTAGGCCGAAGACCGTGCCGCGATCATAGAGCAGATTGTATTCCGCGTATCGGCCGCGGCGGAAATACTGCTCCTCGCGATCGTCCTCGGTCCATGGCGTATCCATCCGCCGCGCGACGAGTTTCGGATAGATGTCGAGAAACGCCTTGCCGACGTCTTGCGTGAAGGCGAAGTCCTTGTTCCAGTCGCCTGAATTATGCCGGTCGTAGAAAATGCCGCCGACGCCGCGAGGCTCCTTGCGGTGCGGCAGGTGGAAATATTCATCGCACCATTTCTTGTATTTCGGATGCCATTCAGGATCGTAAGGATCGCAGGCGGCTTTCATTGCGGCGTGAAAGGTGCGCGTGTCCTCGTGAGTTTCGGTCCGATAGCGGTCGAGCATCGGGTTGAGATCGCCGCCGCCGCCGAACCATTGTTTTGTCGTGACGATCATGCGCGTGTTCATATGCGCCGCCGGCGCGTGCGGGTTGCGCGTATGCGCGATCAACGAAACGCCGCACGCCCAGAAGCGCGGATCGTCTTCCGCGCCCGGTATCTGCTTGCGAAACTCCTCGGAAAACTCGCCGTGAACTTCTGAGAAGTGAACGCCGACTTTTTCAAAGACGCGGCCCTTCATCAGCGCCATCGTCCCGCCGCCCTGATCGGAAGCCCCATCGCCTCGTTTCCATGGCTTCTTTTCAAACCGCCCGGGCTTCCAATCCGCGTATAGCGGGCCGGCTTCGTCTTCGAGTTTCTCGAAGGCTCCAATAAGCAGCGACTGCAAGTCGCGGAACCAGACGCTGGCGGTCTCCTTGCGCCTTTCAATATCGATCATGCGATTGGCTCCTTCGTCTTCCATCCCAACTGCCGCCGCATCTCGGCGAGCGCAATGGCGCCCGTCGCCGCGGCGTTGAGCGAGCGCGCGCCGGGGGCGAGGGGGATTTTGACCGCAGCCTCGCACGCCGCGCGCACATCTTCGGGCACGCCGGCGCTTTCCGTGCCGATCATCGCCATGTCGCCCGGGCGAAAGGCGAAGTCCCAGATCGACGTTTCAGCTTTGGTGGAGAGAAGAATGAGCCGGCCTGACCGCCTTGTCTCGCTATCGAGAAAGGCAGCCCATGAAGGATGAAGATGCGGCGGGGCGAGGGCTCCGTAATCGAGAGCGGCCCGCCGGAGGCTCTTGGCGTCGGCCGGAAACCCGCAGGGCTCGACGATCTCGACGCCGGCGCCGAAACAGGCGGCGGCGCGAATCGCCGCGCCGGCGTTCCCGGCGATTTCGGGCTGATAAAGGACTAGGCGCATAACCCGATCAACCCCTTATTCCTGCTCTTTTTTCAAGCCCCGCGCTCGCATGCTCGCGACGCTAGGCCGCACTATAGGTTCGGCTGGACTTTCACTAGTAACTCGTGCCAGAGGGATGCCCCAAAATCTCACCTGTTTCGGCCGCTTTCCGGGCCGGTCACACAAAGTTTTCGGGCGCCGCGGCGTAAAAGGATCGAAGAGGGCGATGAGCGCGACTGACACGACACATGAGGCGGAGCCGACCCGCCGGGACTTTATTCATATCCTCGCCGGGGCGGCGACGGTCGTCGGCGCGGCCGGGGTCGCCGTTCCGCTGATCGACCAGATGAACCCCGACGCCTCGGTTCTCGCGCTGTCGACCAAGGAGGTCGATCTTTCCGCGCTGGAAGTCGGTCAGGCGATCAAGGTGATGTGGCAGGGCAAGCCTGTCTTCATTCGCCGCCGGACGGCTGACGAGATCAAGGAAAGCGAAGAGACGCCGATCTCTGCGCTCAAAGACGCGAATGCGCGCAACGACAACGTCGCCGGCGACGCCGACGCGGAAGACGCCAACCGCGTCATCAAGCCTGAATACATCGTCGTCGTCGGCGTCTGCACCCATCTCGGCTGCGTCCCGCTCGGCACTTCGCAAGGCGAAGTGCGCGGCGATTTCGGCGGCTGGTTCTGCCCCTGCCACGGCTCGCACTACGACAATTCCGGCCGCATCCGGAAAGGTCCGGCGCCTGAGAACCTGCCGATTCCGGCCTATCAGTTCACAACCGACACCACGATCCGCATCGGCTAGGAGACAGGACCGGTGAACCATCCTTCGACTTACAAGCCCGGCAGCGCTTTTGAGCGTTGGCTCGACAGACGCCTGCCGATCGTACGCTTCGGCGCGGATTTCATGGATTTCCCGACGCCGAAAAACCTCAATTACTGGTGGACCTTCGGCGCGATCCTCGCTGTCTGCCTCGTCATCCAGATCATCACCGGCGTCGTGCTCGCTATGCACTATACGCCGCACAAGGACATGGCGTTCGACAGCGTCGAGCACATCATGCGCGACGTGAATTACGGCTGGCTGATGCGCTACGTTCACGCGAACGGCGCGTCGATGTTCTTCCTCGCCGTCTATATCCACATGTTCCGCGGGCTTTACTACGGGTCCTATAAAGAGCCGCGCGAAATGGTGTGGATCCTCGGCGTGATCATCTTTCTTTTGATGATGGCGACGGCGTTCATGGGCTACGTCCTGCCGTGGGGTCAGATGTCCTTCTGGGGCGCGACCGTCATCACCAATTTCTTCACCGCATTCCCGATCATCGGCGAACCGATCAAGACCTTGCTGCTCGGCGGCCCGGCGGTCGACAACGCCACGCTCAATCGCTTCTTCTCGCTGCACTATTTGCTGCCGTTTGCGATTTTCGGCGTCGTCGCCATTCACATCTGGGCGTTCCACACCTCAGGCAACAACAACCCGACGGGCGTTGAAGTCAAAGACGTGAAGAAAGACACGGTGCCGTTCCATCCCTATTACACGGTGAAGGACGGCTTCGCGATCGCGGTCTTCCTGCTGCTTTTTGCGGCGTTTGTTTTCTTCAATCCGAACGGGCTCGGCCATCCGGACAATTACAAGCCGGCTGATCCGCTCGTAACGCCGCCGCATATCGTGCCGGAATGGTATTTCCTGCCGTTCTACGCGATCCTCAAATCGGTCACATTCAGCATCGGACCGATCACGTCGAAGCTCGGCGGCGTCATCGCGATGTTCGCCTCGATCCTGGTGCTGTTCGTGCTGCCCTGGCTCGACACGTCAAAGGTGCGGTCGATGCGCTATCGCCCGGTGGCGAAGCTCTGGTTCGTTCTTTTTGTCATTGCGTGCCTCGCGCTCGGCTATTTCGGCGGCCAGCAGCCGGAAGGCGCCGTCGTCATGTGGATGCAGATCGCCACGGCGTATTACTTCGCCTTCTTCCTTATCATCCTGCCCCTGCTCGGGGTGTTTGAGAAAACCAAGCCTTTGCCGAAATCGATCGCGGATTCGGTCCTTAAGAACGATAAGCCCGCCGCGACTCCGGTCGCGCAGGCCGCGGAATAAGCGAGAGGAAAGGTTCAACGAGAATGAAAACGATCCTCTTCAGCCTTGCCGCGTTTGGGACGGCGATTGCGGCGACCGGCGCGGCCGAGGCCGCAGGCGGCGCAACGCGCGAATACAAGCACAATCACTGGCATTTCGACGGGCCTTTCGGAGCCTATGACAAGGAAGCCGTCCAGCGCGGTTTTCAGGTCTACCGGACTGTCTGCGCGAGCTGCCACGCCGTCGAACAGCTTTCCTTCCGCAATTTCGGCGAGAAGGGCGGGCCGTTCCATCTCGACGAATGTCCGGCCGGCGTTCCCGAAACGACGAACTGCTCGAACCCGAGCGAGAACCCGGTCGTCAAGGCGCTCGCCGCCGAATATGAAATCACCGACGGTCCGGATGATTCAGGCGACATGTTCAAACGGCCGGGCCTGCCTTCGGACAAGATCCCGGGGCCCTACGCCAACCAGCAGCAGGCGCGGGCCGCAAATGGCGGCGCCTACCCGCCGAACCTCGCGCTCATCATCAAGGCGCGCCATCACGGGCCGGATTACATTTACAGCCTCTTGACCGGCTACGAGGACGCGCCGATCAGCGTGCAGCTCGGCCCGACGCAGCATTACAATCCTTATTTCGCCGGCGACATGTCGCAGCTTCTAAAGCCCGAATATCGCGACGAGGAAGGTCATCCGCTCGAAGGCGTCAAGGTGCCGGAAGGCGGCGTTCTCGCAATGAAGGCGCCGCTCGCTGACGGCATTGTCGATTATGCGGACGATCACGTTCCGGAAACCGTCGACCAATACGCCAAGGACGTCGTTGAATTCCTGACCTGGGCGTCCGAACCGAAAATGGAGCAGAGAAAAAGCCTCGGGGTCGTCACGATGGGGTATCTCCTGATCCTGACGCTCATCCTTTTCTTCTCTTATCGCGCCATCTGGGCGAACACCGAACACTAGGACG
>CALAZI010000138.1 GCA_937895955.1 uncultured Alphaproteobacteria bacterium | reverse complement strand
ACTTGCGCATCAACACGCGGGCGCAGCGGCCCGTCATCTTTGATGAGGAAGGAACTTGATTCATGGCGTCATCGGTGCACGACTTCACGGCGAAGCGTCTCAGCGGCAAGGAGGAAGACCTGGCCGGCTACAAGGGCAAGGCGCTCTTGATCGTCAATGTCGCGTCGAAATGCGGGTTCACGCCGCAATATGACGGGCTTCAGAAGCTCTATGATTCGAATAAGGGCAAGGGGTTTGAGATTTTAGGTTTTCCCTGCAACCAGTTCGGCGCGCAGGAGCCGGGCGACGAAAAAGAAATCGCGAAATTTTGCGCCGTGAATTACGGCGTCACCTTTCCGATGTTCGCAAAAATCGACGTCAACGGCGAAAACGCCCACCCGCTCTACAAATTCCTGAAAAAAGAAAAGAAGGGCCTCGCCGGCACCGAGGCGATCAAATGGAATTTCACCAAATTCCTCGTCGATGGCGACGGCCACGTCGTCGAACGCTTCGGCCCGCAGGACACGCCGGAATTGATCGGCCGGAAACTGGCGAAGATTCTCTAGACCGCATTGATCCCGCCCTGCGATTCCGTCATCGTCCGGCCTCCCTGAAGGAGAGATGCGATGAGACGGATGGCGATGGCTTTGGCGTTGGCGACGCTCGCCGGATGCACGGTTGAGACGGCGCCGGGCGCGGACGGCGAGCCCCGAGTTCTGTCCGATCATCCTCGGCGCGGAACGGCGCTCTTCAAGGTGGAAACGGACGCCGACGGGCGCGTTCTGGCGACGCTGCCTGAAGCGGATGATGACGGCGTCTCGTTACGCCTCATACACAGCGCCGGTCTGACCGCAGGGCTCGGCTCCAATCCCGTGGGCCTCGACAGAGGCTATGCGGATGAAGGGCGCATCATCGCTTTTCGCCGCGTCGGCAAGAAAGTCGTGATCGAAGAGGAGAACTGGAGATACCGCGCCAGCGCCGACAATGCGCTTGAAAAGGAGGCTGTCGCGCAATCCTTCGCGCGTTCCTTCCTGTGGGCCGGCGAGGTGGCGGAAGAAACGCCGGGCGGAAGCTATACGGTCGATATTTCATCATTCCTGACGAGCGATATTCTCGATCTTAAAGGCGTGCTCGACTCAGGCGGTCAGGGCGACTATTCCTTCGACAAGGACCGGAGCTTTGTCGATGCAGCCTCGCTTCTCGTCTTCCCGGACAATGTTGAGATTGACGCCTTCGTCACGTTGAGCGCGGGCAAGGCGGGCGATGAAGTCTCGGCGACCGCAGCCGACGGGCGCGCCTTTACGCTGACGCAACATCATTCTTTCGTGCGGCTTCCCGACGACGGCTTCAAGACGCGCGATTTCGATCCGCGCAGCGGCGCGATTGATGTTCCATTCTATGATTTCAGCGCAAAGCTCGACGAACCCATCGTCAGAATCTATGCGCGACGCTTCCGGCTTGAAAAGAAGGATCCGAAGTCGAAATCCGGCGCCGTTAAAAGACCGATCGTCTTCTATATTGATCCGGGCGCGCCGGAACCCGTCCGTCAGGCGCTGATCGACGGCGCCAAATGGTGGGCGGACGCTTTCGAGGCGGCGGGCTTTAAAGACGCCTATCGCGTCGAATTGTTGCCCGAAGACGCGCATCCGATGGACGTCCGCTACAATGTCGTTCAGTGGGTGCATCGCCAGACGCGCGGCTGGTCCTATGGCGGCGGCGTTTACGATCCGCGCACCGGCGAAATGCTGAAAGCGCATGTCGTCCTCGGCTCGCAGCGCGTTCGTCAGGATCGGATGATTTTCGAAGGGCTAGCCGGCGCCGCTAAGACCGGAACCGGCGCGGCGGACGATCCCGTTCAGCTTTCGCTGGCGCGCATTCGCCAGCTTTCAGCGCACGAAATCGGGCACACGCTCGGCTTTGCGCATAATTTCGCCGCGAGTTCGAACGACCGCGCCTCGGTCATGGACTATCCGGCGCCCTTCGTGCGCCCGACGCAGGACGGCGCGCTGGATTTCAGCGAGGCCTACGATTCCGAGATCGGCGAATGGGACAAGGTGTCGGCGACCTGGCTGTACGCTGAATTCGCCAAGGGCGCCGATGAGCGCGCCGAGCTCGACAAGATCATTCGCGACGCCTATGCGCGCGGCCTTCGTTTCATGGATGACCCGCAAGGGCGCGGCGTCGGAACCGCGCATCCTTACGCCGCGGTCTGGGATAATGGCGGCGATGCGGTCGCCATGCTGGACGAAACGATGCGCGTGCGCGAGATCGCGCTGTCGAAATTCGGCCTAGACGCGATCAAGAACGCTCGTCCGCGCTCAGATCTGAAAGCCGTGATCGCGCCGATCTATCTTTATCATCGTTATCAGGTCGACGCGGCGGCGAAGCTGATCGGCGGCTATGATTTCCAGCATTCGGTGAAAGGCGACGGCGCGCCGCCGGCGCGGCCGGTTTCAGCGGAACGCCAACGCGCGGCGCTTTCGGCCTTGCTGACGACGCTCGATCCCGCCGCGCTCGATCTTGCCGACGCGACGCTCAATCTCCTGACGCCTGAACTTCAGTCTTTCTCCGGCGGCGGGCGCGCGGAACATTTCGCCAGCGACGCGGCGCCGATGTTCGATCTTCTCGCGGCGGTCGATGCGGCGGCGAGCGAGACGCTGGAGGCGATGACGCATCCGGCTCGGCTTGCGCGGCTTATCGAAATGGAGCGTCGCGGCGGCGACGTTCTCACTTTCGACGAAACGCTGAACGCGATCGAACAGCAGGTGTTCCGGACGGCCGCGGCGGACCGTCAGGCGGAGATTGCGCGCCGCGTGCAGACGCGCTTCGCATCAAGACTGATCGACATCGCGTCGGGCGAGGCTTCGCCGGAAACGCGGCTGAGGACGAACGCCTATCTTCGCAGCCTCAGCGAACGACTGGCCGCGACGCCGGTCGACGGACCTGACGCAGACCAAACGCACCGCGAAAGCCTCTCCGCCATGATCGCGGCGCATCTCGCCCGTCCGGCGCCGCCGCTGGCGCCGGCCGCGAAGGCGGCGGCCGTCCCGCCCGGCAGTCCGATCGGCGGGGCGTCCGGCGCGGCTGAGGATTGCTGGTTTTGCGACCTTTAGGTGGGGCGGCGCGGGCATTTGCGCGCGCCGGCTAACCGGCCTATGGAAGCGGCGCTTCCATCAGCCGGACACGCGCATCAATGACCGCCATTACGCCTGAAATCGTCGCCGAGCACGGCCTCAAGCCCGACGAGTATGACCGCATCAAGGAGCATATGGGACGCGAGCCCAATCTCCTTGAGCTCGGCATTTTCTCCGTCATGTGGTCGGAACACTGTTCCTACAAATCATCGCGCCGGCATCTGAAAAAACTGCCGACATCGGCGCCCTGGGTCATTCAGGGGCCGGGCGAGAACGCCGGCGTCATCGATATCGGCGACGGGCCGGACGGAACGAAACTCGCCGCCGTCTTCAAGATGGAAAGCCATAACCATCCCTCTTTCATCGAGCCCTATCAGGGCGCCGCGACCGGCGTCGGCGGCATCATGCGCGATGTCTTCACCATGGGCGCGCGGCCCGTGGCCAACATGAACGCGCTGCGCTTCGGCGCGTGGGAAAATTCAAAGACGCGCCATCTCGTCGGCGGAGTCGTCTCCGGCATCGGCGGCTACGGCAATTGCATGGGCGTGCCGACCATCGGCGGCGAGACGAATTTCCATCCCGGCTATAACGGCAACATTCTCGTCAATGCGATGACGGTCGGGATCGCCGAAAAGCACCGCATCTTCTATTCCGCCGCGCGCGGAACCGGGAACCCCGTCGTCTATGTCGGGTCGAAGACCG
>CALAZI010000137.1 GCA_937895955.1 uncultured Alphaproteobacteria bacterium | reverse complement strand
GAAAACCTGACGGCGTCGGCGCGATGCTGCGCGAGCGCGTGGCTTGACGCTTCCATGCACAGATAGTCGGCGCCGGACGCCGCCATGGCGTCGAGCGTTTCGTGCAGAGTGACGGGATCGGGCGTCGTGTGGATGAGTTTCTTTTCGTAATTCGTCGACTTCGCGCCGAGCGTTCCGATGAAGCCGGCGTTTTCGCCGAGCATTTCCCAAAGCGCGCGCGTGAATACTGCGGTTGACGTCTTGCCGTTCGTGCCGGTGACGCCGGCGATAAAACGCGGCTGGCGCGGATAGAAGCGCGCCGCCATTTCGGCGAGCCGGCGGCGTGGTTCGGCGTCGGCGACAAGCGGCAGGCGCGTTTGAACGCCCGGCCTTGCGAGAATGGCGGCGGCGCCGGCTTTTTCCGCCTGCGGAACATAGGCGGCGCCGTCGGCGAGCGTTCCAGGCAACGCGGCGAACAGAAACCCTTCGCGGACGGCGCGGCTGTCGGCCGTAATCCCCTTGATGTCAGGATCGGGATCGCATGACGCCGCAGCGAGCGCCGACAGTCTCACGGCGCGCCTCCGGCGCTGTCAGGCGCGATCTCCGCACGACGCATGGATGAATATTCGCCCGTCTCGAACGCGGCGATCGCCGTCGCCTCATCGACGGGCATGACGCCGAAGAGCGGCGCGAGCCGCCGGGTGATTGCGGCGAAAGCCGGCGCGGCGTTCCATCCCGCCGTCGCATATCCTTGCGTGCCGGGAACGGCCTGCGGCTCATCAAGCGCGACGAGAACCGCATAACGCGGCGCATAGCCCGGAAACGCGCCGACGAATGTCGCCATGCGCGCATTGCGATTATAGCCGCCGCGCGTCGGCTTCTCTGCGGTCGCCGTCTTGCCGATGACGTAATATCCTGGCGTTTCGGCGAACGAGGCGGTGCCGTCGGCGATGACCTTGCGCATGACGCGACGCATGACCGCGCTCGTTTCCTCGGCGAGAACGCGCTCGCCTTTCGCCGCGCCGTCCTGCTTGATAAAGGTCGGCGCGCGCCAGACGCCGCCATTGACGACGCTTGAAACGGCGGCGAGCAGATGCAGCGGCGTCACGGAAATGCCGTGCCCATAGGAAATCGTCGCGCTCTCGACCGGCCCCCATTGCCAGGGCAATTCCGGCGCGCGGCGTTCAGCGAGTTCGATCGGCAACGGATCGAGCAGACCGAATTTGCGCAGCGTCTCTTTCTGACGCTCGGGTCCAAGGTCGGCCGCCATCCGCGCCGCGCCGATATTCGATGAATGCTGCACGACTTCTGAAAACGTCAAAATCCTGTTCTCGCCGTGAAAGTCGCGGATCGTCTTGTCCGCAATCTTGTAACTGCCGCGCGCGTCATAGGTTGAACTTTCCGTCGCCGCGCCCGTCTCGAGCGCCGCCGCCGCTGTGAAAAGCTTGAACGCGGAGCCAAGCTCATAGCGGTCATAAACGGCGCGATTTCGGCGAAAATCAGCCGGCGCGGCGCCCGGCTCATTCGGGTCGAATGTCGGCAGGCTGGCCAGCGCGATCACCTCGCCTGTCTCAACGTCCATCACGGCGCCCATGGCGGCGATTGCGTGAAACTTCTCAAGCGCGGCGCCAAGCTCCTGCTCCAGAATTTGCTGGGCGCGCGCATCGATCGAGGCGACGAGCGGACCGCGCCCGCGGCGCTCATCAAGAACGCGCTCAAGCCCCATGACGCCGCCCTTGCCGGCTTCAACATGGCCGATGAGATGCGCGGCGACGACGCCTTGCGGATAAAACCGCTTTGTCCGCGGCGCAAAACGCACGCCCGGCAGACCGAGCGCGAACACCGCCTCTTCCTGCGCCGGGGTCAGCCGCTCGCGGATTTCGACATAGCGGCCGGCGGCGAGTTTTTCTTCCAGATCGGCGACGTCGATTGTTGGAAACACGCTCGCCAGCGCATTCGCCGTCTCACGCGGGCTCCAGACTTCGCGCCCCGCGATCTCAAGCGCCCGCATCGGCAGGTTTACGGCGAGCAGAAGGCCGTTGCGATCGACGATTTCCTTGCGGTCAGGATCATCGCCCTGCGCGATGACGGGGCCCCCGCCGGCCGCGGCGGGACTAAGCGAAACGACGCCGAGCCGCACGCCGAGAAACGCGAAGGCGAGACAAAAGGCGACAGCGCCCATGCCGATCCGTCGACGCGCAACCGCCAGAGCGTGCGACCGCCGGCTGCGCGCCGCGATCCTGTCCGGCGAGGCGGCGCCGGCCGGCGCGCATTCCTCAACGACCGTCAGGCGGACATTTCGCGTTTTGCGGCGCTTCAGCATGTTCCAATCAACGCGCGTTCACCGAGCCGATATCAGCGACTTCAACCGGATGGGTTTCGGCGGCGCCGTCCGCCTCGCCGCGCCTCTCCGCGCCGGCTTCGCCGAAGGCGAGCTCGAAATCTTCCGCCGTCATCAATTGCGCGCCGGACAAGGGTTCGAGCGATGTCAGGTTTTCAGCAATACCGGCGAGCCTGTCCGGATTTTCGAGATAGGCGACTTCCGCGCGGAGCAATTGTATCGACGTCAGTTCACGCTCCTGCTCGCGATCAAGACGTTTCAGTTCAGCTTTTTGTTCGCGGACCGCCGCTTCGGCCTGATACCGTCCCGCCGCGGCGGCTGCGAGGATGAAGCACAACAGGATCAAGGTGAGGCGCATAGGCTTCTATCTCCAGGCTGAAAGGGCATTCGACAGATCGAGCCGCGGCAAGAGCTGCGTAAAATCGAAATCCGACGCCGGTGCGTCGGTGCGGATCGCAGCGCGCAGTTTGGATGATCGCGCGCGCGGATTGGCGGCGATTTCATCGTCGCCCGGCGTTTGCGGTTTCGCGTTCAACAGTCTGAATGTCGCATCGACGGGCTTTGCTTCCGGCGCGTGACGCGAGGGTTTTGCGGCCGCTCCGCTGCGCTCCGTCAAAAAGCGCTTGACGATCCGGTCTTCGAGCGAATGGAAAGTGACAACGACAAGGCGCCCCGCAGGCGCAAGCAGCTTTTCCGCCGCGACGAGCGCGCGCGCGAGCTGGGCGAGTTCGTTGTTGACGAAAATTCTCAGCGCTTGAAAAACGCGCGTCGCCGGATGGATCCTGTCGCCGGGTTTTGCAGGCGTCGCGCGCGAAATGACGGAAGCGAGGCGGCCCGTCGTCGTTATCGGCCCTTCATCGCGCGCGGCGACGATCGCGCGCGCGATTTTGCCGGCGGCTTTTTCTTCGCCGTAAACCTTGAAGATAGAGGCGAGATCGCGCGCGTCGGCGGCGTTGACGATATCGGCGGCGTCGGGCTTTCCGCCGTCCATGCGCATCGACAACGGACCGTCGCGCATGAAGGAGAAACCGCGTTCCGCCTCATCGAGCTGCATCGATGAGACGCCGAGATCGAAAACGACGCCGTTGATCTCCTCGACGCCGAACTCTTCGAGCGCTTCTATGATTTCCGCAAACGGGCGATTGACGAGCGTCAGACGGCCGCCATAGGCGCCGGCCCAGTCGCGCGCGCGTTCAATCGCGGTCGGATCGCGGTCAAAGGCGAAGATCGCGCAGTTCGCCGCGCCAAGGATCGCCCGCGCATAACCGCCGCCGCCGAAGGTCGCGTCCACGTAAACGCCGTGATCGATAGGCGCGAGCGCAGCGAGCGCTTCATCAAGCAGGACGGGCGCATGGCCGGAGGACGTCATGACGCGCCTCCGGTTTTTTTGGCGCCGAGCTTTTGCAGCGCCGCGCGCAGACGCTCGCGCTCCGCGTTAGACGGCGCCGCGGGCGCGGTTTCAGCCGCGAGAATCCAGAAGGTTTCGCCGCGCCCCTGAAACAGGACGCGCTCGGAAAGCTTCGCATGGCTCCTCAAGGGTTCAGGAATGACGATGCGGCCTTCCGTATCAAAGGAAAGCGGGCGAACGGCGCCGAGCAGATGCGTCTCAAGTAGTTCGCGGTCTTCATCGAAAGGCGGCAGCTCGCCGATCAGTTCCTTGAAGAAGGAAATCATGTCGCCGCCGCCGCATTCGAGAAACGCCCCCCGCGGCGAGGGCAGGCAATAAAACCCATGCAGCGGATCGCCTTCGAGGGCGCGACGAAAATCGGCCGGCGCCGCGACCCGTCCTTTCTGGTCAATCTTGTTGGTGTGAGACCCGAGAAATGAGGCCTCCGGCGTCCGCAATTTCACGCCCGCACTCCGCCCTCTCCGCCCATTCCTCCGCCAGGAAAATGGATCGGTCGGCGCCAATTGGCGCCATTCTTCGACAAAATCTGGGATAACACGACGAAGCGGCGACCGTCAAACGACAATTGACGGAAAAGCCGGAAAATCCGCTGATGATTCCGGACGTGAAACGGCGGCGCGCGGCGGCCGCCTCCTTGATCCCGGGAAAAAGGTTGATTTTGTTCTAACGGCGACGGCGAGCGGCGGCGGCCAACTGCGCCAACTCATCGCTTTCGGCGTTTTCGCTGCGCCGCCGGCTGCGGTCATCAGACAGGCGCGCGCGTTCGGCGAGATGTTCGAGTTTCTTGAGTTCGACCCAGGCCTCATTGAGGCCGGTCTGCGACGCCTCGATTTCATCAATCAGTTGCCCGCGGGTCAATTCAAGCGCCGCGCGCTTGCGCTCAGCGCCGAGCAGATAGCCCGCAAGCTGGACGAAACCGACGATTTCAGCCGCTTTCGCCGCGCTTGATTCCTCCCGGACGCAATCGCGCAGCATGGCGAGCGCCGCCTCGTTCGAGGAGAGCGCGGCGCGAAGCGTTTCCAGCCGCGCCGAGACTTCATCGGCCCTCGCCCGGGCGAGCCTGATCAGTTTCGCCAGCGCCTGCGCTTCGCGACCCCCGCGCGTCATGCTTCCTCCGCGCCATGGCGATTGAGAATGTCCTCAAGCGCGGCGAACGCCTCCGACGGCGTGACAAAGTCGTTGAGATCCTGCGCCAGAAACCTCTCCAAGGCCGCGTTGAAGTCAATCGCGCGATCAAGCTCGGGATTTGACCCTCTCTGATAGGCGCCGATCCGGATGATCTCCCGCATGTCGTCATAAACGGATGCGAGCGCGCGGGCGCGGCGGGCAAGGCTGCGATTGAGGTCAGCGGCGTCGAAGGTCGACGTTCGCGACACGCTTTTCAAAATGTCGATGGCGGGGAACCGGCCGCGCTCGGCGATTTTGCGATCGAGAACGACATGGCCGTCCAATATCGCGCGCGCCGCGTCCGATATCGGCTCATCATGATCGTCGCCCTCGACAAGAACGGTGAATACGCCGGTGACCGCGCCGGCGCCGGGACCGCCGGAACCGGCGCGCTCAAGCAGCTTCGGCAGCAGGGAAAAGACGGACGGCGTAAAGCCTTTCGCGGTCGGCGGCTCGCCGGCGGCAAGGCCGATTTCGCGTTGCGCGGCGGCGACGCGCGTCAGCGAATCCATCAGGCAGAAAACGTGACCGCCCTCATCCCTGAAATATTCGCCGAGCGTGAGCGCCAGAAACGCCGCCTCGCGCCGCATCATCGCGGGTTCATCCGACGTCGCGACAATGACGACCGACCGGGCGAGCCCTTCAGGCCCTAGATTGTCCTCAATGAATTCGCGCACTTCGCGGCCGCGCTCGCCGATCAGCGCGATGATCGAAATATCGCAATCGGCGTTGCGCGCGATCATCGACAACAGCATCGATTTTCCAACGCCCGAACCCGAAAAGACGCCAAGCCTCTGGCCGACCCGCGACGGGCAGAAGACGTCAAGCGCCTTGACGCCGAAACCGACCGGACCGCCAAGCCTTTCGCGCAGCGCCGCCGGCGGCGGCGAGGCGCGCAGATCGCGCGGCGCGGCGCCGGGCGCGATCGGCCCCTTGCCGTCGACAGGACGGCCGAGCGCGTCGACGACGCGGCCGAGCCAAGCGCGCGAGGGCCTTACGGCCGAGGCGCCCGACTGAAAGGAAACGCGCGCGCCGCGTCGGACCCCCTCAACGCCGCCGAAGGGAAGGCAAAGCGCCGCCCCCCGGCTGACGCCGACAACCTCCGCGACAAGATCGGCGGCGTCGGTTTCGATAGCGACACGAGTGCCGACTTCCAGGACGCCGAGACGGTCTTCAACCTTGACGGCGAGATCGCTGACGCTGTCGACCGCGCCGAAATGCGAGATCGGCCCGGCGCGGCGCACGAGCTTACGGACGTTTTCCAACTGTTCAAGGACCGGTTCGGCCATTGCGCCTTATCGAATGAGGACGGGTTTGATCGCCCGCCGCGTCCGCCTGATTGCGAGCCGGACCTTAACGCGAGGCATTTAAGCTCGCGTAAACTCGTGAATCATCTTACGCGGGCAAAAAGCCGGTTGCGATTAACAAGCCCCTCTTTTTCCAGGGATTTGCGCCTTCGGCGGGTAACAAATCTTGTCCTGAGCTTAACAGATGCGCGAAAGCTGTGCGCATTTGTCGGGCGGCGTTAACCTTTATGAAAGCAAATCAACCTAAATCTGGTTAAGGCAAATCGAAAAATGCGCGTGTCGCCGGGGGCGGCAATGCGCGACAAAGGAGAGCGGGCAATGCGGGTTTTGCTGATTGAAGATGACGGCGCCACCGCACAGAGCATCGAATTGATGCTGAAGTCTGACGGCTTCAACGTCTACACGACGGATTTGGGGGAAGAAGGCGTCGATCTCGGCAAGGTCTACGACTACGACATCATTCTTCTCGACCTTAACCTCCCCGACATGACCGGCTTTGACGTGTTGAAGTCGCTGCGCGTCGCCAAGGTCAACACGCCGATCCTGATCCTCACCGGTCAGGGCGACATCGAGACGAAGGTTCGCGGTCTCGGCTTCGGCGCCGACGACTATATGACGAAGCCCTTCCACAAGGACGAGCTTGTCGCGCGCATTCACGCGATCGTCCGCCGCTCGAAAGGCCATTCGCAATCCGTCATCACGACCGGCAATCTGACGGTCAATCTCGACGCCAAGACGGTCGAGGTCGCCGGCCAGCGCGTCCATCTGACCGGCAAGGAATATCAGATGCTTGAGCTGCTGTCCCTGCGCAAGGGAACGACGCTCACCAAGGAGATGTTCCTCAATCATCTCTATGGCGGCATGGACGAACCGGAACTGAAGATCATCGATGTCTTCATCTGCAAGCTCAGAAAGAAGCTCGCAGCGGCGACTGACGGCGATCATTATATCGAAACGGTCTGGGGGCGCGGCTATGTCCTGCGCGATCCGGCGGAAGAAAAAGCGGCCTGATCGCTTCAAAACGAAACGAAAGACGCCCCCGTTCCGGGGGCGTTTTTTTGCGCGAATGCTGAAGACCCTGTTCGCGCCGGGCTTATTTCGGAGAGATCGTCCGCCGGATCTCGTCGGCGAAAATTTCCATCGCTCTCGCGCGAGCCGGGAAATCTTCCGCAATCCATCGCGCCTCCGCCGCCTTGATGAGGGATGCGACCGCCGGCCCTTCAGCCACGCCGGCCGCGAGCGCTTCCTTGCCGGTGAACGGACAGGTCGGCGGTGGCCAAATGTCAGGCAAGGACGAAAGCGCCGCAAATTTTTCGTCGCGCTTTTGCGGCGCCTCGCTTGACGAAAGATAGTCGGCTTCCGCCAGAAGGCTTGCATCGCGCCACGCATCGACGCCCATCCGGTAAAGCGCGGCGCGCGCGCTGCGCTCATCGAGCGCGCGATCAATCGCTCCCGAATTTTTAACCGCCGCCTTCCGCCGCGCGCCCTGCGCATTCGAAAGGCGAAGGCGCGCGTCGATTCCTTCGCCGGCGGCGCCGTAAAGAGCCGCGAGCGCAAGCGGCCCGTCAGCGTCCGATGCGATCGTTTTCAACCGCGCAAGCGTCTCGATTTGAGGATCAGCCGGCCAGATTTCAGAAAGCACGCCGCTCGCCCGCATCGCCGACAGGGCGGATTGCGGCGTCGGCAATGCGAGAAGCTTCATCATCTCGTCGCCGACCCGCTCGGCCGAGAGGCGCTTCACGCCGTCTTTCAGGGCGGCGCAAGCGGCGAGCCCCGCCTCGTCAAAGCTTGAGGCGAACCTTGCGGAAAACCTGAAGAAGCGAAGGATGCGCAAATAATCCTCGCGGATGCGGTCTTCAGCGGCGCCGATGAAGCGAACGCGGCGATGCGGCAGGTCCTCCATGCCGCCGACCGGATCGAAAAGCTCAAGCGACGGCGTCAGGTAAAGCGCGTTGATCGTGAAGTCGCGGCGGCGCGCGTCGACCGCCCAATCGCGCGTGAAGGCGACGGTCGCGCGGCGGCCGTCGGTCGAAACGTCCGCGCGCAAGGTCGTCACTTCAACGGGTTTGTGATCGGCGATCGCCGTCACCGTTCCGTGGTCGATGCCGGTCGGCGCAGCGCCGAGATGCGCGGCCTTGAGCGCCTCAATCACGCGATCAGGCGTTAGCGTCGTCGCGATGTCGATGTCTTTCGGCGCTTCGCCGAGCAGGCTGTCGCGCACGCAGCCGCCGACAAAACGCGCCGAAGCCGGCTCTTTCGCCTCGAGCGCGCCGATAATTCGCAAGACGTGAGACGCGCGCGTCCAATCGAACCGTTTCACGGCGCCGGCGGGCAACGGAACCGGTTTATCGCTCATGGCGCCGTCTCTTCCGACTGCAGCGTTTCGGCGAGCGAGCGAAGAATGCCAGCCGTCAGCCCCCAGATGTGATAGCCTTCATAGGGCGCGGCGAACATCCGGTAGGTGACGCCTTCATGTCGGCGTTCCTCAAGCGTGTGATTGGCGAGATCGGCGAGCCAGGAGAGCGGCGTTTCAAAAATTTCGGCGACTTCGCGCGGGCAGGCGCGGATCGGCGCCGACGGATCGACAAGACCGACGACCGGCGTCACCGAAAATCCGAGACCGCCTTCATGCACGCCGAGCGCGCCGATGACGCTGACGGCGCTGCGCGGAATATTCACTTCCTCTTCCGCCTCTCGCAGCGCCGTTTCGATGAGATCGCGATCTTCCTCATGCGCCTTGCCGCCGGGAAAGCTGATTTGTCCCGCATGCGAAGGCATGTCCGGCGAGCGGACGGTCAAGAGCACGGTCGGGCCTTGCGGACGATCGATAATCGGCACGAGCACTGCGGCCGGCTGGCGCTTTTTTGACCAGCGGCTCTCAAAACGGGCGTCGCCGACGAGATGAGGATTGATCTCGGCGAAAAGCGCGCGAACGCGCTGCGCGGTTATTCGCGTCAGATTATTCTCGATGCGCGCGCGCCAGTCTTCCACGTTGGGTTCCATCGCCGCCGGAGCGTTCAGGCGAAATCGGCCGAAAGCTCGCCCGCCGGCCTCATCGGAAAAAATTCGCCGCCGGAAGCGACGCCGAACCAAGGCTCGCCGTCGATCTCGCGCGTTTCGCCGGCCGCGACAAGATCGTAAAACGCCGCGCGCGCGATCAACGCCTCAAGCCCCGCACGCACTTCTATATAGGGAGCCCATTCGCCGTCTTTCAAACGATAGGAAATCGGGTGGCGGCGATCCGCCGCGACTTCTTCGCCCATATTGGTCGTGAAGACGATCCGCTTCCCGGCGCCCTCGCCTTCCTGTCGCATCAGAACGGCCAGGAACGGCGCATCTTCAACCTTGATCCCGAGCTTTTCGACCGGCGTCACGAGAAAGTAACGCTCTCCTTCCTTGCGCAGGACGGTCGAAAAGAGCCGGACCAGCGCCGCGCGTTCGATCGGCGCGCCCTCATGCGTCCACACGCCGTCGCGGCGGATGACTATGTCGATCTCGCCCGAATAGGCCGGATTCCATTTTTCAAGCGGCGGCGGCGGCCGTCCCTGCGCGCCTTCGAGTTCAGCGGCGTATCGAAGAAGCTCGCTCATAAAAATGGGCCGGCGCTGACGCGCCGGCCCCTCCACAGGTCAGCGCGGGATCAGTTCCCGCAAACGACGCAACGCGCATAAAGCGCGTTCGGATCGTTAAACTGATCGAAAAACGCAATCTCTTTTTCGACCGTCGAAATCGCGCGCGAAACGAGCGAGCGCGACGCCGCGGCTTTAGATTCTCCGACGCCGACGGCCGTCATCAGTTTCGCCGCCGTCTGACCGAAGAAAATCGCGAGCGGCGAATGCTCCTCGCGAATGCGGACAGCGTCATACTCGGTCAGATCGGCGAGACGCGCCGCCGCGGCGACCGCCTCATCGATATCGCCGAGATTGTCGACGAGCTTCAGCCCTTGCGCCGTTTCGCCGATCCAGACGCGGCCCTGGCCGACAGAGTCGACATAATCAGGCGTCAATTCGCGCCCTTCAGCGACGACATCCAGAAAATCGCGATAACCGTCTTCAACGCTTTGCTGGAAGATGTCGGCGACATTCTCCTCAAGCGGGCCGACGCCGGTCGCATAGATCGACGAGAGAGCGGTCGTGCCGACACCGTCGATCGTCAGACCCCAATGCTGGGCGGCTTTTTCGAATGTCGGGAAAAACGCGAAGATGCCGATCGATCCCGTCACGGTCGTCGGCGACGCCCAGATTTCATCGGCGGGCGCGGATATCCAGTAGCCGCCGGACGCCGCAAGCGAGCCCATCGAGACGACGACGGGTTTGCCGGCTTCCTTAAGCGACAGGACGCCGTCGCGGATGATTTCCGAGGCGAAGGCGGATCCGCCGGGGCTGTCGACGCGCAGCACGACGGCTTTGACGTCATCATCCTCAAGCGCTTTTTTCAGATTCGCCGCAATCGTATCGCCGCCGGCGGCGACGCCCGGCGCAGCCTCGCCGTCAACGATCGTTCCCGCCGCGGTGACGATCGCAATATTCGGGGCGCTTCCGTCTTTTTCGGAACCGATCGCGTTCAGATAGGCGCCAAGGTCGATATTCTTGAAGCTTTCGCCTGACTCATCCTCGCCGAACACGGCTTTCATCGCCGCAAGCTGCTCGGGCCGGGAGCTCAGCTTGTCGACGAGCTTATGCTGAAGCGCGGCCTCGGCGAAATCGCCGTTCGTTCCGCGCAGGATTTCGTTGAGATTGTTGGCGAACTGATCGAGCGATCCCGCCGGCAGCGCGCGCGCTTTTTCAACCGAGCCGACATAGGCGGTCCACATTGAGCCGAGGAAAGCGAGATTGGCCTCTTTCGCTTCCGGCGACATATCATCGCGCAGGAACGGTTCGACAGCCGCCTTGAACGTGCCGACGCGGAAGACGTGCGGCGTGATCAGAAGCTTGTCGAGGAACGACTTCATATAGGCGTCGTAGGAGCCGTAGCCGATCAGCACGAGCGATCCCTTATCGTGCATGTAGATCTCATCGGCGTGCGCGGCGATCAGATACTGATCCTGACCGTAATAATCGCCGATCGCGTAAACTTTTTTGCCGGTCGCTTTGAATTCGTCGACGACGCCGGCGATGTAATGCGCCTTCGAGGCGCTGATCGTCGGGATGTAAAGCTGCGACAGATCGAGAACGAGACCCTTGATGCGCTCGTCTTTCGCCGCGGCGCGGATTGCGCGCGCAAGCTCGCCGACTTCGATTTGCGACGGCTCTTCGGCGCCGTAAGCCTCTTCGATGAAATCCTCGAAGGGATCCTCGACTTCAGCCTCTTCGACGAGGACGCCGTTCGGGTTGATCAACAGCGCGGCGTCCTTGGGAACATGCGTCACCGCTTTCTTGCCGCCGATGCCGTCGCTGATCCCGACAAACAATCCGACGAACAAGAGCAGCACGGCGAGACCGACAATCCCCTGCAGCACCATCAAGATGCCGATCAGCAATTTGCCGAAGCCCTTCAAAAAGCCCCAGACGCTGTTTCTGTGTTCTTCTTCAGACACTGACCATACCCTTCGTTCAAACGGCTTCGCCGCGCAAATCGGACGATCGCCCCTGCATCAAGGCCTCAGCAAGGCGAATGCTGGAGAAATTGTGCCATGCCCCTCTTAACGCCGCGATAACCAATCCGTTCGTCAAAGATCGGTCGGCGGCTTTGGGCATGCTAGAGAAATTGGCCTTCCGCCCGCAAGTGGCAAGAGCGCTGCGACGGGGGGAGGCTTTCAGCCGCCGAATGGTTGCAAGCGGCGATCAAAAGCGTGTTATCAGAAAGAGTTAGCGAATTTCCGCGTCTATGGTCGGGCATCCGGCCGCCAGGGACCCCGAGCATGACTGAAGCCGACCTAATGCAGAATTTCGACGCGGCCGCCGCCCAGTTCAGGGCCGCCCGCCAAAGCCTGTCGACGGTGATTTACGGACAAGAAGAAGTCGTCGAACTGACCCTTGCGACGCTCGCCGCCGGCGGGCACGGCCTTCTCGTCGGCGCCCCCGGTCTCGCCAAGACGCTGCTCGTCGCCTCGATCGGACAGTTGATGGGCCTTTCGGCGAAGCGCGTACAGTTTACGCCCGACCTGATGCCGGGCGACGTCCTCGGTTCTGAAGTGCTCGAAGAGAGCGCCGACGGCAAACGCGCCTTTCGTTTCATCCCGGGGCCGGTTTTCTGCCAGCTCCTGATGGCGGACGAAATCAACCGCGCAAGCCCGCGCACGCAATCCGCCCTGCTGCAGGCGATGCAGGAATTGCATGTGACGGTCGCCGGCGCCCGCCACGACCTGCCCGAACCCTTTCACGTGCTGGCGACGCAAAACCCGATCGAACAGGAAGGCACGTATCCTCTTCCCGAAGCGCAGCTCGACCGCTTCCTCATGCAGATCAATGTCGGCTATCCGGACGCGGCGGCGGAGCGACGCATGCTCGCGGCGACGACGGGCGTTGACGCGGCCGCCGTCGCGCCGGCGATGAGCGCAATCGACCTTCAGCGCGCGCAGCGCGTCGTCAGACAAATGCCGATCGCCGAACGCATCATCGATTCCATTCTCGCCCTCGTCAGGAGCGCGCGGCCGACAGGCGAAGCGTCGGACCGCGTTCGCGAATTTGTCGGCTGGGGGCCGGGCCCGCGCGCAAGCCAGGCTTTGTCTTTGGCGACGCGCGCGCTGGCGCTGATCGACGGACGGCGCGCGCCCTCGCTTGAAGACGTCACGCGCCTTGCAAAGCCAGTCCTGCGTCATCGCATGGCGCTCAATTTCGCCGCGCGCGCGCAAGGGATTGAGATCGACGAGTTTATCGACGAGCTGGTCGCAAAGGCGTTTTGACGATGGCTGAACGCCCGCAAATCAATCACGGGGCGACCATCAGAAAAGAGGCGGAGCGCATCGCCGGCGCCTTTCCGCCGCTTCTGATCGAGGCGGAGCGGATCGCCCATACGGTCGCTGCGGGTCTGCACGGACGGCGCCGCGCAGGACCCGGCGAATCCTTCTGGCAGCATCGCCCCTACGCTTTCGGCGATCCTGTTTCAGCGATCGACTGGCGCCAGTCGGCGCGCGTCGCCGATCGTCTTTACATCCGCCAGAACGAATGGGATGCGGCGGCGGCTGTCTGGATCTGGCGCGACGCTTCGCGCTCGCTCGATTACGCATCGAAAAAAGAATGGCCGACAAAGCGACGCCGCGCCGACATCATCGCGCTCGCGCTCGCAACGCTGCTCGCCGAGGGCGGCGAAAGGATCGGGATCGCGGGACCCGAACGACGCATCTTTCACGGGCGCAACGCCGCGGCGCGCTTCTTTGAAGCGTTCGGCGTCGACGAGTTCGACGACAGCGCCTCCGTTCCGGTTTACGCGCCGGTCGGCGCGCATGCGCGCATGGTCATGATCAGCGACTTTTTCGCCGATCCCGGAAGGATCGCCGACATCGTCGCGCAATACGCTTCGCAGGGGATCAAGGGCGTGCTTCTCCAGATCGTCGATCCGGCGGAGGAATCATTTCCGTTCAAGGGCCGCACCGAATTCGCCGATGTTGAGAGTCGCGACAGGCTGACATTCGGCGACGCGCGCGCGCTCGGCGACGCCTATCGGCGCGAATTCGCCGCGCATCGCGACGCCCTTGCATCGCTGTCGCAGCGCATTCAGTGGACGTTCCTGACGCACCGCACGGACGCGCCGGCGAGCGCTGCTCTGCTTTCGCTTTATGTCGCCCTCGCCGATCAGCGAGGACGGCGTTGATGAAGCCCTTCGGTTAGGATCAGCAAAGGCCGATGGGCGCTCTTTCTTTCTCCTCCCCCTTCCTTCTTCTTGCGCTCGTTGCGTTGCCCGCAATCTGGTTCGTGCTGCGCGCAACGCCGCCGACCCCGCAAAAGATCCGCTTTCCCGCCTTCGAGCTTTTGCGCCGGCTGACCAAGACGCGCGAAACGCCTGAGCGAACGCCGTGGTGGATTCTCCTTTTGCGGCTGCTGATCGCCGGCCTTGCAATCATCGGTCTCGCGGGGCCGATCCTCAACGCGCCGCCGCCGCCGCAAGCGGAAGGACCGCTTGTTCTTGTCGTCGATGACAGCTGGGCCGCGGCGCCGGCCTGGCGCTTGCGCGTCGATGCGATGCGGCGCGTCGCCGAACAGGCTGTCGCCGCAAAGCGCGAGACTTATCTTGTCAAAACAGTTTCGGGCGACGACCCGGCGCCGATGACGGGCGAGGAATTGCTGCGCGCCGCCGGCGATGTCCGCCCGCAGCCTTATGCGCCTGATTACGCGAACGCCGTCGCGCGCTTGGCGACGATCAAAAACAGGCTCGACAAGGCGGAGATCGTCTGGCTCTCCGACGGGCTCGCCCATGACGGCGCCGAGGAGTTGCTGGCGACGCTCGGCGAAATGGGCGCCGTCTCCGTCGCAATTGACGCTTCGCCCCTGCCGATCCTGCATCCGGCGCTGCGTTCGCAAGCCTCGCTCGCCTACCCCGTTTCAAACATCGGCGCCGACGCCTGGCGCGGCGATCTTGTCGGCCTTGCGCGCGACGGACGCGAACTGGCGCGAACGGCTGTCGACATTCCCGCAGGCGCATCGATCGACGCGGCGCTTGATTTGCCGCTCGCCCTTCAGAACGAGCTTGCCGAAGCGCGGCTTCAATTCGTTGCTTCAAGCGCCGCCGTTCAGCTCGCCGACGCGCGCGAGAGGCGGGCGCTGATCGGGTTCGTCGCGACCGGCGAAGCGCGCCGCGATCCCTTGCTCGCCGGCGCGCATTACATTCGACAGGCGCTTGCGCCTTACGCGGTCTTCCTTACCGACACGCTCGACAATCTTCTGGCGTCCGACGCCTCCGTCATCATTCTCGACGATATCGGCGTTTTGCGCGCCAGCGACGCTGAGGCGCTGAGCGCGTGGGCGGAAAAAGGCGGTGTCGTCATCCGTTTTGCGGGGCCGACGCTCGCCGAAGCGGCGAGCCTCGGATCGCCGGCGCTTCTTCCCGTCACGCTGCGCGGCGGCGGGCGCGCTTTCGGCGGCGCGCTCACCTGGGAAACGCCGCAGCCGCTCGCCGGGTTTGCGAGCGACGGGCCGTTCGCCGATCTGATCGCGCCGACGGACGTCTTCGTGCGCCGACAGGTGCTCGCGGAACCCGGCGGCGAAGCGACGGCGCGCAGTTGGGCGAGCCTCGCCGACGGCACGCCGCTCGTCACCGGCGTCGCTGTGGGCGCCGGCGCAATCGCGCTCTTTCACGTCACCGCGACGCCCGACTGGTCTGATCTTCCCCTGTCGACCCTCTTCGTCGACATGCTGCGCAAGCTGACGTTCATTTCCTCGCTCGGCCCGAAAGCGCTTGGCGACGAGGCCGCGCAGCGCGCAGCGCCCTTCCGCGTTCTCGACGGCTTCGGCGCCTTGCGTCAGCCGCCGCGCGACATTGCGCCGTCAACGCTTGCGGACATCGCCGAGGGCGCAGCGCCCGGAAGGCCTCCCGGGCTTTACGGCGCGCCGGAAGCGCCGATCGCGCTCAATACGATCTCCGGCGACGAGACATTCGCGCGGCTTGAGCCTCATGGCGCAACGCGAACGGTTTATGACGCGGCGGCGCCCGTGCGCATCGCGCCGTCGCTCTTTCTCATTGCTCTTCTTCTTCTCATCATCGACGCGATCCTCGCGCTGCGCCTCGCGGGCCGTCTCTCATTCGTCGCGATCGCTTTCATCGTTGCGGTCGCAGTCGCGCCGCCGCGCGCCGATGCGCAGCCGCTCGACCGCCCGATCGGCGCAAAGACGGAGGAAGCCGCGCTGCAACTGCGTCTCGCCTATGTGCGCACCGGCGACCCGTCGATCGATCGCATTTCCGAAGCGGGTCTTGAAGGCTTGTCGCGCGAGATAACGAGAAGGACATCCGCCGAACCCGCGCCGCCGGTCGCCGTCGATCCGGAAACGGACGATCTGTCGGTCTATCCCTTCCTTTACTGGCCGATCGCGCCCGGCGCGGCTCGCCCCTCCGAAACCGCTCTCGCCAATATCGAAAACTTCATGCGCTTTGGCGGCCTCATCCTTTTTGACACGCGCGATGATGAACGCGCTGTTGCGGGCGCCGAAACGCCGGAAGGCTTTGCGCTCAGAACCATTCTGTCCAATCTCGACCTGCCGCCTTTGACGCCGGTCGGCGGCGATCACGTCCTGCTGCGTTCCTTCTATCTTTTGTCCGATCTGCGCGGCCGCATGGCGAGCCGGCCGATCTGGGTTCAGTCCGGCGACGGGCCGAACGATTCCGTGACGCCGGTCATCATCGGCGGCCGCGACTGGGCCGGCGCCTGGGCGGCCAATCCGGTCGGCGAACCCTTGTTGCCGGTGACGGCGCCGGCGCGTCCGTGCGCCGACGCCGAGGGCGGCGTGCCGCGCAATCCGCGCGAATGCGCCTATCGCGCCGGGGTCAATATCGTCATGGTGGCGCTCACCGGCAATTACAAATCCGATCAGGTGCACACGCCAGTCCTGCTTGAAAGGCTGGGCCGGCAATGAACGCGATCGCCCTTGAACCAGCCTTTCCGATCGCCGCGATCATCGCGATCGGCGCCGCCGCGCTCGTCACGCTTGCGCTGAGCGCCTTGCGCGCGCCGGCAAGCGCGCCTTTCCGTCTTATCGCTTTCGTCGCGCTTCTCGGCCTGATCCTCAATCCGCAATTCCGCATTGCGGAGGAAACGCCGCTCGCCGACATCGCCGTCATCATCGTCGACGAAAGCGGATCGAACCGGCTCGCCGAGCGCGCCGCGGTCACCGAACGCGCAGCCGAAGCGCTCGAACAAAGGCTGACGGCGCTCGGCGACGTCGAGATCATTCGCACGACGATGGGCGGCGAGGAAGAAACCCGCCTCGGCGAGGCGATCGCGGCCGCGGCGAATGACAATCCGCGCGCGCGCCTCGGCGCCATCTTCGTCATATCCGACGGGCAGGCGACGGATGCGGCGGCGTTCGACAAGCTCAATCCGGACGCGCCCGTTCATCTCTTGCGGACGGGCGGCCCGGATGACATCGACCGCAAGGTGACGATGATCAAGGCGCCGCGCTACGGCATCGTCAATGAAGGCGTCGATATCAGTTTCAGCATCGACGACGTCGGAACGAACGATGCGCGCCTTGAAGGGCGCGGCCAGGCGGTCGTCGCCCTGCGCGTCGACGGCGAGGAAGCCTTGCGCGAGCCGGTTCCCGTCGGCGCGGAGATATCATTCACGGCGCCGCTGCCCCATCCCGGCCGCACCGTCATCGAACTTGAGGTCGAACCGGCCGACAATGAGCTCACCGACAAGAACAATGTCGCCGTTCTGCCGATCGCGGCCATCCGCGACCGGCTGCGCGTCCTGTTGATATCCGGCGAACCGCATCCCGGCGAACGGGTCTGGCGCAATCTTCTGAAATCGGACCCCGCGATCGATCTTGTTCATTTCACGATCCTGCGGCCGATCGAAAAGGCGCAGGCGGACAACGCCCTCGAACGCGAACTGGCGCTCATCGAATTTCCGCAGGACGAGCTTTTCATTGAAAAGCTTTCCGAATTCGACCTCGTCATTTTCGACCGCTACACCTATCGCGGCGTCTTGAACTCCTATCATTTCGACAATCTTGCGCGTTATGTCGAAGCCGGCGGCGCGGTGCTTGTCTCATCGGGCCCGGAATTCAACGGCTATCTCAGCCTCGCGGCGCGGCGCAATTTCGCGTTCATCCTGCCGGCGATGCCGTCAGGCGAACAAATCGCAACGCCGTTCCGCCCGCAGATCAGCGATACGGGCCGGCGCCATCCCGTAACCGCCGATCTTCCGGAAACCGATTTTTGGGGGCGCTGGCTGCGCATCATGCCGGCGTCTAAACGCGCCGGCGCAACGCTGATGAATGATGAAAGCGGCAACCCTCTTTTGATCGTCGATCGCGTCGGCGAAGGCCGCGTCGGTCTTGTGCAATCCGATCATGTCTGGCTGTGGGCGCGCGGCTTTGACGGCGGCGGCCCGCATGCTGAATTGCTGCGCCGGATTGCGCATTGGCTGATGAAAGAGCCTGAACTCGAAGAAGAGCGGCTGTTGCTTTCGGAACGCGCCGGCGCGCTTATCATCGAACGGCGCACGATCAAGGAGACCGCATCGCCCGTCGCCATCAAAACGCCGTCGGGCGGCGATCTTGAATTGCCGCTGCGTCCGGACGGCGAAGGACGCTTTCTCGCCGAGATCGCCGACGCGCCGCGCGGCCTTTACCGGGCGAGATCGGACGGTCTGTTCGCCATCGCGGCGATCGGCCTCGCCGCGCCGCCCGAATTTGAAAATGTCGTCGCCACAAACGCGCGCCTTGCCCCGGCGCGCGCGGCGACCGGCGGCGGCGCCTTCGAGCTTGGGACGGACGCCGCGCCCCGGGTCCCAGAAATCCGGCGCGTTAACGCCAGGAGCCGCGACCGGGCCGGCGATGACTGGGCCGGCCTTGTCGCCCGCGAGGCCTATCGGACGGAATCGGTCGCCGAACGCCCGTTCGCCTCGCCCTGGGCCTGGCTTTTAACGCTCGCCGCGGCGCTCCTCGCCGCCTGGCTCATTGAGGGACGGGGCGCGCGTTTTTTCCCGTCATCCTAACGCCGCGGCGCAAATTTCCCCGCGCGTTTAACCGGCCCTCAATTAACAGGCCTTAACCTCAACCGGTCGGCGTTGCGTCTAGCGACCTGTGAGGACCATCAGTGGCGTTGAATTCGAATGACGGCGAGCCCGGCAAGAAACCGAAGCGCAATGCGCTCGCCGGTATTTTCGGCTTCGCCGGCCGCCAGCAGGAAGAGATCGAATTGCCCGCAATGGATGTCGCGGCGGGCCTTGACCGCGCCTTGCGGCGGACCGCTACGCCGGGCGAGGGACGCAAGACCCAGCCGGTTGCGTCCACCAAGAATGACAATATCCGCGAAGCGCTCGCCGCAATTGAATCGGCGTTGTTTTCGATCGACACCATTCGCGACATTATTGAGCAGGCCTATGAGGTCGCACTATCGGCGAACGAGGCCGAAGATGTCGGCGCGCGCGCCCTGCTCGCCGAAAGCTTCGATGAGTTGCGCTTGTCCATCAATGCGGCGGTTGAGGCGGTCGACGAGCGCGCGGCGGCTTTAATCGGCAAGGCGCAGCGTCAGATCGACGTGAAGCTCGGCGGCAAGGCGCATTATTCAGTCTCGCCCTGCCGCATGGACGTCACGCAAAAGGGGCTCGACATCAACCCGCCGCGCGACGCCTTTTCCACCTTTGACGAAATCGCCGCGACGATTGAGGAGCTGGACGAGGCGCTGAAAAAGGCCGATCGCGCCGCCAACGCCTATTGCCGCGACGCGCAGTTCCTTATTGCGAAGCTTCAGGACCGCTCCGAAGCGGCGTGATTTCATTTTCAGGGAATGCCGATCAGCTTGTGCGTTTGCAGGCTGAGCCGCCATTTCGGATTTTTAAGGCAATAATCGATCGCGCGCGCCGTATTGGCCTCGCGTTCCGCGCCGTCCATCGGCTGCAGGAAGAAATGCGTGAAAGGAAGCGCCTCGAATCGCTCCGGCGGCGCGTCGGCTTGCGGATAGACAAGCTTCAATTCGTCGCCGCTCTTCTGTTTGAGCGCATTCTCGCCCTTGGGACTGACGCAGATCCAGTCGAGCCCCTCGGGCGCCGCGATCGTGCCGTTCGTTTCAACGGCGACTTCAAACCCGCGCGCATGAAGCGCATCGATCAGCGCATCATCGAGCTGCAGCAAGGGTTCGCCGCCGGTGCAAACGATCAAAGGCTGCGCGGACGATTCTCGCGGCCATAACGCCGCGGCGTGATCGACGAGCGCGTCGGCGCCGCTGAATTTTCCGCCGCCCGGACCGTCAACGCCGACGAAATCCGTGTCGCAAAAATCGCATGCCGCGCTCGCGCGGTCGCGTTCGAGCCCGCTCCAGAGATTGCAGCCGGCGAAGCGCAGGAATATGGCGGCGCGTCCCGTCTGCGCGCCCTCCCCTTGCAGGGTGAGAAAACACTCCTTGACGGCGTAGATCGTCACGACAGGCTTTCAATCCGGTTTTTTGCGCCCTGGAAATCGCGCCATCCCTTCGCGCGCAACTCGCACGCCGGACATGCGTTGCAGCCGTAGCCCCAATCGAAACGCTTGCCGCGCTCGCCGCGATAACAGGTGTGAGACTGTTCAAGGATCAGCTCGACCAGCGCCGCGCCGCCGATGTCTTCAGCAAGAATCCAGCTTTGCGCCTTCGTCAGATGCATCAGCGGCGTTTCAAGGCGGAACGCCGCATCCAGACCGAGAGCGATCGCGCGCATCTGCGCCTGAAGCGTCGCCAGCCGGCAATCGGGATAGCCGGAATAATCCGTCTCGCACATGCCGGCGACAAGAACGCCGATATCGCGCCGATAGGCGGCGGCGGCGGCCATCGTCAGAAATACGAGATTGCGCCCCGGCACGAAGGTCGTCGGCAGGCCGTTATCGGCGATGAAGATTTCCGTCTCGCGCGTCATCGCCGTTTCGCTGATATCGCCGAGCCCTTTGAGATCGACGACCTCGTCGCAGCCAAGCCGGGCCGCCCAGTCCTTTTTCACATGACGCATCGCCTCGCGAATGTTTCGCCGCGCATCCAGTTCGACCGCATGGCGCTGGCCGTAGTCGAACCCGATCGTTTCAACGCGCGCGAAGCGCTCAAGCGCCCAGGCGAGCGTGGTTGACGAATCCTGTCCGCCTGAAAACAAGACAAGCACGGCGTTATCGTCAAGTTTGCGCATCTTCATGCCGGGTCAGAGTGTACGGATGGCGTCGTCGCGACAATCTCGATTACACTTTGCTTGAAAGCGAGGCGTCATGACTGACATCATTCTCTTCTATTCGACTGCGCCGAATGAAACGGCGGCGCAAGCGCTGGCGAAAAAACTGGTCGAAGCGGACGCTGCGGCCTGCGTCAATATTTTGCCGGGCGTCAGATCCGTCTATCGCTGGCGCGGCGCGACAGAAGAAAACGGCGAAGTCGCGATGATCATCAAGGCGAACGCAACCCGCGCCGATGACGTGAAGACGATTGTCCTTGAGGCTCATCCTTATGACAACCCCGCCCTCATCGCCCTTCGCGTCGATCGCGAGCGCTCATCCGAAAAATTCTGCGCCTGGATTGAAAACCCGGACTGATTTTTACTCAGAAACCATTTATTAAGAGATTACCCTTATAAGTTGCATTGTTGCGGCGACGCAATCGCCCTCCAGCCGACCCGTGTCCTGCTTCCCCTCACTAGCCAGCACCGGGACGCGCCGCCGCAACAAACACGGCCAGAAAGGCGGCGCGGTCCCCATTCCGCTCCGCCCGTAGAGTAGGAGGCCGCGGCTCCGCAATTCCCCGCACCGCCGCGGCCTCCCCTTTCTTACTCGGCTCTGTCTTCAGCAATCCAATCGATGACCGCCTGAAGCGGTTTTTCGCGTTCAAGATCGGCGAAGATCATATGCCAGCTGTCCGCAAAGGCGATCTCGTCCAGCGTTTCCGGCAAACGGTCGGCGGTTTTCATCAATATGTCGGTCGGAATGATCTCATCCTTGAGGCCGTACAATAAAAGCATGTCGCCGCTGATTTCGTCCGCGGCGTCATAAGCCTCGCCCATCAGCCGCTCGACGCCAAGGATGGCGTCGAGCCGCGTCGCCTTGATGACGAGCGGGTCTTCATACATGCGGCGCAGAAAATCGATATTGTCGGACGCTTGCCGGCCGGCGCGTTCGCCGGTCAGCGTTTTTCCCGGCGTGAATGTCGCCGCGACATTGAGCGCGACGCGGTAAAAAATCGACATGCTGGCGCCGCCCCAAACCCCCGGCGCGCCGAGAATGATCCCGTCGGCGTCGAGCGGCGCGTCGCGCATCGCCGTCATGATGACGGCGCTCCCCATTGAATGACCGACGACGTAAAGAGGAAGGCCGGGATTTTCAACACGCACCGCGGCGATCACAGCGCGCAGATCCTGACGCAGCACGTCGTCGCCCGGCCAGCGGCCGAAATCCGTCGAGCGGCCGAAGCCGCGCTGGTCATAGGCGTAGACGCTGACGCCGCGCTCAGACCAGTAAGGGCCGGCATAGGAGTAGGCCGCCGCGTAATCATTCATGCCGTGAACGGCGACGATCGCCGCCTTGGCTTTTTCGGCGGGCCAGCGGGTGAGGCCGAGACGCGCGCCGTCGACGCTGACGACGTAGTCTTTTTCGAGATGCGGAGAGACGGTCGGCGACGGCGCGTCTGGAAACGATACGCATGCCGAAATCGAGACGGCGAGGAGCGCCGCCGTAATAAGACGGAAGATCATTCCGCAGCTTTAACCGCCGATTGCGAGGAACAATCAAGCCCCGCCGCCGCCTCAAGCTTGGCGAGGCTTTCCAGAAAGAGATCGCGCTCCGTGCCGGTCATCCCCCCGACAATATCGGCTTCAAACCGCAGCGCGATGCCGGCGACGCGATCGGCGATGCGCCGTCCCTCATCCGAAAGCCGGATCGCCGAAACGCGCCGGTCGCTCGCCGGCTGGCGCGCGACGAGGCCTTTTTTTTCAAGCGATGCGACGGCGCGGCTGACCGCCATCTTGTCCATCGGCGTGCGCGCGACGACATCGCGCGCGGCGACGGCGTTTTCCTGGCTGACGACCGCCAGCACCCGCCATTCGGGAATGGTCAAGCCTTCATCGGCGTAGGCGGCGCCCAGCCTTTCGCTCAGCGTGCGGGCGAGAACGGCGATCCTGTACGGCAAGAACGCCGCTAGATTGAGACCGCCCGCCGCCGGCGCTTTTTTCGTCATGCGGTTTCCTTCAAAACCCCGCGTCGAATCTGGTCGAGCTCGATCGATTCGAAAAGCGCTCTGAAATTGCCTTCGCCGAAGCCTTCATTGCCCTTGCGCTGAATGATCTCGAAAAAGATCGGTCCGATCGCATCCTGCGTGAAGATCTGCAGCAACAGGCCCTGCCCCTGCGTCGGGGCGCCGTCGATCAGAATGCTGTTTTTCTTCAATCGCTCGATATCTTCCCCGTGATCGCCGACGCGCTCGGCGACGCCTTCATAATAGGTTTCGAGCGTCGACTGGAACGGGATGTCGCGGCGGCGCAAGTCCTCAACCGTCTTGTAGATGTCATTCGTTCCAAGCGCGACGTGCTGTATGCCCTCGCCATTATAGCGTTCGATGAACTCCTCGATCTGGGATTTTTCGTCCTGGCTTTCATTAAGCGGAATTCTGATCTTGCCGCACGGGCTCGTCATCGCCTTCGAGACGAGGCCGGTCAATTTGCCTTCAATGTCGAAATAGCGGATCTCGCGGAAATTGAAGATCTTCTCATAATATTCCGCCCACAGATCCATATTGCCGCGGCGCAGATTGTGCGTCAGATGATCGATATAGGTGAGGCCCGCCGAATTCTTGTTCGGATCGGCGCCGCCGATCGGTTCGAAATCGACATCGTATATCGAGCGCGCGCCGTAGCGGTCGACGAGATAGACGTTAAGGCCGCCGATCCCTTCAATGCCGGGGATGTTCAGCTCCATCGGACCGGTTTTCGCCTCGATAGGCTTCGCCCCGCGCTTGACCGCCTCGCGAAAGGCGCGAGCGGCGTCCTTCACCCGGAACGCCATCGCATTCGCGCCCGCGCCGTGCTGGTTGCGGAAGGCGGCCGGCTGGCCGGCCGTTTCGCGGTTGAGGAGGAAATTGATATCGCCCTGGACGTAATGAATGACGTCTTTCGAACGATGGCGGCCGACGGCCGTAAAGCCCATCCGCTCGAACAGCGCGGCGAGCGCGTCAGGGTCGGGGCCCGTATATTCGACGAATTCGAACCCGTCGGTCCCCAGCGGATTTTCGAAAAGATCGGCCATTTTGGGCTCCAGCTTCTGCTTTCGCCCACTTAGTAACATATGTTACTAATTCAGTTCAACCCCGAAAAAGCCCTATTGGCCCGCCCTGTTGGCCGCGACGACGAGCGCCTTATAGGCGATCTCGGACGAGATTTCGGGCAGGAACCGCTCCTGAATTTGGGCCACGAATTCGGAAACCCGCCATTCGATCATGACGGAGCCGCGATCAAGGACCTTGCCGAGCGTATCATTGTACTTGTAGCGCCCCTTGAAATCAGGATGCAGTTCGATGATCCGCAGGACATTGGCGATATCGAGCGCAAGACGGCCGTGCGCCTCCCGTAAGTTTGCGCGCGCCCATTGCTCGTCGCCGTCATTCTCAACCGAAACTTCAACCGCCGCCGCCTGCATCATCGCCGCTCCTGTTCGCCGTCGGCGAGCATGGCGGCGATGATTTGGCATTCAGCGAAGAATGAGCGATAAATTCGCTTCAAATTTTATCAAAGGCCGCCCTCATGAAACTGTTCGGCTATTGGCGTTCGAGCGCGACCTATCGCGTGCGCATTGCGCTTTGCCTGAAGGAACTTGAGTTCGATTATGAGCCCGTCAACCTGCTGAAGGGAGAACAGCGCGCCGAGCCCTTCCTGAAGCGCAACCCGCAAGGTCTCGTTCCTGCGCTTGAAACCGATGAAGGCGCGATCCTGACGCAGTCGACCGCGATCATCGAATATCTGGAAGAGCGATATCCGGAAAACCCTCTCCTTCCTCCGGACGCCGCCTTGCGCGCCAAGGCGCGCGCCATCGCCGCCATCATAGCCTGCGAAGCGCAGCCTTTCATGAATTTGCGCATTCAGACCTATCTGAAGGAAGAGCGCGACTTCGATGCGAATGCGATGAAGGGCTGGCTTGACCGGTGGACAGGCGGCGCGATGCGTTCCGTCGAGACGCTGATTTCCGACAGCGCCGGCGAATTCTGCGTCGGCGACAAGCCCGGCATGGCCGACGCATTTCTGGTCCCGCAGGTTTTCGGCGCGCTGCGTTTCGGCGTTGATCTGTCGGCGACGCCGCGCATTAAGGAAATCTACGAGCGCTGCAACGCGATCGAGGCGTTCGTCAAAGCTCATCCGCAAAACCAGCCGGACGCCGTTGCGGCCTGATCAGGGAACCTCATGAAACCGATTATCTTCGCCATCGGCGACAAAAAGCCGAAGATTCACGCAACCGCCTTCATCGCGCCGGGCGCCGTCATCTGCGGCGATGTCGAGGTGCATGAAGACGCCTCCGTCTGGTACGGCTGCGTCTTGCGCGGCGATTCGAACAGGATTGTCGTCGGCAAGGGATCGAACGTTCAGGACGGCGCGATCATTCACGCCGACCTTCCCGAGCTTGGCGGCGTGCCGACGCTGATCGGGCAATACGCCCTCATCGGCCATAAATGCCTTCTGCACGGCGCGACAGTCGAAGACGAAGGTTTCGTCGGCATGGGCGCGACCATGCTTGACGGATCGGTCGTCCAGAAAGGCGCCATGCTCGCCGCCGGCGCTTTCCTGTCGCCGAAGAAAATCGTTCCCGCGGGCGAAATGTGGGCGGGAATGCCGGCGAAAAAATTCCGCGACCTGCGCGAGGGTGAGGCGCAGATGGCGCGCGGCGGCGCCATGCATTATGTTGAGGAAGCGCGCATTCATGCGCGCGCGCTCGGCTAGAACCCGCATTCCGGCGGGTTGATTTTCCCGCTTGCGCCTGCGCAAGCTGGCGCGCATCCATCCGGTCGCGTTTTCCCTCCCCTAATCCATCCAGAGACGATTCATGAGCAACGCCGCCGCGACGACGACGCCGAAGAAATCCAATGAAACGATGGTTGTCGGCGCCTCATCGCTCGGCACGATGTTCGAGTGGTACGATTTCTTTCTTTACGGCGCGCTCGCCAGTGAAATCGCGCGGCATTATTTTTCGGCGGTCAACGAAACAACATCCTATATTTTCGCCCTCGCGGCTTTCGCCGCCGGCTTCATCGTGCGCCCGCTTGGCGCGCTCGCCTTCGGCCGCATCGGCGATATTGTCGGGCGCAAGAACACCTTTCTCGTCACCATGGGGCTGATGGGTCTTTCGACCTTCGCGGTCGGCCTCCTTCCCGGCTATGATTCGATCGGCATAGCGGCGCCGATCATACTCGTGCTGTTGCGTCTGCTTCAGGGTCTCGCCATCGGCGGCGAATATGGCGGCGCGGCGATTTATGTCGCGGAGCATTCGCCGGCGAAAAAACGCGGCTTTCACACCAGCTGGATCCAGACGACCGCCGTCGCCGGCCTTATTCTGTCACTGCTTGTCATCATGACCGTCAGATCGATGGTCGCGCCGGAAGTTTTTTCCGCCTGGGGCTGGCGCATTCCCTTTCTCATCTCGATTTTCCTGCTCGCGATTTCGATGTGGATTCGCCTGAAGCTGAGCGAAAGCCCCGTCTTTCAGAAAATGAAGGAAGAAAGCGCGACGTCGAAGGCGCCGTTCAAGGAAGCCTTCGGCGAATGGCGCAATCTGAAACTCGTGTTGATCGCCCTGTTCGGTCTCGTCGCCGGCCAGGCGGTCTCTTTTTACACGAGCACGTTTTACATTCTTTTCTTCCTTGACCGCATTCTGAAAGTCGATCCCTTCACCGCGAACATACTCGTCACGATCGGCCTCATTATCGGCGCGCCGTTCTACGTTCTTTTCGGCTGGCTCAGCGATCGCATCGGCCGCAAGCCGATCCTGATGGCGGGCCTGGCGATCGCCGCCGTCTTTTACCTGCCGCTTTTCCACGCGCTGGCAGGCGCGGCGAACCCGGCGCTTTCGGAGGCGCAGAAAACCGCACCGGTCGTCGTCATCGCCGACGCCGAAGAATGTTCGCTGCAGTTCGACCCTGTCGGCAAAACCAAGTTCGATCAAACATCCTGCGATATCGCCAAATCGCTGCTGACCCGCGGCGGCGTTTCCTATCGCAACGAAAAAGCGCCGGCTGGCGCCGTCGCGGAAGTGATGATCGGCGAGCGGCGCCTCGTCGCGCCCGATCCGCGCCGACTGGCGGGCGAGGAGAAATCCGCCGCGATCGCCGAATTCGGAACGGCGGTCCGCGCCGCGCTCAACGAGGCCGGCTATCCCGAACGCGCGGATAACGACGCCGTCAACCGGCCGCTCGTCATCCTCATCATCGCGCTCTTCGTCGCCATCCAGACGATGTCATACGGCCCGCTCGCCGCCGCTTTGGTCGAGCTTTTCCCGGCGCGCGTGCGCTACACGTCGATGTCATTGCCCTATCACATCGGGAACGGCTGGTTCGGCGGCTTTTTGCCGACAACCGCCTTCGCAATCGTCGCCGCGAGCGGCAATGTCTATTCGGGCCTGTGGTATCCGATCCTGATCGCCGGAGCGACTTTCATCATCGGCATGTTCTTCCTGCCTGAAACGAAAGACCGCGAAGTTCATCACGAGCCTTGAGACGACTCACCAGCCGTTGAGGCGCGGATAGCGCGCGGTGACCTCGCCGGCGGCATTCAGGACGTCATAGGCGACGTATTGCGCCGCCGTCGCGCAGGCGTGATTGGGAAGAATGCGCAGCAAACGCCCGACCGGGAATTTCGAAAAATCAATCGCCCCGCCGCCGCGGCGCGCAATGATCCCGTGTTCCTGATTGCACGACGCGACGATCAGATCGTCGATCGGCTCCCCCTTCTCGTCGCAAACGAGACCGTAGCCCTGATCGACCGGAAACGCCGCCGCGCCGCGATCGCGCGACAGCGCCATCCAGCCGGCGTCGACGAGGACCCAGTTCTTATCTTCCTGCCGGCCGATGACGCTCGCGAGAACGGAAATCGCGATGTCATCGACATCGCAAACGCCGAGCGCCGCCATGACAAGATCGTTGAACATGTAGACGCCGACGCGCACTTCTGTGACGCCGTCGAATTTTTCGCCGAACGTCGCTGTCGGCGTCGAGCCGACCGAAACAATCTCGCAGTCGATCCCGTCCGCCTTCAGCATCGCCGCCGTATCGACGACCGCGCGACGCTCTTTCTCGGCGACGGCGCGGATCGCCTCGACGCTGCGGCAATCATAGGAGCCGCCGGCGTGCGTCATCAGACCGCGAAAGCGCGCGCCCTTCGCGCCGTTCAGAAAGCCGGCGATCTCGCGCGCCGTCCCGGACAGGGGCTTGACGCCGGCGCGGTGATCGTCGCTGTCGATCTCGATTACAGCCGGAAGATCAACGCCGAACCCGGCGCCTTTCGCCGCAAG
>CALAZI010000136.1 GCA_937895955.1 uncultured Alphaproteobacteria bacterium | reverse complement strand
GAGGAAAAGATGGCGTTAGCTTAACTGACCGTCCACAAAACCGGGGACAGGCCACTTCTCCTATTTCGATGCTGTTCGATTCCAATCCAGTGCGTTTGAATCGACCAAGCTCGAAAACAGCGCAGCGCGCAGCGGCGGCGCAATTCCAGGATCATCAAACTCGACGCGCAGGAACTCCTGCGGTGCCTCGCCCCTGATCGTGCCTTTCCATGCCGCGCCCAGTGCGCGCTCGCCGTCGAAGCTATCGAAGTCCGGGTGTTTATTTCTGCGTTTCTTGTTTTCGACGAATGCGATCGAATTGCAGGCGGACCTGAACGCCGCATCCGATTTCAGGAACCGTTCAGTTGTGACGCTCTTCAGTTCGTTGACCGGCGTATTATCTCCACATTTCAGGGCATGCCTTGTCATGGTTTTGATCTGCTCTCGTTTCCGATTATTCGCTGCTTCCAACATCGATGGTCGGATTTCTGGCGGGGCGAAGTCACTGGCGGAAACTTGAGGATATTTGGGGCCGTTTGGGGGAATTTGGGGTTTTGTGGAAAAGTCCCGCACGTTTGATGAGCATAGTGCGCTGATGCGGGCGATGCCTGGCGGGTGAGGCGTCAGCGCCAGTGTTTCACAAGGCCGGCGCTTCTGCCCGCTGGCCCCCGGATCGCGAGCATGATCACGGGCCCATATACCACAATAATACTTTTGTGGTATAGGCCATCTCCATGACCCCGATCCCGCTCACGCTGCTGACCCTTTATCAGGACCTCCTCGCCGCTCATCTTGACCGCGCGCCGGAGGAGATGGCGGGCTCCCCGCATCTTCGCGAAACGGGGGGCCGGAAGTTCTGGTACGCGACCGTCAGGGCGCCCGGCGGCGCGCACAGGCAGCTCTTCATCGGCGCCGACGACGCGAGGACTCGCGCCCGGATTGAGCGCTGGAGAGCGGCGCGGGATGACGCCAAAGCCTTCCGGGCGAACGCCTCGGAAAAGGCGGCGGCGCTCCGAGCCGCGCGCCTTCCCGCCCTCGACATGACCACTGGCAAGGTGCTGCGCGCTTTCGCACAGGCAGGCGTCTTCCGGCTCGGCGGCGTCCTTGTCGGCACGCACGCCTTCCGGCTCTACGATCTCGAACTCGGAACCCGGGTCTCATCCGGCGCTACGGCGATCACCGCGGATGTCGACGTCGCCTCCTTTGAAAAGCTGTCATTGTCGATCGACGATCACGCGGATCCCGAACTCCCGGAGGTCCTCGGGGCGCTCGGCCTCAAGCCCGCCGGCTCGCTCAACGCAAAGAAGCCGACCCGCTGGCGCATGCCGGAGAGCGACTTCGTTGTCGACTTTCTCGCGCCCTCCTTCGACGATCTGGAAGGACCCCAGAAGCTTGAGGCGCTAGGCGTCTGGGCGCAGGGGCTCCATTTCCTCAACTTCCTGATCCGCGACCCGATCCCCGCCGTCGCGCTTTATCGCGAAGGCGTCCTCGTTCAGGTCCCGAGGCCTGAACGCTTTGCAATCCACAAGCTCATAGTCGCAGCACGTCGCAAAGGCCCCGGCGCCGCAAAATCAACGAAGGATATCGAGCAGGCGGCCGCCCTGATCGACGCGCTGTCGGAGACACGTCCGCACGAGCTTCAAAGCGCGCTCAAGGAGGCGCGCAGCGACGGCAAGGCCTGGCGCGAGGCGATTGACGCCTCCCTCAAGCGAGCGCCGTCGACGGCAAAGCGCCTGAAATCTCTTTGACCAGGGCGCTATAGATTGCGCATCAACGAGCGCTATTCGACTCGCTTTCAGCGTCGCGCTCGGAAACTCATTCGGAACCGCCCGCTGCGACGACAAACCCGAACCGGAAATTTCAATCTCGAATGCGGAATCCGGCGAAAACGGCCTCTTCAGCGCATGGCGCCAAATGGGGCTATTGAATTCGCCCATGACTCCACCAAAAGCGACGTGCAGACTGGCATTGCGCGACGAGTGGCGCCAATGCTTTCATCTTGCCCTAAGCCCTTCCCCCAACTCCGCCGCCCTCATCCCGCCAACCGTCGCCGTCACGCCCTGACATAAGCGGCGCACGCAAATTCGATCATTTCAGTGGCCTTTGTAGCCCGAAAATGAAAGGTCGCCTTGCGAGTATTCGCGGCAAATGAATAGGAATTTCTAGCTCATCTTGAGCGAAAACCGCTTCTTTCGGATCAGTATTGTTGACCCAATAAATCGACAAAAGTGACGTCGTTAGTGCGACTTTTTTGCTGAACCAAGGTTGATTTTCGCTGCGGCTCTCAGGCCGGAAAGTTTGAAATCGCAAAGCAACCGCAGGGCGATTTCCGGAAAATTCCGACGATCCGTAAGGAGCTTCAAATGGCACCTGTTAGAGCAGCAAGCACGAATTTGGCGAAACTTTTAGGTGGGTTCACCAGCAATTTTCCAAGGAATAAATCGCGGAATTTGGGATCTCATACGCAATAAATGAGACGCAATTTCGGTGGAATTGCATATCTAAACTCCCTGCACGGAGCGCCATTCGGGGCGATATTGCAGAATGCCCGCCTAATCGCGCGGGTTCCACCAAGTCAGCCAGTAACAGCCTCGCCTGCGAGCGCGACGCGGTGCATCACCCGGCGCGCCGGATAATAATCGGCGACCGCGAAATGCTGTGTCGAGCGATTGTCCCAGACAGCGACCGCATCTCTGGACCATTTGAACCTCACCTGAAAATCCGGACTTTCGGCGTGATTGAATAGCGCTTCGAGAACGCCGGCGCTTTCCTTGCGCGTCAATCCTTCAATTCTATTGGTGTAGACGCGGTTGACGAACAAGGATTTGCGTCCGGTTTCCGGAATCACGCGGACGACCGGATGAAACGCGGCGATCGGTCGATCCAATGCCTGTTTGATTTTTTCGGGAGAGTATCCATCCAACGGCAACTGATGATACGCAACCAGACCCTCAAGGAATGTCTTCATCGGAGCAGAGAGCGCATCATAGGCGGCCGTCATACTTGCCCAGAGCGTGTCGCCGCCGATCTCGGGCAATTCCTTGCAGTAAAGCACGCAAGCTGTCGCCGGCTTTTCATGAAAGGAAAGGTCTGAATGCCAGACATTGATGTCAGGCGGGTTATTCTCGTCATTGATAACGAGCGACACTTCCTTGAGCCCGTCGACGCAACCGAATTTCGGATGCGGGCTTGCGACTGGCGTCCCAAAAAGGCGCGCGAAAGAAAGTTGTTCCTGCGCCGTCAGCTCCTGATTGCGAAAAAACAGAACGCCGCGATCCGCAAGCAATCGCCTGATTTCCCCGAAAGCAGCGCTATCCCGAATCGTCGCGAGGTCGACCCCGCCAATTTCAGTGCTGATCGTGGGCGTCAGATGGCGGAGTTCCACACTTAGCTCCCCTTGATGACCGGCGGCTTCGGCTGGTCGTTCCAGCGAAGCTGGAAGACGTCTGGGCGCGAATAATGGCCGACGCCGTCGAAATAATATTTGATCTGGCCGATCATCGCGAGATCGATCTCGCCGACGACGAGCATCTCTTTTTCTTCCTCTGGCGGAACGACGTAAGTCGCATTCGGCGCAATGATTGAACTGCCGCCGACGCCGCGCCACCGATCCGGATCGCCGCCTTGCCCCGGCGCATCCTTAGGAAGGCGATCAGCTGACATCACTTCGCGCGCTGAAACAACAAAGCAGCCGTTTTCATGCGCCAGCTGTCGCATTGAAGCATCAATGACCGGCGTAATGAAAGCGTGGCCCGGCCAGGCCGCACAGTGGATTTGCTCGCCTGTGCTTTGCAGCGCATAGCGCGCAAGCGTCATCTGATGCTCAAAACACATTAGGCCGTTGATGCGGCCGAAGCCGAAATCATGCGCCTTCATGTCGGACCCGTCGCCCTGCCCCCAGACAAGGCGCTCGGTATTAGTCGGCGTCAGCTTGCGATGCGCGTTCGCGAGCATCCCGTCAGGCGCGAAAAGCAATTGCGTCAGGTAAAGCGATGCGCCGGCGCGCTCATGGATGCCGATGCTGACGGCGATCTTGTTTCGCGCGGCGGCGTCTGCGACCGGTTTCAACCGCGGATCGTCGCTCGGCCCCGCTTCTGAGTGGAGCTTTTTCAGGAACCAGTGGAACACCGGATCACGCGTCCCGATGCTCGCCCAATATGTGTAGCCGAGGATCCACGCTTCGGGAAACACGACAAGCCGGGCGCCGGCCCTGCCCGCATCATCGATGATCATGACCGCTTTCTTCACACAGGCGTCGAAATTCACCAGCTCCGGCGCAAATTGCGCGGCCGCGACTATCACTTTCATTTCCCTGGCTCCGTTGTCGTATCGTCAGCGGACTGTGCGCCGAACAGCACACCGTCGTTGAATCTCATCGCCGCAATCTGAACGCGTTCACCGATCTTCAGCGGCGCCTTCCGATCAAGCAAGGCGCAGGCGAGCCGCACGCCCTCATCGAGATCGACGATGCCAAGCGACAGCGGCGCCAACGGAATGAGGCTTGTCGGCGTCATGCGCACCATCGTTCGTGAGTAGAGGACGCCTTTACCGCTAAGTTCGTGGAAACGATAATTCTGCGACCCGCATTTCGGACAATCTTTTCGCGGCGGAAAAGAAATTTTGCCGCAGCCCTCGCATCCGGTCGTTTCAAAGACGCCTTGCTCGAGGCCTTCCCAGAACCAGCGCGCGAATCCTGAGCGACGCGGCGCGACCGGAATGTTGCGCGGAATTCTGACGACTGGAATCATGCTGCGCGCTCCAGCACATGAACGAGCGCTGCATTGTAATTGCCGAGTTCGCAAATATGGAGCCCGCGCGCTGAGCCTTTCACCTGGCGTGCGCCGGCTGCGCCGCGCAATTGCTCAAAAAGTTCATACAGCCCGTAGAGACCCGTGTTCGTCGGCGGATGGCCGCGCGCAAGACAGCCGCCGGATGTATTGAGCGCCACATCGCCGCCAGGCGAGGTGCGCCCTTCCCTCGTCGCGCCCAAGGCATCGCCGCGACCGAACAGTCCGATCGCTTCTGCGACAAGCACTTCGGTGATCGAACAGGGCGCATAAAGCTCGAAGAGATCGATATCTTGCAACCGCAGACGCGCTGCGCCGAGCGCAGCAGCCGCGGCTTCACGCGCCGCAGGAAAATCCGTCATGTCATGAGGCTCGTCGCCGATCTGGTGGCGTCCGTCATGGGCAAAGCCACGCGCCGCAATACGGACGCGGTCGCTACGAAGGTTCGCCGCAATTTCGTCACGCGCAATGACGAAGCAAACCGCACCGTCAGCGCGTTGCGGTATGTCGTGCAAGCGCAATGGGTCGACGATCAAATCGCTTGATCTCGCTTCATCAACGGACACAGGGTCGCGGAACTGCGCGATCGGATTGTTCGCTGACCAGCGGCGACTTTTCACCGCGACATGTGCAAGGTCATCCGGATTGAGGCGGGTCTCGTAAAAATAGCGCGCGGCGTCGAGCGCATACCAGCTGATCGGGGTGAACCCGAACGGCGCCTGCCAGTCGGCGTCACCGACCGCACGCACGCCATGCTCCATGCCCTCATGACCTTTGATCGCCGACTGGTAGAGAATGCCGGCGGCGATGGCGATGTCGGCGCGACCGAGTTCGACATCGGCGACCGCCTGATCGAAGGCGACGCCGCCCGATATGCCGAGATTTGCGACTTCCGAAAGTTGCCCTTTGCATTTCAGGCCGAGCCGCGCCGCCATATTGACCGAGAAGCCCAGCTGCCGCGTCGTCGGCGGATTGGCGGCGAAAACGGCGCTAACGATATCGCTCATCTCGATGCCTGCATCTTTCACCGCGCGGCGAATGACAGGCGTCAACCGTTCCGCTTCGAAAACGCCGCCCGTCGCGCCCTCGCCCGGCATCATCCGCCCGACCGGCAGCGCGGCAGCGCCTATGATCGACGCGCGGCGCACGGCCTTAAATCTCCCCTTTGAGGAACGCCTCGCGGAGCAGGCGTTTTTTCACCTTGCCGGAATCCTCGCGCGGCAGGCGGTCGACAAACCGGATGACTTGCGGCGTCTTGAACTTCGCAAGCCGTCCGCTCAGGAATTTGCGCACGCTCTCGTCGGTGAGCGCGGCGATTGTTTCTATAACTGCGACTGGCGCTTCGCCGAAATCTGCGCTTTCAATACCGAACACGGCGCTGTCGCGCACACCCGGAATCTCAGCAAGCGCCGCTTCAATCTCGGCCGGATAAATGTTCACTCCGCCGGACAAAATCATGTCTGTTTTCCGGTCGCTAATGAACAAAAATCCGCGCTCGTTGAGATATCCGATGTCGCCGGTGACAACAAACCCATCCTGGCGCATCTCGGACGTCTTTTTATCATCCCCTTTATAGTTGAACGCATTGGTCGCTTCATGGCGGATACAGATGTTTCCAGCGTCGCCCGTCGCGAACGGCTTTCCATCGTCGCGCCGAATTTCGATTTCGACACCGGTGGGCGCCTTGCCGACTGTCCCTGAATTCTCAAGCCATTCTCGCGATGAACTGCAGGCGATAATGCCGACCTCAGTCATGGCGTAATATTCGTGGATGACCTCGCCGAGCCATTCGATCATCTTGCGCTTAACATCGGCGGGACAGGGCGCTGCGCCATGCACGACATGGATAAGGCTCGACAGGTCGAAACTCGAACGATCTTCTTCCGATATAGTGAGCATCCGTTGGAACATGGTCGGCACCATATGGAGATTGGTGATCCGATCGCGTTCGATGATAGCGAGCAATTCCAGGGCGTCGAATTTAGGCTGCAGGACAAGATAACCGCCGCGCCGGATGACGGTGAGCGCATAAGCGTTTGGCGCGGAATGATACAGCGGACCGGTCATCACCGCCCGCGGCGCCGGCCGATCAAGACCAAAGGCGAATGCAGTCCGCGCCGCAAGCGCCATCGCCGCCTCCGGCGCAATCGCGCGGCGCTCGACTGCTTTCGGACGTCCTGTCGTTCCAGAGGTGTAGAAAAGCGCCGGCGTGGGCGGACCGATTTCCCCGGGAAAGTCGTCCGCCGTCCGCATGGCGTCGCCAAGAGAATGGTCACCCCTTTGCATTAAGGCGGCGGATTTCGGATAGGCGGCCGCAATCTCGCGCGGCGTCGCTTCGACGAAAAGTTTCAATCCGGATGCTGACGACCTTATTTCTTTCGAAAGCAGATCGGCATGGGCGACGAGAACTTTCGCGCCGCTGTCCTTGAGAATGTAGTCAATCTCCGGCGCCGTCAGGTGCCAGTTGATCGGCGTCACGCCGGCGCCGAGATAGCGCACAGCTTCGGCTAGGATAAAATACGGGAAGTCATTGCGGAGCAAAAGCGCCACGCAATCGCCACGCCCGACGCCGCAGGAAACAAGAACGCTTGCCGCGCGCCGGGCGGCAGAGGCGAGCTCCGCGTGAGACAGCATTCGATCGCCCGATCGGAGCGCTATCGCGGAATTCGTCGTCATGCGCGGACATCCACGACAATTCGCCCCTTGATCCGGCCAAGCAACAAATCCTCGGCCGCCTTTGGCACGTCCTCGAGTCCTATTTTGCGGTAGACATCAACAAGCTTTTCGGCATCGAGAAGATGGGAGAGACGGTTCCACGCGCGCTGGCGACGCGCTTGCGGCGCCATCACGGAGTCGACGCCGCGCAACGTCACGCCGCGCAGGATGAACGGCATCACCGTCGTCGGCAGATCGGCGCCGCCGGCGAGGCCGCAAGCCGCGACCACGCCGTCATATTTCGTCTGGGCGAGAATAGTCGCCAAGGTCGTCGATCCGACAGAATCGACGCCGCCCGCCCAGCGTTCGCTTTCAAGCGCCCGTGGCCGGCGATCGAGTTCAGTCCGATCTATAACGGACTTTGCACCGAGCGACTTCAGATACGCTTCCGCATCCGATTTTCCGCTGACGCCGGCGACATCGTAGCCAAGCTTCGCCAGAAGCATTGTCGCGACCGAGCCGACGCCGCCAGTGGCGCCGCTGACGACTATATCGCCTTTGTCCGGCGTGACGCCGTGATCCTCCAGAGCATGCACGCAAAGCATCGCCGTATAGCCAGCCGTGCCAATCGCCATCGCTTGCTCCACCGAAAATGCGGCAGGCAGGCGGACCAGCCATTCCGATTTCACGCGGGCAAATTCGGAATAGCCGCCCCAATGACGCTCGGACAGGCCGAAGCCGTTCACGATGACCTTGTCGCCCTTTCTCCAAGCCGGGTCGGCCGATTCCTCAATTTCGCCCGCGAGATCAATCCCGCAGGCCATCGGGAAAGTGCGGCAAATCTTGCCGCGGCCGGTGACCGCAAGCGCGTCCTTGTAATTGATCGTCGAATAGAGAACGCGCACGAGCGTATTCTCATTCGGCAAATCGCCGATGGCCAGTTTTTCGACGCGCCCCTTGGATCTCCCATTTTCCTCGCGCGCGATAATTGCGCGAAACGGTTCAGTCATAACTTCAATCTCCGGACAAAACGCCGCGGACGAGCGCGCCTTCGCCGCGACGCACCAACGCAGCGAAATTATCGATGTCTATATTCGATCCGCAGAGAATAACGCCGACTTTCATGCCAGCGAGTTCATCTGCGCATTTTGCGATCGCAGCCGCTGTTGCGGCGCCGCAGGCTGGTTCCGCCGAGACCTTTGCATCTCGAAAAAGCAAGTGACAAGCCGCCGCCATCTGATCGTCCGAAACTGTAACCAAACGATCGATATGCCTGCGGCAGAGTGCATAAGTCGTTTGCGTCGTCATTGGCGGAGCAAGACTATCGGCGATAGTATCGATCTTCGCCAATGTCGCAGGCGCGCCTGTGCGGAAACTTTCAGCCATTGCGGCGGCGCCTTCAGGTTCAACGCCGATGACGCGGCAATTCGGATTGAGCAATTTTGCGCCGGCGGAAACGCCGCCAGCCAACCCCCCGCCGCCGATCGAAACGACGATCGCATCAAGCCCGCCGCTATCCTCGATCATTTCCAATGCGACGCCAGCTGTCGCTTCCGCGACGCGAAACCCGTCGAACGGATGGACGAACAATCGACCTTCCTTCTCGGCGATGTCGTGCGCTCTCGCGAATGCCTCCTTGCCGTCAGCCGCGATGACGATCTCTGCGCCAGCGTCGCGCGCCGCCGCGATACGCGCAGGATTGGCAGACGATTGCATGACGACCTTTGCGTCGAGCCCAAGCAGCTTGGCGCCTACGGCGACAGCGATCGCATGGTTGCCTGCGCTCGCTGCTGTAACGCCTTTGTGGTTTCCGTCAGTCGCCAACAAATTGTTCAAAACGCCGCGCGCTTTGAAGGTGCCGCTGACCTGAAACAGCTCATATTTGAGGAAGACAGTGGAGCGGGGAAGAAATTCAGTGAAGAACCCCGACGACGCCTTCAATGTCGGTGTCCGGATGATGTAGGGCCCAAGCCGCTCCTGCGCGCGGCGCACATTCGTCATCGACAACGAGCCGGCGTCGTTCATCATCCCTCCGATAGATAACTAAGCGCCTGCTCGGTCGCTTGCAGCGAATGATTGAATACCGCGCGACGCCAATAGGGATCCTGCGGATAGAACGATCTCAACAAGTCTTGCTTGCAACGCCGTCGTTGATCAGCCGGGGTTGAGGAATCAAAATGCAGACGATGCTCGCGCATCAGGATTTCGGCCGTGTGGTCATAGGGCTCGACACCAAATTCGAGAACGACCGATGTCACCTCGGCCCCGGCGAAGGCCCGCTCATGTCCCTGCGTCGTGTGGCCGGACACGTCCGGCGCCTTGCCGTCCGATTTGTGGTCGTCGGCACGGACAGCAAGAACCCATTTGCCGAAAATGCGCTGAGCGCGGCGCATCGCTTCGCCCGCCTGCAAACTGACGGTCGTTCCATATGCGTAGGGACCGAGGCCGGAATGAAAGTCGATGAAACACAGCTTCCCGGCACGAGCGCCGTAAGCCGACCAGCATTCTTCCATGATGCGGCGCGACCAGACGGCCTCAGTCCCGCCAAAAGAAACGCCTTTTGGGTCATGATATTGCCCGGCCATGAATCCGCGACCGAACGCATCTTCGCCATGCTCGCGCTTGTAGCGATCAATAGCGGCTCGCGCCGCGTCGCCTTCCTTTCCCTGAGCGAAAGCGATGGGCAAAAAATCCTTGATGCGGTCGTAATCCTCATTGCGTGGAGGCGGGTCGTCGAAGTCAACAAAATTCCGGCAGAGGTCGACATTGTCCTCATTGTTTCGCCGCAAATGCGCAGATCCCCAGGGATTCGCGGCGTGAACGACGAGGACGCCGACGCCATCCGGAATATCCGACAAGACGCCGTCGGCGATCATTCCGACCTGACAGCCGGAACCGGTCATCAGTTCCGGTCCGTGCACGCCCGATGTCAGCACGAGAAGCCGCTCGGCGCTCCTATTCCCGAAATAAGCGACATCGACTGCGAGTTCCTCTCCGTCAGGCCCTTTAAGCGGATGGATGATTGAATCTGATCGCACGCCGGCGAGATCGCAGGCCGCGTGAAAGCGTCTGCGCGCGCCCTGAAAATCTTCTGCAAAATGCAATTCGTGTCTCTGATTCATCGTCAATAAACGATCTGAACCGATTTCAATCGCGAATAACTCTTGAGCGCTTCCATGCCGCCTTCAACGCCGAATCCCGACTGTCCTGCGGGCTCTGCTGAATGCGCAGCCCAGCACCCGTCGGGCGGCGCGGGACGCGTCATCACAGTTACCGTCCCTGCATTGATCGCATCAGCCATACGATGGGCGCGGGAAAGATCACGGGTCCACACTGTCGCGGCGAGGCCGTATTCGGAATCATTCGCCATTCGCACTGCTTCATCAGCATCGTCGAAAGGCGCGATTGCAAGGACCGGCCCGAATATCTCATTCCGCCAGACAGATGGCGCGTCGCCCGCTTCGGTGAAAACCGTTGGGCCGCAATAATATCCGCTATCGTCGCCGACGCCTCGACCATCCAGCGCCAATCTGGCGCCTTCGCTTGCCGCCATGTCAATGCTCGCAAGCGCCCGGTCATATTGCGCCTTGAACGCAAGCGGCCCCATGGCGGTCGCAGCGTCAAGCGGATGCCCGACCGGCATTGATGCGCAGGCGCTGACAACCGCCTCAACGACTTCGTCGTATATGCTCCGTTCAACAAGCAGTCGTGAGCGCGCAACGCAAACCTGGCCGGAATTCCACATCGCCGACTGCGCGGCGAATCCGGCGATCGCCGCTCCGGCCTCTGACCGAAACGCATCAGCAAAGATGATTTGCGGCGACTTTCCTCCACATTCGAGCATTACCGGCTTCAGATGATGACTCGCTGCAGCGGCCATCACCGTTTTTCCGGTTGCGGTCGATCCGGTGAAGGTCACCAGGTCAATGTCGGCGGACACAATCAACGCCTCGGACGCGACGCGCCCGCCGGTCAGGACATTGAACGCGCCATCCGGCAATCCGGCCTCTTTCATGATTTCAGCAAGTCGTAGCGATGAATATGCGCCATGCTCGGAGGGCTTCAGCACAACCGTGTTTCCGGCAGCCAGCGCCGGTCCCGCTTTCATCGCTGCATTGATGATCGGGAAATTCCACGGGATAATTGCAGCGATAACGCCGCGCGGTTCAAGAATTTGGGTTTCAAGGAACCCTTTTGCGCTCGGCGCCGTCTTTCCATAATTCTTGTCCAGCGCTTCAGCGTAATATTGAATGAATGACGCAGCGATGTGCGCGTCCCCGAGAGATGCGCTGATCGGCTTTCCCATTTCAACGCAATCAAGCAGCGCCAGCTCGTTTGCAGATTGGCGAATCAAACGGGCCGCCTCCAGCAACACTGCGCGACGTTCCGACGGCGCTGTCTTGCTCCAGGCGTTTTCGAATGTCGCACGCGCGGAGGCGGCGGCCGCGTTCGCGAGCGCGCGATCCGCTTCAACTATCGAAGGGTTCGCCGATCCGTCCGCGGGATTGATTTTAGCAAATTGGTCAGTCGTGAGAGATTCAATTTTCTGCCCGGCGATGTAGGGCCGGACATTGATCTTCAGCGAAGCGGCCTCGCGCCGCCAATCAACCTGCTTCGGTTGATAATTCATGCGGCGTTCTCCCTTTTTGCAACTGATCTTAAGCCGGCCTTGATTTGATCTGCGCCTTTTTCGGCAACCATCAGCACTGTCGCATTGATGTTTCCTGCCGGTAGCGTCGGAAATACGGACGCGTCTACGACATAGAGCCCCTCGGCGCCGCGAACCGCCAGCGACGGATCGACGACGGCGCGCTCGTCGGTTCCGATGCGGCAGGTGCCGCACGGATGATACATCGGGAACGCAGACTGACGGATAAAGCTCTCCCATTCTGCGTCTGATTGAATTTCTTCGCCGGGATACCGATCGTCGACAAGCACATCGGCGAAGGGTTTCGACCGCACAATATCCCGCGCAATACGGCAACCTTCGATCAACTGGCGAACGTCGTTATCGGACGAGAGCATCTGATAGTGAATTTTTGGCGGCGCGGCCCATTCAGCGGATGCAAGCTTTACCTCACCCCGAGCCTCCGTGCGCGCTAGTCCGACGGCGACGCCAATCGCCGGCTTGTCATAAAGGCGGGGGCCTTTTTCATCGACGACAATCGAAAATGGCGACATGATAATTTGGACATTTGGCGCCGCGCGATCCGGCGACGTCCGCACAAACGCTTGCGCATGACCGACGCCGGTCGTCAGCGGACCGCGCCCGCGCAGTATGAAATTGAGACCATGGCCGACATATGAAAGCAGATTATCGTTAGAGCCGATCGACGGCGTCGAGACATGATGGCTCATGTGGACGCCCGGATGCTCCTGCAGGTTTTTGCCGACGGCTGGGCTGTCGATGACGACATCAATACCGAGCGCGCGAAGCTCGTCCGCCGGTCCGACGCCGGACAGTTTCAGGATTTTCGGCGTCGCCAAGGCGCCGGCGCTGACGATGACCGCCTGGCGCGCCTCGACATTTAACTCTTCGCCGTTCCTGAAGACGCTGACACCGGTTGCGCGTTTGCCTTCAAAGCGGATTTTCTTCGCTTGCGCATCGGTCCAGATGGTGAGATTTCCTCGCCCGCGCGCCGGCTTCAGATAGGCTTTTGACGCGCTGTGACGCCACCCGCCCTTTTGCGAGGCCTGCACGCGATCGACGCCTTCAGGGTCGGCGCCATTCAGATCCTTGCAGCGTTCAATACCGGAGTTCATCGCCGACTTGATCCACAACTCCGTCAGAGAATTTGTCGCGCGAACCTCGCTGACTGAAAGCGGTCCGTCGCCGCCGCGAAATTCATCAGCTCCGCGCTCATTGGTTTCTAGCTTTCGGAAATATGGCAGCACGTCTTCATAGGACCAGCCGCGCGCGCCCGACTGCGCCCACAAATCGTAATCATAACGATGGCCGCGCACGAACATCATGCCGTTAATCGAGCTGCCGCCGCCGAGCACTTTGCCCGCCGGCCACATCTCCCCTTGGCCTGTGCGACTGGCATCCGGTTCGAGTTGGTACATCCAGTTGAATTTTTTATTGAAGATCGCCTGACCGCTTGCCGCAGGAATCTGCACGAAAGGATGGCGGTCTTCGCCGCCGGCCTCGATCAAAAGGACGCTGTGCTGGCCGCCCTCGGTGAGCCGATTGGCAAGAACACAGCCGGCAGATCCGGCGCCAATGATTACGATGTCAAACTTCATTCAAACGGCCTTGTCGCTTCCTAAAGCTTAGTATCGCCCGATAGCGTCGCTTATTCCCTGATCGATATGTTCTATGCCGTCCGGAGCATCCCGCCCGGCGCGAGGCGAAGGCATCCCCGCCATTGCATTGTTGCGCCGCAACATGACCATGCGCTCAAAGCGCGACCGCCGTTCCCCGCCCCTGCGCTCGCGCCGCTTCATAGACACGGCGCGCTGTGATGATGTCCTGAGACGCCACGCCTACTGACTTGTAGATCGTGATCGCGTCCGGGCTGCTTCGGCCGGACTTCGCACCGGCCAAAACTTCGCCGATTTCCGCCTTGATATGGTTCTCGCTGACAGCCCCCTCCTCTATCGCCCTCAGTAGCTCAGCAGCCTGATCCATGGTCGACGGCTTGAAATCGACGAAGTACTCGGCCCGCGCTACAAGGCCCGTATCGGCTTCGGCCGCGCCGCGATGGCTAGACCCGACAAGATTGACATGCGCTCCCGGCGAAATCATGTCGCCGAACACAATAGGCTCGGACGCCGCGGTCGTCGTGCAGATCACGTCCGCGCCCCGTACGGCTTCCGCGACCGTCGGAAAGGCCGTGAAGTCCAAGTTTTCCGTCCTCTTTAGCTCGGCGACGAATCGCGAGGCTTCCGCGGGGTCGTAACTCCATATTCTGAATTCGGAGAAATCCCTGATTCGGCGCAAGGCGCGCGCGTGTGCAAGCGCCTGCTCTCCGCCGCCCAGAATCGTTAGGATTTTTGCGTCGCGGTTCGCTAGCGCTTCGCTCGCCGCCGCCGTCATCGCTGAGGTTCTTACCGCCGTAACAGTCGCTCCGCAAAGAATGGCGACTGGCACGAGCCCATCTGCATCATAAAGGACCATCAGCCCGAGATGGCTTGATCCCTTCCGGCGCGCCGGCGGAACAAGGCTGACGAGCTTGACGCCGGCTGAGGCGACCTCGCCGCCGAGATATCCGGGCATCATCCCGATCATGCCCATCCCCTCCGGCAGTTCGAGCGAACGACGCAGGGGAAGCGCCGCCTCGCGTTTCGATGTGAGGATCATCGCCTCGCGCATCCAGCCGATCAGATCATCGACGGGCGCAAGCGCCCGGACATCCTCGCCGGACAGGATAAGCAATTCAGTAGGTCGCATTAGACACCCTTTCGTGCGCGTAGGTATGAGGAAGTCGCTCGAAACCGGAAGGAATCCCGAGTGAAATCAATCCTGATCACGGGCGTGTCGTCCGGCATCGGCGCCGCGACCGCGGCACGATTTCTGAAGGTCGGCTGGCGCGTCATCGGCACCGTCCGCAAACCGCAAGACGGAGTCGACCTCGAAACGCTCGGCGGACAGAATTTCAGCAAGCTGACGCTCGATATCATCGATGAGGCGGGCGTCGCCAATCTTACCGTCGCCCTTCCCCGGCTTCTTGGCGGCGCGCCGCTCGATGTCCTGTGTAACAACGCCGGAACTAGCATCCCGGCGGCGACCGCCGAACAAAGCGTCGCTTCATTTCGCGCCGCAGTCGAACTCAACCTCATCGCCCCATTCGCCGTCACGCGTGCTTGTCTTCCGTTGTTGCTGCGTCCGGGCGGCCGCATTATTTTCATCGGGTCTCTCGCCGGCATCCACGCCCTTCCCTTTGCCGCCGCTTACTCCGCCGCCAAGCACGGCGTCGAAGCCTTGGCGAGCAGCTTGCGCGTTGAACTCGCTGATACAGGAATCAAGACCATTGTTGTGGCGCCAGGTTCCGTCCGCACCGCGATCGGTGAAAAGATCGGACGGGACGCGCCGATTGAAGGCGCCGATGGCGAATTCGGACCGATGTTCCGCCGTATGGGCAAGTACATGCTCCGACAGGCCGAAAGCGCGTTGCCACCCGGTGCGATCGCCGCGCTCATCGAAAAAGCGGCGTCCGTTCAATCTCCAAGGGCGCGCTATGTCGCGACGCCCGGCTGGTTGCGAAACTGGCTTGCGCCAAGACTGCTTTCGCCGGAAGGTCGCGACCGGCTCTGGCTGCGACGGCTTTCGGAATGATTGCGGCGACGACTGATCGGGCGCCGCGCCGGTCATTCCATCGCCTCTTTCAGCACGCCATCATTGAACCAGATCACGACCGCTTTGCCTTTGTCATTCAGCCTTGCGATCAACTCACCATTCCATGAGACCGTCGCGCCCGGCTCAGCCGCCAACCCTGCATGAGGCGCGCGCAGCGATCCTTTCGACCGCCATTTGAACGCGACCATCGACCAGCCGGACATGGGCGGGTCAGCGAGCGTCATGAAAAGGTCGGGCGCCGACGACCACAACTCCTGCAAATGCGCCAACATGGCGTCCTTGCCCACAGGCGCGCAACCAAGGCCGTGCAGAACGAGGTCATCGTTGAGCAATTCGCTCATCGCCGCGCCCCTCGCCTGCGGCGCTTCCGCCATGCTGAACGCTGAAACGAAACGATCGACAAATTCGTAACCCTGCTGCTCAGTCAGCCCGGGGCTATTCAACACCGCGGCGAGTTCTGCGCCCTCTTCCCGGCCTTTGTCGCCAAGCAGCTGGCCCATCCGGTAGGCGTGATCGTGGTTCGACCAGCGCTCGATGATTCGCCCGTCTTCATTGAAGCGGAAAAACGTCTGGCCGCGCAGGATGACGGGTTTGTCCTTTGCTTCGACGCCGTCGAAAACGCCGTTCAGCATCGTCATCGAATGATAGCGGTGTGCGGTCATTTCGCCAGCGACGACCCGGCTATCTTCGACGAGAACGCCGCCGCCGAGGTCAAAGAACACAGCGCGGTAATGCTCTTTGACATCGGCAATTCCCGCCGCCTTGTTGGGCACAAGGCCGTGAACGCGCGCCTTCTTGTCAAACAGTCCGACATAATCCGCGTAGGCGTTCTTTCGATCTGACCGATTCGGCGTTGCGACCTCCGTCGACATCGCTGCGGCGGCTGTCGCCGTCATTTTCGTGAACTCGTCGCATGTCGCAGCGCTGGCGGCGTTGACTGAAAATATGGCGAGACTCGCTCCAAGATAGAAGGATTGCATGCTTCTCAGGGCTCCGAATGAAAAGGGGCCTCATGCGCGCATGAGGCCCCAGTACAAACGCCAGGGAGAGAACGGCGTTAGTAAGTCAACTGAAGCGTCATGCCGTAATAGCGCGGCTCGCCGATATAGGAGAGCACCGACGCGCCGTCGAAGTTCACGCCGCCGCCATCGAGCGGGATGATGAAATCGATCGTGCGGTAATCCGCATCAAAACAATTCCGGCACCAGCCCGAAAGCTCCCATCGGCCGTCGCCGCCACGGAAGCCGGCGCGCGCATTGAAGAGGCCGTAGCCGTCCTGCGTGAACGGAGCTGAAGCGCTTTGAGTCTTGTATTTGCTCTTCAGGGCATAGTCGGCATGCATGAACAGGCCGAGGTTCTCAGAAACCGGCTGTTCGAATGTGCCGCCAATTACGCCGCTCCATTTCGGCGCGTGATCAAGACGCTGGCCAAGGTCGTCCTCGGCGTCGGCGTAGACGACGCCGCCATTTAGACTGAAACTGTCGGTCAGTGCATAGTTGAAATCGACATCGACGCCGAGCGTCCGCGCCTCGCCGATGTTGGTGACCGTAAACGTGCCCGTCGGCAGCAGCGACTGCGTCTGAAGATTCTTCACCTTCGTGTAGAAGAATGCTGCGTTGAAACGGCCGCGACCTTCAGCAAAGGACGTCTTCATGCCGCCTTCAAAGTGGTTGGTCGTCTCCTTGTCGAAGGTCGTGTCGCCCGGCGAGCAGGTATAGGTGCCCGGGAACATGCCCGCGACGCAGCCCGGCGGGATCGGACCGAAGGCCGGCGCCAGCAAGACGCCGCCCGCATCGCGGATGAGGCTGATGCCGCCGCCCTTGTAGCCGCGGCTATACGTAGCGTAGACATTGACGGCGTCGGAAAGCTCATAACCGAGCGAAACCGTGGCGCTGAGGCCGCTGTCGTCAACGCTCGCCGGCACCGGCGTGCCCGCGCCGTAATCATAGACGACCGGCAGCGGGAAGGATTGCGGCGCGGTGAACACGCCGAAGCCGTCCTTCTTGTCCCAGGAATAGCGAACGCCGGTCGTCAGCGTCAGCTGCTCGCTGACTTCGGTGATGGCGTGGGCGAAGATGCCGTAATTCTGAGCGTCCTGACCCATGAAATCGGCGAAGGCTAGGCCCGGCGAATGGCCGAACACGAAGCCGACAAAGCCCTGCTGGATCTGGCTGCCCCAGATGAAGTCGTTGTTGCGGGTGATATCTTCATCAGAGAAAAAGCCGCCGATCATCAGGTCGGTTTTATCGCCGAACGAAGTCGACAGCCGCAGCTCCTGGGTGAATGTCTCGATCGTCTCACCCTGATTTGTGTTCAGGATGTCGGTGCCGACGAAATCATTGTCCGACTTCAGCGTGTCTTCGAATTCCCGATATGACGTCAATGACGTCAAGGTCGCGCCGCCGAAATCAATATTGATCTCGCCCGAAACGCCCCAATCGCTGGCGTTGAGGCTCGGCGGCGTATTGACCGCCGTACGGCGCTTGTCGTCGGAAGAATCGGCGAAAAACACCGATCCGGCCGCAGCGGCAAGCATCTGGTTGAACGCCACGTCTGCGGCATCAACGAGATGGGGAACGGCAATGATCGAGTATTCGTCCGCTTTAGCGTAATCGCCGATGATTCTCACATTGAACCGGTCTGAAGGCTCAAACAGGAATTGGGCGCGCAGCATGGCGCGGCTTTTCTCTCCATAGCCGGCGCCGGTCGCAGCGTCCTTGATGTAGCCGTCGTCATCCGTGTATCCGGCGGCGAGGCGGAAAGCGAGCGAGTCGGTCAGCGGCACATTAGTCGCGCCCTGAATGTTGACGCGATCGTAATTGCCGTATTCGGCGCGCAGCGTTCCTTCAAACTCTTCCGTGTTCGGCTTCGCGGTGATGAAATGAATGATTCCCGCGGTTGTGTTCTTACCGAACAGCGTGCCCTGCGGGCCCTTCAGGACTTCAACCCTTTCCAGATCAAGGAAGTCGCTGCCTGCGACGATGCCGGAGCGCGCCCGGTAGACGCCGTCGATGAATGTGCCGACTGACGGCTCGAAGCCGAGATTGAAAACGCCGGTACCAAGGCCGCGGATCACAAACGAAGCGCCGGCCGAAGGCGGGTTCGTCGCTCGGATATCAAGGCCGGGGATCTGCGACTGCAGAGAGAAGACGTCGGTCACGGCCGAATTCTGCAGCGCCTCGCCGCTGACGGCGTTGACGGTGAACGGCACGTCCTGGACGGACTGTTCGCGCCGCTGCGCGGTGACGGTGATCTCGTCCTGCTGGGCGAAAGCGGCCATCGGGGCCAACGCCGCCCCGACTGCTGCGCCGGCAAGAAGGCGGCGCTTGTTCATTTGAAATCCATTACGCATTTTCGGGCCCCTCCCAAAGGTGAACGCGGTATTTGCTGATTTCACGCTAGGGTCGTCACTCCTGAAAGCTTATTCTGCCTCGTCTGAAGCTTATGCGATCGGATTGCTGCGTTGCGAAAACCGACTAGTGCGGCAGTGAATCAACAAAAGCCGCCAGATCGTCAAAATCTGTCTGTCCCGTCAGCCCGGCGCGAACAATCCTGCCCATTTGAGCGCCCGCTGTGTCGTCCGGGTGCGCTCCGCGCAAACCGTCGCGAAAATTCGTCAGCTGCCGCACGAAATAGGCCGCCTCCTGCCCCGCGATCCTCGGCGCGCCCATCATTGGCGAGCCCTCGCCTTTTTCGCCGTGGCAGGACGAACAGAGCGCGTAAAGCGTCCGCCCGCGCCGGACGTCGCCTCCCGGCTTATTGTGATTGGCGGGCTCGGAGACCGGAAAGCCTTCAATGACGACCGACAGCCGATCAATTGTTGCGTCGTCATAGGCGGCGGCGATCAACGCCATCTGGACGCCGAATCGATCCTCAGGATCCGCCCCGCGCCTTCCCTCCTTGAACGCCGACATTTGCTGGCGAACATAATCCCGGTCGAGCCCGGCGAGAGCGGGTGCGTTCTTCGCCGCAACACCCTCTCCCTTTTCGCCATGACAGGATGAGCAAGCGAAATAGTCATCGCTGGCGAGGACCGAACTCCCCGAAAGGACGAAGGCCGAGACGACTACCGTCAGCAGGCGTCCATTATTCACTGCTGTTGCCCATGTCGGCCTCGATCTTCCAGGATCCATCCGCCTGCTTGCGCCACACGACTAGGAACTTGCCGGTCTGCGGCCCCCACGGCGCCGGTTCGCCGCTGTCGCGAAACACCATTTGCGTCTGGTACTCGCCGCGCGTCCACGCCATCTCGCAACTTACCCGCGTCTCGGTGATGCGTACGTCATATTGCGGCAGGGTGAATGTTTTCGCGACGAGTTCGCCGAATTCTTCGATTGAGGCATGGCCGACATCGGCCGGACGGCGATTATGCAGACCGACAGCGTCGTCGGCGAAGATCTTCGCCCAGTCCTCAGCGCGACCTTCACGAAACGGCGCCACATACTGCTCCATGAACATCGCATTGAAATCGACATCCGGCGCAGCGCAGGATTGCGCCTCACGCTGAGCGCATGCGCCAAGCGCCACCGCTGTCAGCAGGATCGACCACTTCATCATATCGCTCCTTCTGCGGGTTTTGCGCCGCGTTCGGCGAGTTCCCTGCGAATCTCGGCGTGGCGCGCTTCCGTAATCGGATGGGAAAAGAGCAGGATCGCCGCCGGCGCCGCGACAATCGCCGGCAGGATCACGGAGACGAAATTCAGCCCGCTGGTCGCGGCGTCAGCGCCCATTTTCGGGTCATAACCGAGCATCGCCGCCAACGGCAACGCAAGACCGACGCCGACCGCCATCGCCGCCTTCTGGATAAAGAAATAGAGGGACATGTAGATCGCCGCGTCATCGCCTGCGCCCTTCAGCATCCCGTACTCAATCGAGTCAGCAACGAGCGCCGGCGGCATTACCCAGATCGACGCAGTCACCGCGCCCTTTAGCGCATAGACAAGGAGCAACTGCCAGAATGCGCCTGGTTGGACGAGGAGCAGCAACGGCAAAACGATAAAGAACGACATGCCGATGAATAGAAGCGCGCGATGCTTGCCGATTTTGCCGCCAGCATAAACGTGCAGAGGCATCGCCGCGAGGCCAACGGCATATTGCAGGAATAGCGCGATCAGGAATTGTTGCGGCGCAAAGCCGAGCGACTGGACAAGAAAAAGCCCGGTAGCGTTGTAAATGCCGCCGCCGACCCAGATCGCAAACATCGCCGCCAGCAATCGCATGAACGGCGTATTCGGCAACAGCGACGTAAGAGCCTCAAACAAAGGAAGGCCCCGCTTCTCGCTCAGCGCCATAGCCTGCGGCGCAAACATCAGGATGCCGGCGATCGTTATCGGGAAAATGATCAGGATCGAGAAGGCGAAAATACCTACGATATCGGCGACGGAAGCATCCTTTCCCTGCAGGAAGAACAGCGGAATGGCGGTCGCCAGCATGACCCCGATCATCGTCGCGGTCTCGCGATAACCGGTGATGCGTGTGCGTTCCTTATAGTCGCGGGAAAGCTCGGCGCCCCAGGAAAGATACGGAACCTGAACGATAGTCGATGCAAGATAAAAGAAGAATGTGACAACCAGAAGGTAGGTCAGGTCTGCGCCTTCCGGCGGAAAGCAGAAGAAGTAGAACATCAGGAGCAGCGCCGGCGCGCCGAGCGCAATCCACGGCTTGCGACGACCGAATTTCGATTTCGTGCGGTCTGACAGGTTTCCGACAACCGGATCGGTCACTGCATCCCACAGCCGGGCCAGGAAAAACACGCCGCCGACCGCCGCAAGCGGCAGGCCGATCTCCGCCGCATAGAATGGCGGGATATAGACGATCAGCATCATATTCAGCATGGAGAGCGGCGCTGACGGCAACGAATAGGCAATCAGCGACCGGCGGTTCAAAGCGAAGTCAGCCATTTCCATCCTCTTTGCCTATCGCCCACCCTAATGGCGGCCGAGACCGGCAAATTATTCGGTTCAGGCCGAAACTTATGAGGGCATATCCCCCGGTCGCCATAAGTTTTGCCTTTCCTTCCATAGGCGAGGCTGTCACGCCTGCCTAAACTCGTCGTCGCAGACTGGGCGATTCGGGAGAGGATTCTGAGGTCGAGACGATCATTCCTTCAATCGACTCTGGTTGGCGCCGCGGCGAGCGTTGCCGGCTGCGCGCCGCCGCGAAGCGCCGGCGCGCCGTCCCTTTCCGCCTTCGACCGCTTCCGGAACGGCCTTGATGGCGTCGCACTCGCAAGGGGTGATGCTCAGTATGAAGCCTGGCGGCGCGGCGTCGTCTGGCAGATGGATGTTCCTGACCGAACGCCCGACATGATTGTGCGCCCGCGAACGATTGAAGCCGCCGCGAAGGCCCTCGCCTATGCCCAAGAAGCGCAGATGAAGGTCTGCGTGAAGTCTGGCGGGCACAATGTGTCCGGCGCGTTCATGCGGTCGAACGGCATGTTGCTCGACCTTGGCGGGTTCGCGCGCATTGATCCGTCGGCGGAAAGCGCGACCGCCTGGGTCGAGCCGGCGGCATGGAGCTGGAATCTCGCGAAAGCGATCGAACCGCTCGGCTTCGGCTTTCCCTATGCGCATTGCGCCACTGTGCCGATGGGCGGCTATCTCCTAGGCGGCGGGATCGGCGTCAATGGCGACGCTTGGGGCGGGATCGCCTGTCATTCCGTCGAGGCGGTGAAAGTCCTTCTCGCGAATGGCGAGATCGTCACAGCCGACGCCGAGAACAACGCCGATCTCTACTGGGCCGCGCGCGGCGGCGGGACCGGGTTCTTCGGCGCCGTCATCGATTTCAAGCTAAAACTTTATTTGGCAGCAACTGATATTGCCGAGCGAGTAATCCTTTATCCAATCGACGCCGCGCGCGAGGTCGCTCGCTGGCTTGAACATCTTGCAAAAATCTGCCCGAAGGAAATTGAACTCATGATGATGCTCGCCCATCGGCCGCCGCCGCTTGCGGGGTCGACGGCGCGAGAAAAAACCATGTGCCTCGCTCGACTGGCGGCGTTTGGAAATGCAGAAGCGCCTGCCGCCGCGTTGATGGACGAAATCAGCAACGCCGCCGCTCCCGACGGCGCCCTTTTGCCTGCAATCGACTCAAAACCGTCAATGGCGCAGGTCATGATCGGCAGCGTCGATCCGCACATGGGTCTTGGCTTCGGGCGCTATCGCGTCGACACGATTTGGACAGACAACCTAGCTGATGCAATTGCGCCGGTCGTCGAGGTTTTCATCGAGGTCCCATCACCCAAGAGCCATGTCCTGGCGACGCCTCGCCACGGCGCTGCTATCCGTCCAGACGCCGCCTTTTCTTCGCTCGGAAGTTCGTTCATCGGCATTTACTCAGTCTGGGATCTTGAAGCCGACGATGACGCCAATATCGCGTCGACAAACGCGATCGCGAACCTGATGGCTCCATCCGCCGTTGGACGATATATCAACGAAACCGACGGCTTCGCTTTCCCTGACAAGATTGCCGCCTGCTATTCGCAGAATGCGCTCAGGCGTCTCGATAATCTCCGGACGCATTACGATCCCTCAGGCGTTTTCCACAAATTTCCTGGCGCCTAACTCCTTGCTGCGCCGCAGCATACCGGGCGTTTCCTTGCGCTTAGCCCGGCATGCTGTAGGCTAGAAAGCTGACACAAGCGCGCCAAATGGAATCAAATTCGAACAAGGGCAAAGATCCTCCTCAGCCGAACGCCGGCTGGTCGCTGGAAGACAACCCGCCCGAAACCGGCGCGGCGCTGAAATTCTCGCCGACATTTTCCGGCGCGCATGGCTATCGCGAAGTCATTCCTCTGTCGGAAGGCTTCCAGCTGGTGAAGAGCGATGTCACCTTCGACGAGGACGCTGCATTCCCGATCGCCGCGGGCTCCGTGCTCAAATTCCAGTTCCGTTTTCAGGGCTCGGGTCTCCTGCATCTCAGCGGTCATGACGACATCCGAATGCACGAGTTTTCCGGCGGCGTTCTCCTGCAGCCTTCCCACATCGAAAAGATCGAGAGCTTCAAGGCGGGTGAGCACGAACGCGCGGTGACGCTCCTCGTCTCACCTGAATATATGCGAAACCAGATCGGTCTACAGTCGACCGAACTTCCGTCACCACTGACCTTCTACCTCGATTCCGCAGTCGATGACGTCTTCTATTCTCGACTGCCGATGACGCCGGAAATCGTCGCTGCGGCGCAGGCTCTGTATCAGCCATCCGTCAAGCCCAATTTCGCCACGCTTTATCGGCAGTCGCGGGCGCAGGAATTGCTGATCTATTGCCTCGAATTGCTTTCGCAGTCCCAGCGCGATCCGGAGCTTAACCTCAAATCGCGCGACATCGAGAATATCGGCGAAGCGCGGCGAATTCTCGAATCCGACATCGAAAAGCCGCCTTCTATCCGCGACCTCGCCCGCTCGGTCGGCGTCAATGAATCCAAGCTGATGTTCGGGTTCAAGCAGCTTTACGACCAGACAATCCACGAATTCATCCAGACCCTTCGGATGAACCGCGCGAAAGAGCTGCTGACAACAACAGACCTTTCGATCACCCAGATCGCCTTTGAGGTCGGATACGAGTTTTCGAGCAATTTCACGACGGCCTTCAAACGCCATTTCGGCGTAACCCCCAGCAATGCGCGCAAAAGGCGCTCGCCTTTCGGGGACAAAGAATAGATTTCAGTTCCCATCGAATAAATCATGCGCCCTGCCGGGGGCGATAATGGCAGCCTGCAACAGCTTGCTGCGAGAAGAACAATGGATGTCGCCGTACTAGGTGGAGGGCACGGATGCTACGCCGCCGCTGTCGAGCTTTCTGAGAATGGTCACACTGTCAGGCTCTGGCGCCGGGACGCGGCGGCCCTCGGCCCGGTGCTCGAAACGCGCTCGATCCGAATCAAAGATTACAGGGGCGAACGCGACGTCAGGATCGCGACCCCGACGACGTCGCTGAAGGAGGCGATCCAAGGCGCGCGGGTCGTGGTCATTCCGCTCCCCGCGACGACGCAGGAGGATCTTGCGAAGGAATGCGCGCCCTATTGGCAGGATGGGCAGGTTGTCTTCATTCCACCCGGCACCTTTGGCAGCTATATTTTCCTGAAGGCCGCGCGCGAGGCGGGCAACAAGGCGGACGTTACGTTCGGCGAGACCGGCACACTCCCTTATCTCGCCCGCAAACACGGACCCGCCTATGTCGTCATTTCCGGTTATGGCAAGCGCCTGCCGACCGGATTCATCCCCGCGAAGAATGACGCCTATGCGCGCAAAACTCTCTCTGAAGTCTTTCCGGCGATCGAACCGTGCGAAGATGCGTTGTCTGGCGCCCTCATGAATGCGGGCCCGATCATCCATCCACCGCTCATTACGATGAACGCCGGCCCGCTGGAACATTTCGAGCGCTGGGACATACATAATGAGGGAACTCAACCGTCCATTCGCCGGACGACTGACGCCCTCGACGCTGAGCGAATGAAGATCCGCGAAGCGCTCGGCTACAAGGCCCCGCATTTTCCACTTGCGGATCATTACGCCAAGTCTGGCGATGAATGGATGTATGGCCGCGGCGCGCACGAGAAGCTGACTGACTCGGGAGACTGGCGCGAGGACATCAACCTGACGACCCACCGTTACATGCTTGAGGATTTGCGTCTCGGACTTTCGTTCTTCTCGTCCGTTGGCCGCCTTGCTGGCGTCGCCACTCCTCTTGTGGACGCATTTCTCGCAATAGGCGGAGCGATCACCGGCCGCGATCTCTACAAGGAAGGCAGGACGCTTGAATCCCTCGGCCTCGGCGACAAGTCGCGCGCCGACATGTCGGCATTGCTGAAGCAGGGGTTATGACAACGGGCATCGCCGACAAGAAAATCGCCATCGTCGGCGCCGGCAGAATGGGTCGCGGCATTGCGCTTTCATTTGCACTCGCCGGGGCGAAGGCCGTCCTGTTCGATCTCAAAGTGCGAGATGACGCAGCGCGCGCAAGATTTGACCACGCGAACGAAGAAGCCTTCAAGCTAGACCTTGCGCAATCGGTCAAGCTCGGACTCATCAGCGAAAAGGGACAGAAAAAGGTTCGCGACCGGATCACGCTGGCCGCCAACGCCGATCGCGCAACCCGTGAAGCCGATCTCATTTTCGAAGCCGTTCCCGAACACCGCGACGCAAAGATTGCAGCCTTTGCCTGGATCGATGCGAATTTCCCGCAAGATACTCTCGTCGCATCAACGACCTCGACCTTCCTCGTCGACGACATTGCGGGGATGATTTCAAATCCTTCGCGCTTCGCTAACGCTCATTGGCTAAACCCGGCGCATCTGATGCCGCTCGTCGAGATCAGCAAGGGCTCGCAAAGCGCCGATGCGACGATCGAGGCGCTGAGGCAGGTGCTGGAGGCGGCGGGAAAGACGACCGTCGTTTGCGGACCGACGCCCGGCTATATCGTGCCGCGCATCCAGGCGCTCGCCATGAATGAAGCAGCGCGACTCGCCGAGGAGGGCGCAGCAAGCGTTGAAGACATCGACACCGCGATCCGTGTCGGCTTTGGCGTCCGCTACGCTATTCTCGGCCTGCTCGAATTCATCGACTGGGGCGGCGGCGACATCCTTTACTATGCATCCGACTATCTTTCGAAAAATGTTGACGAACACCGCTATGCAGCGCCGGCCGTCATACATCATAATATGGAGAACAGGCGTAATGGCGTCGCAGACGGCAGGGGATTTTACGATTACGCCGGCGTCGATATCGCTGCCTACCGCCTGAAACGGATGCATGAATTCGCCGCGCTCCTCGCCCATCTGAAGCTGACGCCCAAGATTTCAGACGACGCGAAAGAGTGACGCGCGCATGGACGGCGACATTCACGAGCTTTCTCTGACAGCGCTTGTCGACGCACTTGCATCGAAGCGCATCTCGCCAAAGGAAGCCTTTGACGCCTTTCGCGCAAGACACGCGGCGTTCAGGTCATTGAACGCTTTCACCCAATTCGCGGACGCCTTGCCTGAAAGCGCGCCTACCGATCTCGGCGGTCCGCTTGCAGGCGCCCCGCTGGCGATCAAGGACAATATCGACGTTCTCGGCTTTCGTACAACTGCAGCAACACCGGCGCTGACCGAATTGCGACCGCAAAGCGATGCGCCGGTCATCGCGACGTTGCGGCGTGCAGGCGCTCTATTTCTCGGCAAGACGAACATGCACGAGCTGTCATTCGGCGCGACATCAATCAATCGGCATACCGGACCTGTCCGCAATCCCGCCAATCCCGATCTCATTGCCGGCGGAAGCAGCGGCGGCTCAGCGGCTGCAGTTGCGGCCGGCCTCGCGCCTGCGGCGCTCGGAACAGACACAGGCGGCTCTTGCCGGATTCCAGCCGCTCTATGCGGCATAGTCGGCTATCGCCCGTCGAATGGACGATACTCGAACGCAGGCGTCGTTCCACTATCGCTGACACGCGACACGATCGGTCTTCTTACCCGGAGCGTTGAAGACGCCGTCCTTCTCGACAGTGCTATCACTGGCGAAAGGCGCAATTTCCAAGCCGCCACACTCATGGGATTGAGACTGGGCATTCCCGATGCGGCGACAATGGCCGAGTGCTCACCTGATGTCGCCGACAACTTCGAGGATTTGCTTGGCGCCCTGTCAACGGCCGGCGTCACTTTCGCACGCCTCAACCTTTCACGACTTCACGACCTCAACCGGCAATTGACTCGGCCACTGATCGCCTATGAAGTCGCCCGCGATTTGTCGATATATTTGATGCGGCACAGATCGCATCTGACTGCGCGAGACGTCTTCGAACAGGTTGCGGGCGAAACCGAAGGCTCGCGCCTTTTGTCGACCATCACGACCGAGCCGGTCGAAAATTCCGCCTATCAGGATGTCATCGCGCGCGTTCTACCCGCCTTGCGCGCCGGATACGTCGCCGCTTTCGATAAGGATGCGATCGATGCGATTCTGCAACCGACGACTCTTCTCGCTGCTCAACCGATTTCGATGGGCGAAACGGCCGATATCGACGGGCGAAAATCACCGGCATTCGCGGCCTATACGCGCCTTACTGATGCGCCAAGCAACGCCGGTCTTGCCTGCATCTCCATTCCGATTCGTCAACGCACGGCTCCGCTCGGGGTCGAACTGCAGTGTAGGAACGGCGACGATCAGCGTCTCTTCGCCATTGCGCTCGGCATCGAAACGTTGTTGCGGGCAAGGGCCTAACCCTAACATCTCTACCCTTAACATTGGCTTGGGGCGCCGATCCGGCGATTCCCGGCACAAGGCCGCTGCTGGTTCGGCAGTGCAGGAGCTTAGTTTTCCTGAAGGAAATGGCGCGAGTGACGGGGCCCGAACCCGCGATCTCCGCCATGAAAGTAAGTCCTGCATGGTCAATTTCAGCTCAGCTGGCTGGAATTTGCCTGAAAGATCAAATTGGGCAGCGATTGTGTCAGCCGCCCCGCTCGTCGTTGGCGCTCCTTCGCAATCCTCTGGCGGGGCTTAGATCCGGCATCTTATCGAAGGCATGCCAGAGCTCGGGCGCTAGACAGTACTTCCGTAACGCTTTGAAAGTCGATGGGTACCAAGCACCGTGCTAGACACGCTAAGCCGTTGACTCAATAGAAGCTCCGAACTCCGGCCGTGGCCTCCAGTTTTCCCGCCGTCCCATTCCGGCGTCACAACCGGCCG
>CALAZI010000135.1 GCA_937895955.1 uncultured Alphaproteobacteria bacterium | reverse complement strand
TAGTCAGCGTTCCATCCGGTTTTTTTATCGTCTGACATGCAGATACGCCAAGTCCTAAAATTAGCAGGCTGACGATCGAATACGATGCTTTGATAGGCATATGCTCCCCCTTTTTCTTTTATAGGCGAATGTTCATTTCGAATAGCATTCAAGTCAATAAGTATTCCAACAATCAGAAACGTCTATTTCTCGAAACTCGGGCGTCAGATGATACTGGCTAAGCATTTGAATAATAATCAGAATGGCGGCTATCCCGTGCGCAGAGCCGTCTCGTTTGATGATTTGTCTGCAGCGGCGGCTGCGCCCATCGGACCAATAGCGCTACACCCCCAAAGAGGCGAAGAGCGATCCTTCACCGTCCGAAGTGATCATAGCCTGTCAGGCCGACGCCGATTTTTTCGCCTTCGGCGTTCAACAGGCTGACACCGGCCCCCTTTGCGACCGAGCCGATGCGCGCGATCGGCGTTTTCGTCACTTGCGAGGCCATCTCGATCGAGCGGCGGCGCGCCGCCGGCGCGGTGAACAGAATTTCGTAATCGTCGCCGCCGCTGGCGAGGCGCGCATAGCCTTCATCCGGAACCTGACGGTCAAGCCACACTTTCGCCGCTTCCGACAGCGGCAATTTCTCCGCATGAAGATCGATCGCGACTTTCGACTGCGCAGCGACATGGCCGGCGTCGGCGACAAGGCCGTCGGAAATGTCGATCGCCGACGAGGCGTGGCCGACCAGCGCGCCGCCGAGCGCAACGCGCGGGCTCGGCAATAAATAGCGTCCGGTCAAAAAAGATTTATGCGCCGGCGCGACCTTGATTTCGCCCTTTGAAACCGCGAGGCCCAAGCAGGCGTCGCCGATCGTTCCGGAAACATAGACGTCATCGCCCGGTTTCGCCCCGGAGCGCCGGATCATGCCGGCTGATCCGCGCACGCCGATCATCGTCACCGATATGATGAGAAGGCCGCCCTTTTGATTGTGGACGGTCGTGTCGCCGCCCATCAGCGAGATCTTGTACGCTTCCTGATCCTCGCTCAGTCCGGCCGCGAAGTCGGCGATCGTTTCTTCCTTGACGTTTTGCGGCCAGACGCAGCCGAGAAAATAGCCGAGCGGGCGCGCGCCTTTCGCCGCAATGTCAGAAAGATTGACGCGCAGCGCCTTCATGGCGACCGATTTCCTGGAATCTTTCGCGCGGAAATGCACGCCCTCAACCAGCAGGTCTTTCGTGACCACAATGTCGGTGGCGTCGATGCTCGCGGCGTCATCGCCGAGCGCAAAGGCTCCCGCGAAGCCTGACGAAAGCGGCGCGAAATAGCGCGCGATAATGTCGAATTCGCCGTTCATCCGTTTCCCGCCTCGCGCGTTTCGTCCGCCCTCAAGTCGCGCGCCATGCCGTCGAGAACGGCGTTGATGAAGCGCGGGTCTTCATCGTCAAAGAACGCCTTGGCGATTTCGACATATTCATTGATGACGGCGAGCGCCGGTATGTCGGCGCGATTGACGAACTCAAACGCGGCCGCGCGCAGGATCGCGCGCGCCGTCGAATCAAGACGCGCCAATGTCCATCCCCTAGCGAGGCGTTTTTCTATAAGCGGGTCGATCTTGGCCTGAAGGCGAATGACGCCGCGCAGCAGGTCGGCGAAAAACGCTTCATCCGCATCATGGAGAAGGCTTCCTTCAATGTCGCCGCCGAGCCGGTGCGTGCGAAATTCAAGAATGACGGATTCAACGCCCGCACCGCTCGTCTCCATTTGATAAAGCGCCTGCACGGCCGCAAGCCGCGCATTCGTTCTTGACTGCATGGGGTCGACGGGTCTCGTCACGCTGCGGCCGGGCGACGTCAGTCGTCGCCCTCTCCTTCCTGGTCTTCCAGCTCGCCGATGAATTCGCCGAAATCGCGCGCTTCGCGGAAATCCTTGTAGACCGAGGCGTAGCGGACATAGGCGACGTCGTCGAGCCCGGCCAGCCCTTCCATGACGAGCTCGCCGATCGCTTTTGAGGCGATCTCCGTTTCGCCTAGCGCCTCAAGCCGGCGAATGACGCCCGAAACCATCTGTTCGACGCGCTCCTGATCGACATTGCGCTTGCGGAGAGAAATCTGGACGGACCGCATCAGCTTGTCGCGATCGAAGATTTCCTTGCGGCCGGCGCTTTTGACGACAATGAGCTCGCGCAATTGCACGCGCTCAAATGTCGTGAACCGCCCGCTGCAGGCGGCGCATTGCCGGCGTCGGCGGATCGATGAGCCGTCTTCGGCCGAACGCGAATCCTTCACCTGGGTGTCTTCACAACCGCAAAAAGGACAGCGCATGGCTTGCTCGCTGGTTCAATCTCAGGCGTAGATCGGAAAACGCGCCGTCAACGCCTCGACTTTTCGTCTGACACTCTGTTCCGTCGCGGCGCTGTCGCCGCCCTCGGCGAGCGCATCGAGAACCTCCGCCATCAACAATCCGATCTCGCGAAACTCAGCTTCGCCGAAACCGCGCGTCGTGCCGGCCGGCGATCCGACGCGGATGCCGGACGTGATCGTCGGCTTTTCGGGATCGAAGGGCACGCCGTTCTTGTTGCAGGTGATTCCCGCGCGTTCGAGGCTTTCCTCCGCCGCATTGCCTTTGACGCCTTTCGGCCGAAGGTCGATCAGCGCAAGATGCGTGTCGGTGCCGCCCGAGACGACAGCATAGCCGGCTTCGACAAGCGTCGAGGCGAGCACTTTCGCGTTGATCACGACCTGGCGCGCGTAGTCCTTGAATTCAGGGCGCAGCGCCTCGCCGAATGCGACCGCTTTCGCGGCGATGACGTGCATCAGAGGGCCGCCCTGAATGCCCGGAAACAGCGCGGAACGGACTTTTTTCGCGATCTCCGCATCATTGGTGAGCACCATGCCGCCGCGCGGGCCGCGCAGCGTCTTGTGCGTCGTCGTCGTGACGACATCGGCGACGCCGATCGGCGTCGGATAAACGCCGGCGGCGACAAGGCCTGCGAAATGCGCCATGTCGACCATGAGTTTTGCGCCGACTGTATCGGCGATTTCCTTGAATTTTTTGAAATCGATGAAGCGCGAATAAGCGCTGCCGCCGGCGATGATCACTTTGGGCCTATGCTCGTCGGCGAGCCGCGCGACATGATCAAAGTCGATCAGACAGTCTTCAGGCCGAACGCTGTAATGGACAGCCTTGAACCATTTGCCGGACTGGTTCGCTTTCGCGCCATGAGTGAGATGACCGCCCGCGGAAAGATCCATGCCGAGGAAACAATCGCCCGGCTGCATGAGCGCCATGAAAACGCATTGATTGGCCTGGCTGCCGGAATGCGGCTGAACGATCGCCTCAGAGCAGCCGAATAATTTTTTCGCGCGTTCGATCGCCAGCGTTTCAGCTTCGTCGACAACCTCGCAGCCGCCGTAATATCTTTTGCCGGGATAGCCTTCCGCGTATTTATTTGTCAGCACCGATCCTTGCGCTTCAAGAACGGCGCGCGAGACGATGTTCTCCGATGCGATAAGCTCGATCTGGTTTTGCTGGCGCGCCAATTCGCGCTCGATGATCGACGACAGTTTCGCATCCCGGCCGCTTAAGGCGGAACTGAAAAAGTCGTTTTGTATCAAGGCTTCAGCCTTTCGCATTCAGAAGTCTCCTGCAGTCGGATCCGGGTTTTGGGCCCCATATAGCGGCGCCCGGCGGGCCCGGCAATGCGGCGCGCAAAACCGTCGTGAGATCAGCGCGCCGCACGCGATTTTGACCGCACCGCGCAGCGCGATCAAAACCTACAAAATAATTGCAGAAAACAAAGCCGCTCTCGCCTTGAAGGAAATTGGACAAACGTCTAATTCAAGCGCGTCCCGGCGGGAAAATGGGCGGCTGGGCTGAATAAAGGCGCGCACGACTATTGGAGACGACGGCGCCGCGTTGGAAGGGACTCTACCGTATGGCATCCACTGAAAACACGCTCGGGTCGAGCGAGACTTTGCAATTGGCGACAGACATCGTCGCCGCTTTCGTCAGCAACAATTCAGTCAGCGCGGACAAGCTGCCTGGCCTGCTGCAGGAAGTTCATGACGCGGTTCGCGCCCTGGCGTCCGGCGGAACGGCGAGCGCAGGAAGCCAACAGCCCGCAGTTCCGGTCAAGAAATCGATAACGCCGGATTATGTGATCTGCCTGGAAGACGGCAAAAAACTGAAAATGCTGAAGCGGTACATCCGCACTCAATACGGCATGTCGCCGGAAGACTATCGCCGCAAATGGGGTCTGCCGGCCGACTATCCGATGGTCGCGCCGAATTACGCGAAACGGCGCTCTGATTTCGCCAAGGAAATCGGCCTTGGGCGTGCAGGCGCGGCGGCGCCGAAGCGCAGGAAAGCCGCGAAGAAGCGGCGCGGTCGGCCTGGAAAATCCTGATCTAAAAAACGCGCCGCCTTGCCTATGGCAGGGCGGCGTTCGCTTCCGCCGCAACTAGCGCAGGCTTGCGCTCACGCACGCCGATCTTGCGCCAAGCGTCTTTAAGAGCGGCGATCAAATGATCCATCTCAGCGTCGGAATGAAGCGGCGACGGCGTCAGGCGCAGCCGTTCGGTTCCTTTCGGGACGGTCGGATAATTGATCGGCTGGACGTAGATCGCATGCTCTTCCAGCAGATAATCGGACACCGCCTTGCACCGAACCGGATCACCGATCAGCAACGGAACGATGTGGCTCACCGACGGCATGACGGGAAAGCCTTCCGCCGTCAGCCGCGCCTTCAGCGTCGCCGCGCGCTCCTGATGACGCTCGCGCAGATTGTTTGACGTGCGCAGGATCTTGACGCTCCGCAGCGCGCCGGCGACGAGCACAGGCGACAAGGCGGTCGTGAAGATGAAGCCCGAGGCGTAAGAACGGATCGCATCGACGACGGCGGCGCTGGCGGCGATATAGCCCCCCATGACGCCGATCGCCTTGCCGAGCGTTCCTTCGACCAGATCAATGCGCGCCTCAACGCCGTCGCGCTGGGCGACGCCGCCGCCCTCTTCGCCGTAAAGACCGACGGCGTGCACTTCGTCGAGATAGGTGAACGCGCCGTATTTTTCCGCAAGATCGCAGATTTCCGAAATCGGAGCGATGTCGCCGTCCATCGAATAGACGGATTCAAACGCGATGATTTTCGGCCGCTCCGCCGGCAAGTCGCGCAAGAGCGCTTCCAGATGCTCAAGGTCGTTATGGCGCCAGACAAGCTTCGCCGACCGGCCGCCGCGAATGCCCTCGATCATCGAAGCGTGGTTCAGCTCGTCCGACAGGATGACGCAATCGGGCAGGATCTTCGAAAGCGTCGCGAGCGTCGCTTCATTAGCGACATAGCCGGAGGTGAAAAGGAGCGCGGCTTCCTTGCGGTGAAGCGCGGCCAGTTCGCGTTCGAGCAGCACATGGAAATGCGTCGTGCCGGCGATGTTGCGCGTGCCGCCCGCCCCGGCACCGACCTTGTCGGCCGCCGACTTCATCGCCGCGATCACGCATTCATGCTGGCCCATGCCGAGATAATCGTTCGAGCACCAGACCGTGATTTCCCTGGGCGAGCCGCCGCCGTGATAGATCGCGCGGGGGAACCGCCCGCGAATGCGTTCAAGATCGGCGAAGACGCGATAGCGGCCTTCCGCGCGCACCGCTTCGAGGGCGTTCCGGAAGGCCTGGCTGTAGTCGAATGTCATGGCGCACGCCGCTTATTGCCGTGCGTCTTATTAAGGGGCGCTCGCCGCCGATTGCCAGTATTTTTGATCGGAAATTGCGGACGGATCGCCGCATTTCCCTTTGATTTCTAAGAATGATTCGCAACAAGCCGCCTTACAGACGGTAGCGAACCTGATCCGCCCAGAACCGCTCAAGCCGCTGCAGCGACTTGTTGGTCTGCTCCATCAGCGCGACGTCGACGCCGCCGACCTGCTCGACCGAGCCGAGCTGGCGCTCGAAGAGTTCGGCGAGCCGATCGCGGACATTGAGACCGTTCTGCGTCAGCGACACGCGCTTCGAACGCCGGTCGACGTCGGAACGCTGGTCGCGAATATACCCTTTATCAACCAGTTGCTTCAGGTTGTAGGAGACGTTCGAGCCGAGATAGTGGCCGCGCGAACGCAGCTCGCCCGGGGTCAGTTCGGCGTTGCCGATATTATAGAGGAGCAGCGCCTGAACGGAGTTGATGTCGGTCTGGCCGAGCCGCTCAAGCTCATCCTTGATGACGTCGAGAAGCTGGCGGTGCATCCGCTCGACGAGATGCAGGAGCTGCAGATAGGCGGCGCGCAATTCCTCAGGTTGGGCCTGGGATTTCGTCCCCTGCCCAATCGCCGTTCCGACCATCGCTTGTCCTGCCGCCGCCATTTCTCGCCTCGCACGCCTAAAACTGTAGGGACATTAAGCGAATTCCCTAAAAGGCCGGTTAAATGCGCTCGATCAATTTGCAATCAAATTGCAATGACCGACGTAAGCGGGCATGAAATCTTGGAAATTTTCGCGCGGGACCGCTCATGGCGATGAATCTTTCCCAATCCTTTCCGTCGACCCGCCTGCGCCGGACGCGGCGGACGGCCTGGTCGCGCGCGCTCGTCGCCGAGACGCTTCTCGCCCCCGAAAAGCTCATCTGGGCGATGGTGGTCCGCGAGGGCGAAAACGTCGAAGAACCCGTCGCCTCGCTGCCCGGCGTCAGCCGCCTTTCGGTCGACCGCGCGGTCGCGGCGGCGAAGGAGGCGAAAGCCCTCGGCATCCCGGCGCTCGCGCTGTTTCCCTACACTTCGGCGAAAGACCGCTCGGCGAACGCCGCCCTCGCCTTTGACCCGGACAACCTGATGTGCCGCGCGGCGAAAGCGATCAAACAGGCCGTTCCCGAGATCGGGCTGATGGCCGACGTTGCGCTCGATCCCTACACCGATCACGGCCATGACGGCTTCCTTGAGAATGGCGAGATCGTCAACGACCGCACGGTCGACGCGCTCGTGCGCCAGTCGATCGTCGAGGCGCGCGCCGGCTTCGACATCATCGCGCCCTCCGACATGATGGACGGGCGCGTCGACGCGATCCGCAAGGGGCTCGACGCCGAAGGCTTCGGCCACGTCCAGATCATGTCCTACGCCGCGAAATACGCCTCCTGTTTCTACGGCCCCTATCGCGACGCGATCGGCTCGACCGGCGTTCTGAAAGGCGACAAGCGGACCTATCAGATGGACCCGGCGAATTCGGATGAAGCGCTGCGCGAGGTTGCGATGGACATCGCCGAGGGCGCCGACAGCGTGATGGTCAAGCCCGCCGGGGCCTATCTCGACATTATCCATCGCGTCAAAACGACTTTCAAAATGCCGACCTTCGCGTTTCAGGTCTCCGGCGAATACGCGATGATCATGGCCGCCGCGCAAAACGGCTGGATCGACGAGGACCGCGCAATCATCGAAAGCCTCACCGCGATCCGCCGCGCCGGCGCCGACGGCGTCATCACCTATTTCGCGCCCAAGGCCGCGCGGCTGATGCGCGCCTGAAATCAGTCGCGAAGGACGCGCCATTTCTTCGGATCGAACGAAGCGGCGCTGAACGGCTTCAGTTTTCCATTCGTCGCTAAAGACGCGCGACGAACGAAAATCGCGTCGCACTGATAGAGTACGTCGTCATAATAGGTGACGTCGACAATATCCCAGAGCGCAAATCCCGCGGCCTCGATCTGCGCGGCGAGCGCAACGAAATGCGTCGCGATCATCTCGCAGACGATGCAATGGACCCCGCCCATGATCCCCGCCGCGCCGGCGAGCGCTTTCATCGACGCCTCGGTGCTGTCGACATCGATCTTGAGAAGGTAAGGCGCGGGAAACGCCTCTTTCGGCAGGAGCGAATCGAGCCGGCGCAAAGCGACATCTTCGCCCGCCTCGCCGACATGCGCGTGCGTGACGCCTTCGCCTGCGATCGCCGAGGTCGCCAGCCGCCCGACGCCGTTTTCGTCAGACGCCGCGGCTGCGACGATTTCATGCCGGAGCGATTTATAATTGCGCGCGATGTCGGCGTGAAAGGCGCTGACAGGTTCGATCAGCAAATGCGGCGCGTCCGGAAAACACTCGATCAGCGACGCCGTTTGGCGCTGAACGCCGACATCGATGACGCTCGCGATCTCGACGCCGCGCGCGCGGAGCGCTTTCAAACTCGCCGCCTGAGTGAGACGGCCTTTATGCTTGCGGCGAAAGATCACGTTGGCGGCGTTTCCGGTGCGGCGGCGGCAGGCGGCGAGATGACTACCCGTTTCCCTCGAAGCCTTGCAACCTGTTCGACAAGGACCGCGATGAACGCGGCTGCGCGCGGGACGGAAAGCGCGCGCCGCACCTGCCGCTCCATCGCGCGCCGCCCCGAAGGCGAGGCGTCCGCGTAAGCGAGGAACGCGGGCAGCGCCTGATAGTAGGCGTAACGACTGCGCGGCCAGATCTCCGTGGGCGGCTCGCGAGGAACGCCGCCCCAGAAACAGGCGGGCGGGCCCGGCGGCTTTTCAAATTCGCACCCCGGCCGCCGCTTTTCGCAGACCGGCTTGAAAGAATTGTTGAGCACGTTGCAGCCGCATTCGTGGTCTTTCGGGGCCGCTGTCGGATCGCCGTTCGCGCGGCGCTTTTCCGCAAAGATCGACGGCAGCGCGAAACAGTCGCTCCAGATCAAGCACATCGTGAAAAAATCGCCGCCGTCGCCGTCGATCAGCGCCTGATCCGCGTCGGTGAACGCGCGCGGCGGCGGATCCGGATCGGCGCGCATCAATGCGAATATGTCGGGCGCGGTTCGCTTTTTCATTTTCCTGTCAGGCACGATTGCTCCTTCTGCGCTCTCCCCATTTTCCCATCATTCCTGAACCCTCCCCGGCCCTCCCTTTTCAAGGGAGGGAGAAGATTGGCGCGCCGCTCTTCCCTCCCTTGGAAAGGGAGGGCTTGAGACCCGAAATCGCGACAGCGATTTCGTTGGTCGAAAGGGAGGGTTCATGCTGGCGACAAACACGCCTTCTCCTTCTCCGCGAGGGGTTTCCTCCGGCAGCGCGCGATAAAGACGGGAGAGGTCGCGCGGGACGCGAACCATCCGATCTAAGTTAAGTACAGGACGCTTCGCGTCCCGCGCATCATGAATGACCGGCGCAGTGCGCCTTTCATCCATTGCGGCTCTTTTTTCGCGCGCTCCGATCCTCGCGCCTCGCCCAACTCGTTGAGCGGTTCGCTGGCATGGGGGACGACGGCCCCGCCCTGCGTCCGTAACGCCGCAAGCCAGGCGCCGCGCGCCGCACCGGACCCGTTGAGGAACGGCAGGCCCAACGCCTCTCCCGATCCGGCGAGACCATCATACGCGAAGAAAAAAGGGGTGGGATAAGTCGGGGGATAACTCGGCCCGCAAGAGGGCGATCATGGTTAAGCGTTAACCATGTCGGGCAGTCGCGATGAATGAAATCAATCTATTACGCGCCGCGACTTGAATTCTTCTCGTCGCCGCAATGCGACCCAATTAGGAGAATTCGAGAAAAATCCGCGCCCCGATAAGATGTATTTTCGAGTATAAAGCGGAGTTTTTTCTGCTCCCGTCGGATGTGGGTTTTATTCTATTCAGTATTTAGACATCGCAACTTGTTTACATGAATGTCCTGAAGCAAATAATTCAGTGCGAATTGAATTGCCGCGCGGCGCCCCACTTTGGCAATCCATGTTAGAAACGTCCGCTTTCGGCGAAAAGCAGTCGTTTAATAGTATCGGCGCAAAATCAAACTGGCAAACTGAACGATTTGCCGACAACTCTTTGACATTCGAGTTTCAATCAAATCAAAGCCCGTTCTAATTCTGCATTCGCGCCTCTTCTTCCTTCCCCTCTCCCGCGCCTAACATCCCCCCGCCTCCACGGAGAAATCCCCATGCGCAAGATCGTATTCGGCGGGGCGAACAGCCCCGACAATCACCTCGCGAGCGCCGTTTAACCTGAACCCTCCCCGGCCCTCCCTTTTCAAGGGAGGGAGA
>CALAZI010000134.1 GCA_937895955.1 uncultured Alphaproteobacteria bacterium | reverse complement strand
TTCAACGCCATCCGCGCGGCGAAAGCGCGCGTCAAGGCCGGCAACGCGCAATTGGCGCTTGTCGAGCAGGATGTCCTGCAGCGCGCCGCGCAAGCCTATTTCGACGTCGTTCGCGACATGGCTGTTTATGAGGCGACAAAAAACAATGTCGAGGTTCTTCTGCGCCAGCAGCGTGAGGCGCAGCTTCGCTTCGATGTCGGCGAGGTGACGAAGACGGATGTCGCGCAGGCGGATGCGCGTCTCGCCCAGTCGCGGGCGCAATTGACGACGGCGCAGGCGCGCCTTGCGGTCAGCCGCGCGACATTCGCTGAAATCATCGGCCAGACGCCGGCGACGCTCGATCCCGATCCCGGTTTGCCGCCGGCGCCGACATCGCTCGAAGATGCGCAGGCGATCGCCGCCGCCGGCGCGCCGGTCGTCATCCGCGCGCGCATGGCCGAACAGGCCTCGCGCCGCAATGTCGCTGTCGCCAAGGGCGCGTTCTCGCCGACGATTTCCTTGACGGCGTCTTATCAGTATGCGGAGGAACCGAACTCTTTCATCAACACCGACGAGCAATTCGCCTATGGCGCGCGCGCGACGGTGCCGATCTTTCTCGGCGGCCTCAATATCAGCCGCGTGCGCGAGGCGAAGGCGCTCAATGAAGCCGACCGGCGCCGCATCGACGAGGCTGAACGGCGCGCGACGGCGGCGGTGACCGGCGCGTGGGAGCAGTTGCAGGCGGCGCGCGCCAATATCGTCTCGGCGACGGCGCAGGTCGAAGCGAACGAACTGGCGCTGACGGGCGTGCGCCGCGAGGCGCAGCTTGGCGTCAGGACGACGCTTGATGTCCTCGACGCTGAACAGGAATTCCTCAACGCGCAGGTTGCGCTCGCCAACGCCGAACGGGACGCAAGGACCGCGACGTTCCAGCTTTTGGCCGCGATGGGGGTTCTTGGACCGGAGGGCGCCCCCGCCTTTGACGCGGAAAACCCCGACGGTCCCGTTAACCCGGGTTAAATCAGAGGGTTGCACCTTGGCGCGAAGCGGCAGAGAAGAAGCGATCGAGAAGGTTTCGGTCGATAGCCGACCGAGGGCGCAACACGACAGGGCGACTGGTCCATGAGCAACGCACAGCCAGAACCGAGCATGGAGGAAATCCTCGCCTCGATCCGGCGCATCATTTCCGAGGATGAAGAAGACGCGACGCCGGCGAGACCCGCGGCGCGCGCCGAGCCGCCCCGGCCGGCCCAGGCCGCGCCCGCCCCGCAACCGAGGCCGAAACCCGCCCCGGCGGCGGTCGAGCCTGAACAGAAATTCGCAACGGAAGATGTTGAGATGATTAGAAAAAATGTGGCCGAAGCCATGGCTGACGAAGAAGACGGCATCGTTGAGAATGCGACGGCCGACGCCGCCTCGAGGGCCTTTATGAACCTGTCGCAATCGGTGCAGATTTCGACAGGCGAGGGCCACACGCTTGAGGACATCGTCGTCGAGATGTTGCGGCCGATGATCAAGGACTGGCTTGACGCCAATCTCGCCGAGATCGTCGAGCAGAAGGTGGAAGAGGAAGTCCAGCGCGTCGCCCGCCGCCGGCGTTAGCGCGAGCCCCCAGGGGTTTCGGAAAGCCGGCGGAAACGCCGGCTTTTTTATTGCCCTGAATTTGAGTCCGCGGATTCTTTTGCGCTGCGGCAAGTTCGCGTTAAAACCGCCGATCCCGACGCTTCTAACCCGACCGGACCCATGCTCGATAAAGCCTTCGACCCGCAAACCGCCGAACCCCGCCTTTACGAGGCGTGGGAGAAATCCGGCGTCTTCAAGCCGTCCGGCGAGGGCGAACCGTTCACCATCGTCATCCCGCCGCCCAATGTGACCGGCTCGCTGCATATGGGGCATGCGCTCAACAACACGCTGCAGGACGTCCTCTGCCGGTTCGAACGCATGCGCGGACGGCGCGTCCTCTGGCAACCCGGCTGCGATCACGCCGGCATCGCGACGCAGATGGTCGTCGAGCGCCAGATGATGGAGCGTCAGGAACCCAAGCGCACCGAACTCGGCCGCGAGAAATTCATCGAAAAAGTCTGGAAGTGGAAAGCCGAAAGCGGCGGCACGATTGTCTCGCAACTGAAGCGGCTCGGCGCCTCCTGCGATTGGAGCCGCGAACGCTTCACCATGGATGAAGGGCTTTCCGAAGCGGTGAAGAAAGTCTTCGTGCAGCTTTATCGCGAAGGCCTCATCTATCGCGACAAGCGGCTCGTCAACTGGGACCCGAAATTGCTGACCGCGATTTCCGATCTCGAAGTCGAGAACACGGAAGTCGCGGGCCATTTCTGGCATTTCAAATATCCGCTCGAAAACGGCGAGACCTATCAGTTCCCGATCGCCTACGACGATGACGGCAATCCGACCGAATGGGAAACGCGCGACTATATTTCGATTGCGACGACGCGCCCGGAAACGATGCTCGGCGACGGCGCCGTCGCGGTGCACCCTTCCGACAAGCGTTACGCGCCGATCGTCGGCAAGAAATGCCTTCTTCCGCTGGCCGATCGCTACATTCCGATCATCACCGACGATTATCCTGATCCCGATTTCGGCTCCGGCGCGGTGAAGATCACCGGCGCGCATGACTTCAACGACTATAAGGTCGCCATGCGCAACGGCATCAAGCTCTACATCCTGATGGATGAGCACGCGAAAATGCTCGACGCCGATTACATCCCGGAGAAATACCGAGGGCTCGATCGTTTTGAAGCGCGCAAACAGGTCGTCGCCGACATTGATGAACGCGGCCTGCTGATCAAGGTCGAAGACAAGAAGATCATGCAGCCCTTCGGCGATCGGTCCGGCGTCGTCATCGAGCCGATGCTGACCGATCAGTGGTATGTCGACGCCGAGGAGATGGCGAAGAAGGCGATCGCCGCGGTCGAGGACGGCGCAACGCGCTTTGTCCCGGAAAACTGGACGAAGACCTATTTCCAGTGGATGCGCAATATCGAACCCTGGTGCGTGTCGCGTCAGCTCTGGTGGGGTCACCAGATACCGGCGTGGTACGGGCCGGACGGCCATATCTATGTCGCCGAAACCGAAGAAGAGGCGACGAAAGAAGCGATCAAGCGCTATGCGCAAGAAGGCTACAGCCTTGAAGACATCAATAATATGCGCCGGCATGAGGGCGGCGAGGGGCCGCTTCTCGTGCGCGACGAGGACGTGCTCGACACCTGGTTTTCCTCCGCGCTGTGGCCGTTTTCGACTTTGGGCTGGCCGGATGAAACGCCGGAGTTGAAAAGCCACTATCCGACGAGCGTTCTCGTCACGGCGTTCGACATTATTTTCTTCTGGGTCGCCCGCATGATGATGATGGGCTGTCACTTCATGAAGGAAGTGCCGTTCAAGGACGTCTACATTCACGCGCTGGTGCTTGATGAAAAGGGCCAGAAAATGTCGAAATCGAAGGGGAACGTCATCGATCCCCTCGTCCTCATCGACAAATACGGCGCGGACGCCTTGCGGTTCACGCTTGCGGCGATGGCTGCGCAAGGACGAAACATCCGTCTTTCCGAAGCGCGCGTTGAAGGCTACCGCAATTTCGGCACCAAGCTCTGGAACGCCGCGCGCTATTGCGAAATGAACGAATGCGCGTTCGATCCCGCGTTCGATCCGGCCGGCGCGAAGGAGACGCTCAATCAATGGATCATCCACGAAGCGGGTCGTTGCGCGACGGAGGCGACATCGGCGCTTGAAACCTATCGCTTCAACGATGCGGCGGGCGCGATCTACCGTTTTGTCTGGAATGTCTTCTGCGACTGGCATCTGGAACTGGCGAAGCCGATCCTGATGGGCGCGGATGGACCGACGAAAGATGAAACGCGCAAAGCGACGGCTTGGGTGCTGTCGCAGATATTGAAGCTCTTGCATCCTTTCATGCCCTTCATCACCGAAGAGCTGTGGAATGCGACGGCGCGGCGGGACGGCGCCCTTGTCATTGCGCACTGGCCGAAGCCGGCCGAGTTTCCGGCGGCGGAAAAGGCGGCGGCGGAAATCAACTGGATGATCGGCCTCATCACGGCGATCCGTTCGGCGCGCGCGGAAATGAACGTGCCGGCGGGCGCGAAAATCCCGATGGTCGCGATCGCCCCCGATGCGGGCGTCTCGCTCAGCCTCGATCTTTATCGCGATCTCATTGCGCGACTTGCGCGCCTTGAGTCGATCCATGTCGCGCCCGATGCGCCGAAAGGAGCGGTTCAGGTCGTGCATGAGGGCGGCGTCTTTGCGCTGCCGCTCGCCGGCATCATCGACATGGAGGCGGAAAAGGCGCGTCTCAAAAAAGAAATCGACAAATGCGACAAGGAAATCGAGGCGATCGACAAGAAGATGTCGAACAAGAATTTCGTTGAGCGCGCGCCGGCCGAGATCGTTGAGGAAAACCGCGAAAGACGGGTTTCGTTCAGCGAACGCAAGGAAAAGCTTGCTGCGGCGCTGAAACAGATTTCTGACGGGTAAGCTATTTCGCCTGTTGCGGGAAGGTTTGTCCGCATTTGCCGGATAATCCCCGCACCGGCGGATAGTTTGATGTGAGGCCGCATGCGGGCTGCAGCGGTTTTGTGCGGATAATCCGCAAATCTGAAATTCGCGCGCAAGGCGAATGCGCGTTGCGTCGTACAATGCATTTTTCATCGCGCATCCTCCTTTCTTTCGTCATCCCGTGCGCAAAGCAGCGCAAAGCGCTGCTTTGCAGACACGGGATCTTTCTCAATCGCACGCGATCCCGGATCAGCAGCGCGTCATTTCATGTCGCGCAGCATCCGGGATGACGTCCATCATAAGGCCGCCGGAAGGGAGGGGGATAAGTAGGGGGATAACTTGGAAAGCGCCGTAAAATCAGCGCGCTATATGGTTAATAGAATTGCGGCGCTTTACGCCCGTTTCGTCATTATCATGCCGATCGATCCGGGAAATGTCGGCGTCCAGCCGTCACTCGCACGCCTTTCAAGCGATGTCGTCAATGCGCCGTCCTTGTCGCATTCAAAGCGCTGGCGGAATTCGCTTTCTTTGCCTGCGCCGTCAACTAACCGCACAGATCTGACGACGACGCCGTCATTTTCGCGAATTATTCGCCCTTTTTCGTGCGCGCCGGTTCCTGGTTCAACGACAAAGAGATAATCGTGAACCGCTGTGGCGCGGTTGACAACAATCATGCCGACAAAATGGAGGTGTTCGTCTCCGTTCGGGTCGAGAATTGACGTCTGCGCCCAGATGTAACTTTGCGCCGGCCCCCATTGGTATTTTTGAACAATGGAAGGCGCTTCGGTTTTGGCGCCGGTCATCCATTCGCCGACAAGAAATTCAAGATTGTCGTCGGTTGCGCAAGCGCCAGCCGCATTCGGAATTGACATGGATAGCAGAGCGATGATGAAACCCGGCAATTTCATGAATTGCTCCATAACGGCCGAAGCGGATTATTAAACAACTCACGCTCGTCGGGCCTATATTTGCGCCGGATCGGTTGGATTTCGCGCCAGTTCGTGTTCAATCGTCCATCGGCGTCGTTCCCGTCACAGTTTTTTGCAATTCCTTGGCGCTTGTCGTGTGCTGGAATTTCAGTTTCTTGTCGGGGAAAACATAATGGAACGCGCCATGGCTCATCAGCGCGGATTCATGAAAGCCCGATAGGATAAGCTTCAGCTTGCCGGGATAATTCGCCATGTCGCCGATGCAAAAGATGCCGGGCGTTGAGCTTTCGAATTTCTCCGTGTCGACCGCAATGCGGTTCTCATTGAGATTGAGCCCGAAGTCGGCGATCGGCCCGAGTTTCATCGTCAAGCCGTAAAAGGCGAGCATCGTATCGCAGGGGACGATCGCCGCGCCGTCGGCGTTTTCAACGGCGACGCCGCTGATCCGGCCGTCAGCGCCTTCGAGCCCTTTGATCTGCGCGATCTTCAGATCAATCTTGCCGGCCTCGACCAGCGCGCGCATGCGTGAGACGCTTTCCGGCGCGCCGCGAAATTCGTCGCGTCGATGGATCAGCGTGATGCGTTTCGCGATCGGTTCCAGATTGAGCGTCCAGTCGAGCGCGGAATCGCCGCCGCCGGCGATGACGAGCGTCTTGCCGGCGAAAGCGTCGCGCTTTCTGACCGCATAGAAAACCGATTTTCCCTCATAATCGTCAATGCCGGGAATCGGCGGCTTCTTCGGCGTGAAAGAGCCGCCGCCCGCCGCGATGACGATGACTTTCGCGTCTATCGTCGTGCCGAGATCGGTCGCGAGGCGCCAGCCATGACCGGTCTTCTCAAGGCTGTCCGCCATTTCATTCAAATGAAAGACGGCGTTGAAAGGCGCGATCTGCTCCATCAGCCGGCTGACGAGATCGGCGCCGGTGACGACCGGGATGCCCGGAATGTCGAGGATCGGCTTTTCGGGATACAATTCGGCGCATTGGCCGCCCGGCTTGTCCTGAATGTCGATGACATGCGCCTTGATGCCGAGCAGGCCGAGTTCGAAAACGGCGAAGAGGCCGCAAGGCCCGGCGCCGATGATGACGGCGTCGGTCTGATGCGTTTCTCCCGGCGCCGCAGACTGAACGCTTGTTACGCCCATATCCCGATCGGCCTCCCGCTTCGTTCTATTCTTGCAGGGCGCTGAAGCCTATCGGCGTTCGCCCCCGGCATGGAAGTCTTTCCCGCCTAGTCGTTTTCCGATTCGTCATTCGCCTTCGACGGGTCGTATTTGGCGAACCAGCCCATGATGTTGTCGGTCTTGGCGATCAGGCGGCTTGGCCGTGAGGCGATATAATGCGGCGAGGAGGGCACGCGGACGAGTGCGGTGTCGATCTTGCGGAGCTTCAAGGCGCCGTAAAACTGCTCCGCCTCCCATGTCGGCGTGCGCCAGTCTTCCTCGCCGACCATCACCATGGTCGGCGTCTTGACATTGCCGACAAGCGAAAGCGGCGAAAGCTTCCAGTAAGTTTCGCGATCCTCCCACGGGTCCGCCCTGATCCAGTGGCGCCGCACAAAGGCGCCGATATCGGCGAGGAGAGCCATGGTCTGCCAGTTGATGACGGGCTTGACCGTCGCCGCCGCCGCGAAACGATCCGTCTTGCCGACGATCCAGGCGGTCAATACGCCGCCGCCCGATCCGCCGGTGACGAACAGGCGCTTTTGATCGACATAGTTTTTCGCGATCAGCGCATCGACGACGCTCATCAGATCGTCATAGTCCTCGCCCGGATAGGCGAGATCGATCAATTGCGCGAATTCCTCGCCATAGCCGGTCGATCCGCGCGGATTGACATAGACGGTCACATAACCTTCCGCAGCGTAACGCTGGATCTCCGCGGCGAAATAGGGACCGTACATTGCGAACGGCCCGCCGTGAATTTCAAGGATCATCGGATAGGAGCCGTCCGCCTTGAATCCATGCGGCAGCGCGACCCAGGCTTCAATCTCGCGACCGTCGGCGCTCGATTTCACCTTGATCTCTTCGATCTTCGCCATGTCGAGATAACGGAGCAGATCGGAATTGAGATCGGTCATGATCGTCGGCGCGCCGCCGCGCCAGAGGCCGACTTCCGCCGGCCGATCGGCGAAGCCCGCCGTGTAGGCGATCGACCCGTTTTTCGCGACGGAAAAACTGCCGCCCGCGTAGGGTCTTCCGATCGACGTTCCGCCGACGCCTTTGACAAGCGTCGTCGCGCCGCCGCCGAGGTTGAAGGAAACGAGATGAATGTCGCCGTCGACTTCCGTCTGTCCGACGATCGCGCCGCCGCGCCAGGCGAGGGCGTCGATGCTGCGGCCGAAATTCCGCGTCAGGTTCGTAACGCCGGACCCGTCGCGGTTCATGACGTAGAGATCGGTCTCCTGATAGGATTTCAGCTTGTCGTCATAACCGAGAAAGGCGATGCGCCGTCCGTCGGGCGAAACGGCGGGCGAGAAATCAGGGCCGTCGCGCGTCGTCAGCGCGCGCATCGACAGGTCTTTCAGGTTGACCGCGTAAATCTCGCTTTCGATCGGATCGAGATAGGCGTCCTCGACGTCATTGCCGACGACAAGCAGGGTCGAATTGTCGAGCCATTGCGGGGCGTCGAAATCATTCTCGCCCTTTGTCACCTGACGCGGCGTGCCGCCTTCCGCCGGCACGGTGAAGACATGCGTCGTTCCATACGGCAAATAGCCGGCGCCGTCGAAACGAATCTGCATCTTGTCAAAGACGCGCACTGGCTCGTTCCATTTGGCGCCGTCGGGCGCCTTCGGCGGTTTTGCGAAACTTGGCGCGTCTTTCGCAACGAGCATGGAAAAGGCGATGGTCTTTCCGTCCGGCGACCAGACGGGCGCGCCCGGCGCTTCCGGCAATTGCGCCAGCGAGAAGCTTTCGCCGCTGTCGACATAGAGAACGCGCAGTTCGAGCGCGTCGCCGCCGGGAGCGAGGTAAACAAGCCGATCGCCCGTCGGCGACCAGCGCGCCGCGGCGACCGAACCCTTGCCGTCGATCAGCGGGCGATGCGCGCCGCTTGAAATGTCGAGCGTCCACAGGTCGGCGACATTCTTGTCCGTCATCCTGTCCATCGACCGGCGGGCGTAAACGATCGTTCGCCCGTTCGGCGAAATTTGCGGGTCGTCGGCGTATTCAAGATCGAAAACGCGCTCAGCCGTGAACTTGCGCGAATTGTCCGCGTCGTCTTTATCCGCGCCGAACGCCGGCGCGACGATGAAAATCGCCGCGGCGATTGCGCCGATCGAGTGTCTGATTGTCATTGAACGCCCCTTAGCCGCCAATCTCTGCCAAGAGGGACGCTAACCCATTCGGCGGGCCTTGCAACTCCGTTCAGCGCATGAAGCGATCACTTCGCATCTGCGGCATCGCGCAGCAGTTCGGCGAGTTCGGCTTCCCACAGCGCCGCCCATGTGTGCGTGCCGTGACCTTTCGTTTCAGCGCTCGCGGGGATGAGGACGAATTTCCCGTTCTTCAGCCGCGCGGCTTCGCGCTCGGCGATCCCGAGTTCGGGCGGGTTGATGAAATCGTCGGCGGAGTTGATCCACAGGACGCGCGCCGTGATCTTCTCAAGATCGGGCGAGGGATCGTAACTCTTCGACGCCGAGACCTGATAGAGCCAGTCATTGGCGTCCATCGTATCGACATATTGCGCGATCCGCGCCTCGACCATCGGGTCGACCGCTTCGCGTGTCGGATATTCCTCCTGCAGCGGGATCGCTGAGCCGCCGGCGATCAACAACAGGCTCGCGACGGTTCTGAGCGCTTCTTTTGGCTGTTCTTCGTAATCGCCGCCCTTCCAGTCCGGGTCGTTCCTGATCGCGTCGATCGTCATCTTGCGCCACATGCGATTCCTGCCCGCGATCTCGACCGGCTGACAGGCGAGCGGCATCATCGCTTCGACAAACTCTGGATAGATCTCGCCCCACATGAAGCCGTGCATGCAACCCATGGACGTCCCCATCAAAAGCCGCAGGCGATCGACGCCGAGCCCTTCAGTCAGCAGGCGATGCTGCAACGCCACCATGTCGTGATA
>CALAZI010000133.1 GCA_937895955.1 uncultured Alphaproteobacteria bacterium | reverse complement strand
GAGCACTCCCTTGGTAAGGGAGAGGTCGAGAGTTCAATCCTCTCTCGCAGCACCATTTTTTTTCGCCGCCAACCGCCGCGCGTCACTGAAACAGGCCGAGCCGCAGCAGCGCCGGCAGTCTTTGGGCGCGAAAGTCGGCCCCCTCCTCGCTTAAGAACGCTTTGAACCGCTCAAGCGACATGATTTCCCGCCCGCCGGCGGTCCTGACGCTCGCCCCCTTTTCCTCGATAAGCGCCCAGGCGGCCTCAACGCTGTCGACGGCCATAGAAGCGAGGATGGCGCGGTCGCGCAGCGGCAAGGGGACGCAATTGCCAAGCCGGCGCGACGGGAAGGGCTGCGGCTTTTCGTATCGCAGGGTTTCGAAAAGCAGCCGCCTCTCGGTCGCCGAAAAGGCCGGCGCCGCAATTGCGGCCGTTTCAATTGACGGCGCCGCGCTGAAACCGATCAATCCGATGGCGAGCAGATTCATCAACGCGCGACGCGCGGTCGTCTCGCTCGCTTGCGCGGCAAGCTTTTCCATCAGCGTCTCGCCGGCGACGTCTTCTGAAGCGAGCATATCGAGCGCCGCGTCATAGACGGGCGCGAAAAGATCGACGGTCACGCGCCCCGATAGCGCTTGGCGCGGAGCCCTATGATCGACGCCCGCAAGACCTCGAACGAAGAGGCGCCGCAAGGGCGGCGTCCGTCGCGCTTCGGTCGAGCCGGATCGCGGCTTCACAAACAGATCCCAGCGCGAGCCGGCGTTCACCGCAATATTGATAAGTTCCTGTCCGGCGATCGGGTCGTCGTAACCGCCGGCGGCGAGCGAGAATCGCTGCGCAAGCTGCGGCTCAAACAAATCCGGACAGGCGTTCATTTGCGGACGCAATTGCGCGACGAAATCAAGGCCGGAAGCGCGAAAATCCGCCGCGACCTGATGGAACCAGACGCCGGCGTGATCGGCGTTCAGGACATCATGCGCGAGATAATTAGGATCGGCCGCAAGCTGCTCCTTTAGATAGTCGCGCGCGGTCGGGTTGACGCGATTGAACGGAAGATCCGGCGCGCCAAGAAGGTTGGAGATTGCGCCAAGCGCGGTCACGATGCGCGCCGAACTTGCGCCCGAAGACTGCGCGGCGAGAAATGTCGCAAGCCCGTCTGTCGCGATCCGGGGGGCGACGCCCGGCATGCAGCGATACTGCACGGCGCAAGCGCCGCCCGCCTTCAGACCGCTCGACACGATGCTCGCAAGGCCGCGCCGTTTTTCCGCCGGCAGCCAGGAATAGACGCCGGAAATCGCCGCGTAATCGAGCGGCGGCAATGCGCCGCTTTCAAACGCCAAAAAGTCGGCTTCGATGAAGTCGACATTGTCAATCGCGCAGCCTTTCGCAAAAGCGCGCGCCGCTTCGATATGGGCGGGATTAACATCGACGCCGTAAAACCGCGCCTGCGGATAACAGGCCGCCAACAAGGCGACCGTAAGCCCCTCGCCGCAGCCGAAATCGCAATAGGCGAATGAATCATCAAACGCGCCATCAACGCCGGAAAGCGCCGCGATTGCAGCGACATGAATCGGCGCCTGCTGCGGCGCGAAGGTCGCTGGAAAAGGAACGTCCGTCGTGTAGCCGGCCTGCATGATTGGTTCCGGATTTCGTCGCAAACCCGGCCCTTATAAACGCAATTCGCCGCAAGACAGCCCGCTCGGCCCGGCGCTTTGACGAAGGTCACGCAATCTTCACAGAGCCGACATGCGCGCGTCGCACCCCGCATTTAATTAGAGTTCCGGCAGGATCGACACCGCCAGGCGACCGCCGCCAACCAGATCCCGCCGGGGCCGGCGACGCCCGACCGGCGCCCATGTCTAGCGAACGGGTCCAGCGATCCGGTCGCGTCAGTAGCAGCGTAAAACCGGCCCTCCTCCCTGGGGGCCGGTCTTTTTTTCGCCGCCGTCATTATTCCGCCATCCGTCGCTGATCAGTTTCGGCGACGATTGCTTGAAAGCCCATGCTTGATCTGCTGACCGCGCCCGCCATCGCTCTTCTCACCGTCGTCTCAGCGGCAAGCGATGCGGGCTGCGCGCTCAACGGCGTTCCTCTTCACGGTCGGGTGCGGGTCGTCGACAGCTTTCCCGATTTCACGGTCAAGACAGTGACGAGCTTTCCCGATCTCCGCGTCAGGCAGGTCGAGAGCTTTCCGGACGAGTGCGGCGAATGGCTGTTCGTCGACAGTTTTCCGGACTTCACCATCCGCTATGTCGACAGCTTTCCGGATCTCAAAATCCAGTTCGTCGACAGTTTTCCCGGCCTACCTTGAATCTATCTAACTGTATATAAAAGGATTTTTTGATTTTTTGCATCGCACAAAAATTTGGATGAACATTCTAGATCGCTTCCCTATCTAGGCTGCAGATGAACCGGCGCCTGCGCCGAGCCCTGAAAGGAAGACATCATGACGAAGCGCAAAGAAACCGTCGAAGCGACCGAACTGAACGCCGTTGAAGCGATCCGCAAAGGCTGGCTCGCCTATCTCGGCGCCTACGGCCTCGCCTTTGAGCGCGCCAAGCCGGCGATCGCCAATCTAAAGACGAAATACGCCGAACTCTTCGGCGACCTTGTCGAAAAAGGCGAAGAAGTCGAAGCGACCGCGAAAGAGCAAATGGTCGATGTTCGCGACCGCGCGAAAGGCGTTTACGGCGCCGGCTTTGAAAAAGTCCGCGCCTTCATCCCGGCGCGCGCCGCGAACGATCGCGTCAAGGAACTTGAAGCCGAAGTCGAAGCGCTGACGAAAAAGCTGGAAGCGGCCAAAAAGCCGGCCCGCGTCAAGCGCGCGAAAGCGGCCTGAACGCTCTCCCCCTCCGTAGAGTTGCGTAGCGTAGAAAAAGCGGGGCGTTTTCCCTAGGCGCCCCGCTTTTTGTTGCGCCGCAAAAGAGCGACCATTTGCCAATCGGGCGGGAACGGCGAATACTTCAGGGCGCTAATGGCAAGCATTTCAACCGCTTGCTGACGAATATCCGCGGGAGGGCCTCATGTCTAAGTCGAGCGACGAACTTGGTCAGCAGGCGGCGGAAACGCCGACCGCCCTCAATCCGATCATCGGCGTTCGCCGAACGGAATTGTTGAAATCCCTCGGCGTGCTGATCGGACACGCGGCGAAGCAGCCCGCGCCCTTCACCAAGCATCTCGCCAATTACGGCAAGGATCTTGTCGAAATCGTCAAGGGCGAGTCCGAAATTGCGCCCGACCGTAAGGATCGGCGCTTCAAGGACCCGACCTGGCAATATAATCCGCTCTACAAATACACGATGCAGTCCTGGCTCGCGATGCGCAAAGGCTTCGAGGGCTGGATCGCCGATTCCGGCGTTGATGAAGCCGACAAGGTCCGCGCGAAATTCGTGCTCGACATCATCGCCGACGCGATGGCGCCGACAAACACGCTGATCGGCAATCCTGCGGCGATCAAGCGCGTTTACGAAACCGGCGGGGCCTCGCTCGTCAAAGGCTTGCAGAACGCATTTCACGACATTCGTCACAATAGCGGCATGCCGAGCCAGGTCGACGGACGCCCGTTCAAGGTCGGCGAGAATCTGGCGACGACGCCGGGCGCGGTGGTTTTCAAGAGCGAGATGCTGGAGCTCATCCAGTACAAGCCGACGACGGAAGACGTTTACGAAATTCCGCTGCTTGTCGTGCCGCCGCAGATCAACAAATTCTACGCCAACGATCTGTCGCCGGACAAAAGCGTCGTCCGCTTCATGCTGAGTCAGGGCTTTCAGACTTTCGCCGTTTCCTGGCGCAATCCGCAGAAAGAGCATGCGCATTGGGGCCTTGAGGATTACGTCGCGGCGCTCATCGAGGCGGCCGAGGCGATCTGCAAGATCACGAAATCGAAACAGATCAACGTCTCCGGCGCGTGTTCGGGCGGAATCACGACGGCGAGTTTTCTTTCCGAACTCGCCGCGCGCAAATCCGATCTCATCAACTGCTTCACGCTTCAGGTCTGCGTTCTCGACGGCCACAAGGAAGACAGCGAAATCGGCCTCTTCGTCACCGACGAGGCGATTGAAAGCGCGCGCCGCTATTCGCAAAAGAAAGGCATTTTGTCGGGCGACGATCTTTCCAAGACATTCGCCTGGCTGCGCCCGAACGATCTCATCTGGAATTACGTCGTCAACAATTACCTGATGGGCGACAGCCCGCCGCCCTTCGACATTCTCTACTGGAACAATGATTCGACGAACCTGCCGGCGCAGCTTCATTCCGATTATCTCGACATGTATTTCGACAAGCGCTTCGCCAATCCGGGCGAGGTCGATTTCATGGGACACAAGATCGACCTTTCAAAGGTGACGCAGGACGCCTTCATGGTCGCGGCCGTCACCGATCACATCACGCCCTGGCGCGCCTGTTATCGCAACGTCCATCTCTTCGGCGGCGACGTGAAATTCGTTCTGTCGAACAGCGGGCATATCCAGGCGCTGCTGAACCCGCCGGGCAATCCCAAGGCGCAATATTTCACCAACGAAAATCTCCCCGAAAACGCCGACGAATGGCTCGCCGGCGCGCAACCGCAATCGGGCTCGTGGTGGCCCTTGTGGACGAACTGGCTCGGCAAGCGCTCGGGAGAGAAAAAACCGGCGCCGGAAAAACTCGGCTCGAAGAAATTCCCGCCGGTCGCTAAGGCGCCGGGCGAATATGTTTTCGGCTGAAGAAAACCGACAGGGAACCGTATGAGTATCGACGATCACCGCCTGCCGGAATTCGGCTTCGTCACCGTCGGATTTCAGAAATTGCGCGCCGCCGTCTGGCGCGGCGTCGGCGACAAGCGCCCGTTTCTGTTTTTCAACGGCATCGGCGCCAATCTCGAAATCGCCCAGCCGCTCGCCGAGGCGCTGCCCGATCGCGACATCATCACCTTCGACCTGCCGGGAATCGGCGGTTCGCCTGGGCCGGTCGCGCCCTATCGCCCGTGGTGGGTGGCGCATGCGGCGAAATCCGTCTTGCTTCATTACGGCTATGACCGTCCGGTCGACGTGATGGGCGTTTCATGGGGCGGCGGCGCGGCGCAGCAATTCGCCTTTCAATATCAACGCCGCGTCAACAGGCTTGTCCTGTGCGCGACCTCGCCGGGATCGATCATGGTGCCGGGCAAGGTTCAGTCGCTGTCGAAAATGGCGGATCCGAAGCGCTATATGGATCGCGATTTCCTCGCCAAGAATTTCGAGACGCTTTACGGCGACGAACCGGAAGGCGCGGCTGAATTTTCCGCGCGGATGACGGCGCCGACGCGCTCGGGCTATGTCTATCAGTTGATGGCGATGATGGGCTGGACCAGCCTTCCCTTCCTGCGGCTCTTGCCGCATGAGACGCTCGTTCTCGCCGGCGACCGCGACAATATCGTGCCGCTCGCCAACGCGAAAATCCTCAATTTCATGATCCCGAAATCGGAACTGCACGTCGTTGAAAACGGCGGGCATCTGTTTGCGCTCTCGCGCGCTAAAGAAGTGATCCCGGTCCTCAAATCGTTTCTCGACCGCCCGGCGATGGAAGAAGCGCCGGCGCGGCATTACGCGGCGGCCGCCGCGAATTAGCGTCACGCGGTTTATGCCGCTGCGCGCTCGGCGTTGTTGACGTTTGAAGAAAATGTCTTCGCGTTCGAGACTTTGGCGTCCGGCGCTTTCTCGCCCAAGGACGCTTTTGATGAAGCCGCGATGAGGATCGCCGCGCCGATAAGCGCCGAGCCAAGCGAACCGGCGAAGACGCCCATTCGCACCGCATTCATGGCCTCAGGCGTCGCGAAGGCGAGCGAACCGATAAAGAGGCTCATCGTGAAGCCGATGCCGGTGAGACAGGCGAGGCCGGTCACCTGCAGCCAGTTTGCGTCTTTCGGAAGTGCGGCGAGACCCAAGCGAACCGCAAGCCAGCTCATCGCAAGAACGCCGAGCGGTTTGCCGATAAGAAGGCCCAGCGCAACGCCGAGCGGCAACGGCGCAAGGATCGCATCGACCGAAGCCCCCGCGAAAGAAACGCCGGCGTTGGCGAAGGCGAAAATCGGCAGCACCATGAACGCGACCCAGGGATGCAGGCCATGCTCAAGCCGATGCAGCGGCGATTGCGCGTCTTTCGTCTTGCCGGCGATCGGGATCGCGAGCGCAGTCACGACGCCGGCGAGCGTCGCATGCACGCCGGATTTCAGAACGCAAACCCAAATGAACGCGCCGATCAGCGCATAAGGCGTAATGCGCGTGACGCGCAGCCGGTTAAGCGCGACGAGCCCTGCAACGCCGATAAGCGCCATCAGGAGCGCCGGCGCGGACAAATCGCCGGTGTAAAACAGCGCGATGATGATGACCGCGGCGAGGTCGTCGATAATCGCGATCGCCAGCAGGAAGATCTTGAGGCTGGTCGGCGCTCTGGTCCCAATGAGCGCCAAGACCCCAAGCGCGAAAGCGATATCGGTCGCGGCCGGAATAGCCCAGCCGCGCAGCGTCGCGGGATCTCCGGCGTTAATCAACGCAAAGATAAGGGCCGGCGCCGCGATGCCGCCGATCGCAGCGAAAACAGGAAGCGTCGCCTTCTTGACGCTCGACAATTCGCCTTGAAGCGTCTCGCGTTTGATCTCGAGACCGACCAGGAAAAAGAAGACCGCCATCAATCCGTCATTGATCCACAACAAAAGAGGCTTGTTGATTTCAAAAGCGCCGATTGTGATCGACGCTGTCGTTGACAACAACGCGCCGTAGAAATCGGCGAACATCGAATTAGCGGCGAGAAGGGCCAGCAAGGCGGCGAACATCAATAAGACGCCGGATGTCGATTCCAGCCTGATGAAATCCTGAATTTTGGCGATGATGGCGGTCATTTTATTTCCTAGGAAGCGTGTCAGGCTGCGATCAAGCGGCGGCGGGCGGTCGTTCCCATCGCGCAATGCGCGAAAGCACGTCGAACAGAACCTGTTCGAATTCGAGCCGCGCTTCCGGCGTTCCGTGGTAATTGAACCGGCACAGAAAAAGCCGCGCGCGCGCGGTTCCGCCGCGCGGAATTTCCCTCATCGATTCAAGTTCGAACGGCCCCCAATCCGTCGCCGTCTCGATTTGATCCCATAGCGTGCGGACGTCGCCGTCCCAGCGGGCGATGAGAACAAGCGGCGGTCCGTTGATCGCGTCGGCCATGAGCCGCGCCTGTTTGCGCCGTTCACGCCGCGCGCAGGAATCCGGCGCCTTGCGACGGGAGAGGCGCACCCAGTGTGACCGGGACGACTCTCGATCTTCGGCGGGGCGCAGCGCGTCGACATCGATCAGTTGCGGCGCGGTCACTGGCGGGCTCCTTTTCTTGCCTCGCCAGAAAAATGGGCGCCCAAATGATCTGGAAAACCTTTCGGAAGCTATTATCTCAATAAGAATTTCCAATCATAGGAGCGCCCCCATGTCGACCGACGCGGAATTAACCCTGAAACAGCTGCGTTGCCTGCTGGCGGTCGAGCAATTCCGTCATTTCCGCCGCGCGGCCGAACATCTGGGGGTCACCCAGCCCTCCCTGAGCGTTCAGATTTCCAATCTTGAAGAAGCGCTTGAACTCGATCTTGTCGAACGCAACCGACGCGGCGCCGCCCTGACGCCGGCGGGGCGCGACATCGCGGATCGGGCGCGCCGGATCCTCGAAGAAGAAAAAGCGTTGCGCGACTACGCCTCCGGCGCGCGCGGCGGCCTTAAGGGCACGATCAACCTCGGCGTTGCGCCGACGATCGGCCCCTATCTCCTGCCGCACATCGTTCAGGCGTTGCACCGTCGTCACCCGCAGCTCGGCCTTTACGTCCGCGAAGACGCCCCGCGCGAGCTTGATTTCGACCTCGGCCGCGCGGCGCATGACGCGATCTTGACGCCGCTGCGCGTCGACGGACCCGATTTCGTAAGCGAACCGCTTTTTCAGGAACCCCTCTATCTCGCGGTCGCCGCCGACCATCCGCTGGCGAAAAAAGAGACGCTTTCAACAGGCGATCTCAAGGGCCTTAAAGTGTTGATGCTGTCGGCGCGCCATCAGCTTCATGATCAAGCGATAGCCCTTTGCAACAGTTTTGGGGCGCTGCCGGCGAGAGACTTTGAAGGCACAAGTCTCGATTCGCTGCGGTTGATGGTCGGCATGGGAATGGGCGCCGCGTTCCTCCCGGCGCTTTACGCCCACTCGGAGGTGCGTCCGCGAAGCGAGATCGTCATAAAGAAAATCGGCGGACGTCGCCTCGTCCGCACGATTTCTCTCGCCTGGCGCAAGAATGCGCACGGCGCGCAAGCCTATCGCGAGATCGCCGAAATGGCGCGCGCGACGGCGCGCAAGAAATTTCCCGATCTCATTCCCGCCGAAAGCCCCGCGCAGCGATAGGAAATTCCTTTCATCGCGAAAGGAGCGACTGTCTTGGCCGAGACGGCGCCGCGACACACATGCCTTTGCGAAGCAAGGAGAGACATATGAGCCGGTTAGCCAATGTCAGCATCTTCGGCCTTATCGCCGCCGGATACGCGACCGCAATCAGCGCGCTTCTCTGACCCTCCGACCCGAGAGGCGCTCGAAGACCCCGTCTCGCCCCCCCCCCACGAGACGGGGTCGAATTTTTTACAGCGCATAGAGCCGCGGAGCCGATGCGGCGTTCAACTTTTCGGCGCGCTCGTGCTAGCGTCGGCGAACGCAAACCGAGGAGCGCGATTTTGGCGAAGAAACCTGCGCAGTCCGCCGACACGGCCCGCAAGATCTGGCTCGCCGGGATCGGCGCCTACGGCCGCGCCTTTTCAGAGGCGCAGGAAACGGTCGCCAAACTGACCGGCGAATCGGCGCGCGTTTTCGACGACCTCGTCGCCAAAGGCGAGGCGATTGAAAAGCAGGTTGAAGAACGCGGACGCAAGGTCGCGGCGAAAGTCGCGCCCGGGGCTCTGTCGCTTGACGATCGCATCAAGCGCATGCGCGAACGCATCGGCCTCGGCGAGGATCAGGGGTCGCTCATCGATGAGGTGAGCGCATTGCGCGCGCGCGTCGCCGCGCTTGAAGCAAGGGTCGAAGAACTCTCGCGCGGCGCGAAAAAGCCCGCCGCCAAAAAGAAGTCCGTCAAGAAAAAATCCGCCTGAGGCGCGGCGCATGGCCCGCTCACCCGCAACCGCGCAAAAAAAGCCCGCAAAAATAAAAACGCGCGAGCGCATTCTGACGACATCGCTCGCGCTGTTCAACAGCGAAGGCGAGGCGCAGGTTTCAACCGTCGACATCGCCGCCGTGCTCGGCATTTCGCCAGGCAATCTCTATTATCATTTCAAAGGCAAGGAAGCGATCATCGAAGCCTTGTTCGATGAGTTCGAGATCGAGCTGCGCCAGGTTCTTTCGGCGTCGATCGACAAGCCCCTGTCGCTCGAAGACAACTGGATTTTCGTTTACATCATCTTCGAGGAAATCAATGATTTCCGTTTCTTTTACGAGGGCATGTCGTCCATCCTTGAACGCTGCCCTTCCCTGCGCGGACGGCTCGCCCGGCTGCTGGCGCTGAAAAAGGCGACGACGCTCGCGATTCTGACGTCGCTTGAAAAGCAGAAGCTCGTCGCCTTTTTGCTGGATGAAAAAGACCGGCTCGCCGACCGCATCGCGGCGCATCTGACCTTTTGGCTGCAATACCGCGCCGTCACCGAAAAGGAACAGACCGACCGCGCGCGCATCCATGACGGCGTCTATTCGACGATCCTGCAGATTGCGCCTTTCGTCGTCGCCGGCCGCGAAGACTATCTCGCCGGCGCGTCGGCCTATTTCGCGCGTCAGGGCGCGAAGAAATAGGCCGCAATCGCTTATTCGATCGGCGAAAGAAGTTACGGCGCCGTCACAAGCTGACGCACGCCATGCAACTTCGTTTCCTTGAAAACGTTGCCGCTTTCCGCCCAGCGATGCAGCGAATTGATGTCGAGCTTGGCGCATTGCGGGCGCACGCTCCACGTCACCTGGGCGGGCGAGCATTTGGATTGATCGTAACTCGGCCCCGTCGTCGATCCGCGGAAGAGAACCGGCGCGCCGGTGTCGGACGGAATCGATTTCGCCTGATGCAGACCGTTCACCACATTGCCGCCATAGGCCATGCTGGTGAAATCGAGCGCGTTTGCGTCATTGACGACGAGAAACACCTGCGCCTCGACGCGCAAGAGCGGATTTTCGCAGCTTTCCGGCACGCAGGCGCCGAGCCCTTCGCCGGGCGTCGCCTCGCAGGAGGTGTGAACCCAGTGGACTTCGATCGTGTCGCCCGGCTTCACATTGTGGAAGGCGCCGTCGGCTGGCGCGCGTTCCGCCTCGGTGAGGTCCGCGCTCGCATTGCAGGCGTAGCCGCCGTGATCCGTTCCGTCGACGAAGATCGAGAAGTCCGGACCCTATGCTCCGCATTGGTGTGCGTGTGGATATTGCAGAGGTTCATTTCCGAAGCCGGCGGCGCCATGTCGAACATGACCGCATTAAGGCCCGCCTTGCTTGTTATGTCGCGCGGCGTCTGCGGTCCGGCGGTAAGGCAAAGGGGCCCCTCGACGGCCGTTTCCTGCGCGCCATGTTCGAGCGCAACTGATTCTTCGGCTGGTTCCGCCGCTTGCGGCGCCGCATCCGCTTGCGTTTCCGCTTTCTGGCCGCAGGCGGCGAGCCCCAGCGGCGCGGCGATGGTCAGGGCGAGTCTGCTGGTTTTAAGGACATCTTTTCTTTAAAGTGCGCGCGTCCGGCGATTGGGCTTGCCCGTTGGTTACGCAGCGCGCCGCACACCGGTTCGCTTTCGGGATTTGAGTCGTCAATCGCCACATCTTCCAGGCTGCGTCAGCGGCGCTATTGCGCCGTAATCCCGCCATCGATCTTGAATTCCGAGGCGGTGACAAATCGCGATTCGTCGGATGCAAGATAGAGAACCGCATAGCCTACATCTTCCGGTTCGCCGAGACGCTGCAAGGGGATCTGCCGCGTCAGCTTGCTTTCCCCCGCTTCGCCGCCGCCGCCCAAAGCGACAAGCGGATCGATGATCGGCGTGCGGGTGAAGACAGGATGCACCGAATTGCAGCGGATGTCGTAGCCTTGCCGCGCGCAATGAAGCGCGATCGATTTCGACATCATCCAGACCGCCGCCTTCGCGGTGTTGTAGGCGAGCATGTCGCCGCTCGCGATCAGGCCGGCGACGGAGGAGATGTTGATGATCGACGCCGGTTGCGACGCTTTCAGATACGGCATCGCGAGCTGCGTGCCGATATAGATCGAATCGACATCGATATCGAATGTGCGCCGCCAGCCCTCAATCGTCTCCGTTTCGATATTGCCCCAGCCGCCGACGCCGGCGTTGTTGATGAGAACGCTGATCCCGCCCATGAATTCGGCCGCCATGCCAAGCGCGTTCTCCCAATCCTCGCGCTTCGTCACGTCGTGATGACAGAAAGAAGCGGCGCCGACATAGGTCCTGTCGATCGCCGCCGCGGTTTTTTCAGCGCCGGCGACGTTGACATCCGTTAGGAAAACTTTCGCGCCTTCCGCCGCCAGCATGCGCCCGAAACAGGCGCCGAGCCCTTGCGCGCCGCCGGTGATGAAAACCTTTTTCCCCGCAACGCGGCCCATGGCTGAACTCCTGTTTTTCGTTTGCAGAGAGCTTGGCACGCGCATCGCGGCCGCGCCACGCTTTCGCGCAGTCGCGCCCTAGCGCCCGCCGACGAGAAGCAGCCGAAGCCCGAGCGCGCCGAACATTGTCGCAGCGACGAGGCCGAACGCCGAGCGAAGATGTTCCGACGCCGCGAGACGATCGCGCACCGCGCCGGCGGCGAACGCGACGCCCGCGAGCGCGAGCGAACCCGTAAGCGAAAAAACCGCGCCGAGCGTCAGCGTCTGCAGCCAGACAGGGCCGATCGCCGGATTGGCGAAGCTCGGCAGAAAAGCGAGATAAAAAAGACCGACTTTCGGATTGAAGAGATTCGTCAAAACGCCGGATCTGAATGCGGCGACGAGATCATCGGCGCCTTCGACGGTCTTGAACTCCTTGCGCGTGCGAAAAGCGCGCCAGGCGAGATAGAGAAGATAAAGGCCGCCCGCCGTCCTGATGATCGCAAACGCCTGATCGGAGGCGGCGAGAAGCGCGGCGAGACCCGCAGCGGTAAGCCCCGCCCAGATAAGCGATCCGGCGCCGACGCCGGCGGCTGCGGCCAGCCCCGCGCGCGCGCCGCCGCGTGTCGCGGAAGCGAGCGTGAACGCCATGTCGGGCCCCGGCGTCGCATTGAGGATGAGCGCGCCGGCGAGAAACAGCCAGAATGAAGCAGGATCGACCATCATCGCCCCCGCGCCGGCGTCAGCCCTGCTCTTTCAATTGCTGGATCGCCTTGGCGAGGAATTCTTCCATATGCCGGCGAATCTGGTGGTCGGACTGATCGACGCCCGCGGCCTTGAGATCGGCCTTCAGTTTGCGGAAGACGTCTTCGTCGCCCGCTTCTTCGAAATCCGCCTTGATGACGGATTTGGCGTATTCCTCCGCCTTGTCGCCGGCGAGGCCCATCAGGCCCGCCGCCCAGTGACCGAGCATCTTGTTGCGCCGCGCCTCCGCCTTGAACCGCAACGCCTCGTCATGGGCGTATTTCTTCTCGAAACTGTCCTTGCGGTCGTCAAAAGTCGTCATAAGCGTTGAAATCCTTGAATTTTGGCGGCGGAGATCGCCTGTTCTACCTGCGCAACGCCGACCCCGCAATGCGACGCTGAGACCGCGGCGCGGCGCCCCCGATAGACGCCGGCCTGCGGCTCGATGTAGGGGTTTTCTTGAGCGAACCAAGCGCGTATAGCCGCCCGCTCCGGTCGCATGGCGGACGATAGAGTTCAGGCCTTGAGCGACCCCCCGTTTTGAAGGACCCAGCCAAAATGGCGCGCCGCAAGCAGGTATATGAAGGCAAAGCGAAAATCCTGTTCGAGGGGCCGGAGCCCGGCACCCTCATCCAGTATTTCAAGGACGATGCGACCGCCTTCAACAATCAGAAGCGCGCCGTGCTGGAGGGTAAGGGCGTCCTCAACAACCGCATTTCCGAATTCATCATGCAGGGCCTTGAGCGGATCGGCGTGCCGACGCATTTCATCCGCCGCCTCAATATGCGCGAACAGCTTATCCGCCATGTCGAGATCATCCCGCTGGAAGTCGTCGTCAGAAACGTCGTCGCCGGATCGCTCGCCAAGCGGCTCGGCCTTGAAGACGGCTCGCAATTGCCGCGCTCGGTGATCGAGTTCTATTACAAGAACGACGCGCTCGGCGATCCGCTCGTCGCCGAAGAGCACATCACCGCTTTCAACTGGGCGACGCCGCAGGAAATCGACGACATGATGGCGCTGGCGCTCAGGATCAACGATTTCCTGTGCGGCCTCTTCGCCGGCGTCGGAATCAAGCTCGTCGATTTCAAGGTCGAGTTCGGCCGTCAATATGACGGCGATCTCGTGCGCCTCATCCTCGCCGACGAGATCAGCCCCGATTCGTGCCGTCTGTGGGACATGGAAACTGGCGCGATTATGGACAAGGACCGCTTCCGCAAGGATTTGGGCGGCGTGACAGACGCCTATCGCGAAGTGGCCAAACGTCTCGGCGTCCTGAAAGACAACGGCCATGGCGGCGCGTCAGGGCCGGTCCTCGTCGCCGACAACGAAAAATAACCCTTTGTCGTGAAACGGTTGCGGGACTGTCAGCCGATCTTCATCTTTTCGTTATCAAAGCGTCACAAATCCTTCACGCAGCTGCCCTAGGCCGCCGCGCATCGAATTTTGAGGTGCGGCGATGCGTTCGATTCTTTTTTTTGCGGCGGCGATAATCATGATCGTTGCGCCTTCAGGCGGCGCATTCGCCCAGAGCACAAGCGGCGTTTCGGGGTCGGACGTCAAAGAAGGCGAGAATCTTTTTGAATACCGCTTCTCCTATTCCCCGGAAAATGACGGCGCGGAGAACGGCTACACGCATCGCCTGCATTACCAGCACGGCTTCAGCGAAAGCTGGCGCGGGCGCATCCTTCTGACCATGGCGCGACATGACGCCGATCCCTTAAAGCCGACCATCGCAAGCATCGAAATCCTCCACCAGTTCAAGGAAAGCGAAGACACGGGCGGTTGGGATTCGGCGGTTCGCTTTGACGGCAATATCCCGCTTCAGGATGGAACGCCGGGACGCGCGCGCGTCGCCTGGCATAACCAGTTCGAACTCGACGAGCATTTCGAGCTTCGGGGCGTGGTCCTTCTCGGGCATGAATTCGGCGATCGCGCCAAAGACGGCGTGTCGATCGAAACCCGCGAGGAAATCACCTACAAGTTGCCTTCAGGCGTCCGCCTCGGCGCGCAGATGTTCGACTCTTACGGCACGACAGATCATTTCGGCTCTTTCAACGAGCAGAAACATCAGCTCGGCCCGGTGCTGAAAGGAAAGGTCGGAGAACACGTCAAGTATGAATTCTCGACGCTGTTCGGCCTGTCGCGCGCCGCATCCGACGCCGACATCCGTTTCTTCGTCAGCTACAATTACTGATCGTCCGACGACTTCCCGCCGGCGAGCGCCTTGATGATGCGGCTCCAATGGTCGAGGCCGCCGTTAAAGGCCTCAACGCGCAGGTTCTCGTTCATGCCGTGATAATTGGGCTCATCGCCTTCCTTGAGAAAGAGCGACCCGACGGCGAATGTCGGAACGCCTGCGCGCCGGAAATGCAGCCCGTCCGTTCCGCCCGCCTCCATATAGGGAACCGCGACGACATTCGGATAACGCGCCTTCACGGCGTCGACGACGGCCTTCTCGATTTCAGGCGTCAGCGTCGACGCTGGGCTTTCCATTGGCTCCCCCAACGTTGCGAATTCAGTCGCGGGATTGTCGACGACGCGCGCAAGCTCGTCTTTGACATCGGCGACGGAGACGCCGGGAAATATCCTGCAATTGACGGTCGCTGTCGCCGTTTGCGGCAGCGCATTCTCGGCGTGCCCCGCCTTCAGCATGGTGGCGACGCAGGTCGTGCGCAGAACCGCATTCATGGACGTCACCTTCGACAGCGTCTTCACCGCCTTCTTGTCGCCGGGCTTGGCGACGAACCGGCGCAAGGCGGCGGCTGTTTCTTCGTCAGCGCTGTCAGCCTCAACCTCAAAGCTGCGCAGCGTGATGTCGTTCCACATCGCCGGAAATTCATGCGCCTCGATCTTTTTCAGCGCGCTCGCCAGTTCGTAGATCGCATTGTCCTTGCGCGGCTGCGAGGAATGGCCGCCGGAGTTTTTCACCGTCATCTCGAAACTGGCGTAGGTCTTTTCCGCCGCCTGGATATAATAGACGGCATTGCCGCCCTCGCCCGCGTCATAGCCGCCGCCCGCGTCGCCGTTCAGGGCGAATTCAGCGCCTTTCAGTTTTTCAGCGAGGGCGCGCGTCGTCTGCATGCCGGTTTCCTCATCGCCCGAAAACGCGATCACGAGATCGCGCGTCGGAACGAACCCTGATTTTTTCAGCCGGACGAATGTCTGGGTGAGATCGACGACGCCGTATTTGTTGTCGACAAGGCCGCGCCCGTACAGGACGCCGTTTTCCTCCGTCAGCGTGAAGGGATCATGCGTCCAGTCTTTCGGATCGGCTTCGACCGCATCCATATGGCCGAGAAAGAGGATCGGCGCCTTGCCTGACGAGCCGTCGCCCCTGTAACGAACGACGAGACCGACGGAAGCGCCGGCGGGAACGATTTCGATATCCTTTGCGGCGAACCCGGCCGCCCGGAACTCGCCCGCCAAATATTCCGCGAAAAGCCGCGTCTCGCCGTGCTCCGCGGTCGATTTGAAACTCACCGCCTTTTCCATCAGCCGGCGGGCGTAGGCCTCTTCCTCCGGCGTTGCGGCGACAGCGGCGGACGATGCGGCGGCGAGCGCGGCCGCAAGAGCTAGGCGCGATATCATGAGACCCCTCCAGACGGTGACGGGCGGACCCTAGGCAACGCTGCGTCGCATCGCAATCTTCGGCCTCATTAGCGGCGCCGGAGCCCATGCTACGCCGCCTGACGGCGGACGTTTTGGCGATTCGCGATCGCGAGTTGCAGGGGGCCGGCGGCGGGAGTATGGCGTTGGCGCCGCTCCGAATCGTCAGACTGAACGAGGAATTTTTCATGAAAGCCCGCATCATCGTCACCTTGAAATCAGGCGTTCTTGACCCGCAGGGAAAGGCGATCGAAGGGGCGCTGACGGGCCTCGGCTTCGCCGGCGCGCATAATGTCCGTCAGGGCAAGATCATCGAGATGAAAGTCGATGAAACGGATGAGACGGCGGCGCGCGCAAAAGTCGAAGACATGTGCAAGAAGCTCCTCGCTAATCCGGTGATGGAAAACTATTCGATCGAGCTGACGGCGTAGGCGATGAAAACCTCGGTTATTGTTTTTCCCGCATCAAATTGCGACCGCGACGCCGCCGTCGCACTCGAACAGGCGACCGGCAAGGCGCCTGACATGATCTGGCACGGCGACGCCGATTTGCCGGCGACGGATTTGATCGTTCTTCCCGGCGGCTTCTCCTACGGCGATTATCTGAGATCCGGCGCGATGGCGGCTCGCTCGCCGATCATGCGCGCCGTCATCGAAAAGGCGAAAGCGGGAACGCCGGTCATCGGCATCTGCAACGGATTTCAGATCCTGACCGAAGCGGGCTTGTTGCCCGGCGCCTTGATGCGCAACGCCGGTCTTGATTTCGTCTGCCGCACGGTGACGCTGACGGTTGAGAACAACCAGTCGATGTTTTCGAGCGTCTTTGAAAAAGGGCAGGCCGTCAATTTTCCCGTCGCGCATCATGACGGCAATTTCTTCGCCGATTCCGAAACGCTCGACCGGCTTGAAAGCGAAGGCCGCGTCGTCTTCCGCTATGTCGACAACCCGAACGGGTCGGCGCGCGACATCGCCGGGATCATCAATGATTCCGGCAATGTGCTGGGGCTTATGCCGCATCCCGAGCGCGTCATCTCCCCGCTTCTCGGCGGCGTCGACGGCGCGGCGTTTTTCAGGGGACTGGTCGAGGCCGTCGGCTGATTTCAATCAACGCTTTCTCGCGACGATGAACCGGTTCGGCTTGGACGGCGGAAGGCGTTCGCTTTCGAGAATGTCGAAGCCTTTCGACGCAATCAGCTTTTCAAGATCGCCGCCGCGGAACGAGCGCACATAAGGCGCAAATCCTGTCGCGCGCATCACCGGCACGGCGAGACGCAGGAATGGCGACATTTCGCTGAGACACGCCGATTTCGAAATGAAGATCCCGCCCGGTTTCAACAGATCGCGAACGCGCCTCACCTGACCGTCCAAATCGCCGACAAGATGCAAGTAATTGAACGCCAGCACGGCGTCATATCCGCCATCGACGCTATCCGCCTGATCGCCGGCGGCGACTTTGAATTCGAGATTGCGGACTTCTTGCGCGTCCAGCTTGCGCCGCGCGATATCGATCATGCCCGAAGAAATGTCGGTTGCGACGTAGCGCTTGACGTGCAGCGCAAGCAACAACGCCGTCGAGCCCGTCCCGCATCCGATTTCAAGAACGACATCGGACGATGACAGGTGCGCCAGCGTTTTTTCCAGCGTCTTTTCATATGACGCTTGATCCTTGATCGGCTGCGCAGCGTATTTTTCGGAAATTTTGTCCCAAAACCGCGCCGAATCCGTCGCCATCGCCGTCTCCGAATTTACAACAAAAGCCGCAAATAAATACGGTCGCGGCGCGCGGCAAGGTCCGTTCGACGAACGGCGATGATAGGCGGTAAATCCCGCTCCCAGCGCTAACCGAATACGGGCGGGCGCCGTTCGCGCCAGGGCGCGGCTTCTTCAAGCTCATAGGCGAGTTCGAGCAGCGTTCGCTCCTCGCCCTTCTTCGCGCCGAACATGGCGCCGATCGGCAGGCCGGCCGACGACATCGAGAGCGGCAGCGAAATCGCCGGCGCGCCGACGATATTATAAAGCCCGGTGAATTGCGCATAGTCGGCGACGCGCGCCATGTGCTCTTCATAAGAAAGCCCGGTGTCGAGATAGCCGAGCTTCACCGGCGGCGCGGCGAGGACGGGCGACAAAATGACGTCCGCGGCGTTGAAGGAGCGATTGAATTCTGTTTCGACGGCGAGAAGCCGCGCAACCGCCGCATCGAATTCATCCGTATGCGCTTCATAATGCTCAATGAGGCCGAGCGTGAATTTCTCAAAAGCGAGCCCGTTGCGCTTGAGGCCCGTAATCTCCTCCCATTTGCCGACGGCGATTGCGGCGTTTTTCGCCCAATAGAGAATGAACGCCTCTTCAATCCCTCGGCCGTAAGGCAAGGCGATTTCTTCAACTTGATGGCCGAGGCCTTCGCAAAGCGCGGCGACTTTTTTCGTCGCCTCAATGACTTCAGGATCGACGGGCCGCCCATAGGGGCCGGTGACGAAATAGCCGATGCGAAGGCGTTTTTCAGACCGCCCCGTCACGAGGCCGATATCGGGAAGCGAGGGATCGGTGCGGCCGACTTCAAGCGACGCGATCGCCGTCGCCGTGTCACGCACGGTGCGCGACTGAACGCCGTGCACCGAGATGGTGATCGGCCCCGCCGTTTCGGGCCGCGCTTGCGGATGGCGCCCGCGCGAGACTTTAAGACCGACATTGCCGCAACAGGACGCCGGAATGCGGATCGAGCCGCCGCCGTCGCTCGCATGCGCGACAGGCACGACGCCGGCGGCGACAAGCGCCGCCGCCCCGCCCGACGATCCGCCGGTCGAATAGTCCGTATGCCAAGGGTTGCGCGTCTTGCCGGTGCTTGCGGGTTCCGTCGTCGCGGTCAAACCGAATTCCGGCGTCGTCGTCTTGCCGAGGCTGACGACGCCGAGCGCGAGAAATGAATCAATGAGCGGCGTTTGCGCCTTTCCTTTGTAGCCGGGAAAGCCGCGGCTGCCGAAGCCTGTCGGCAAGCCGATGATGTCATCAAGGTCTTTGACAAAGCTGGGGACGCCCGCCCAGGGTCCTTGCGTTGCGCCGGCTTCCTCGCGCGCACGATCGAATGTCTTGAAGGCGATGGCGTTGAGCTTCTTGTCGATGCGCGCCGCCCGCTCAATCGCCGCATCGACGGCTTCTTTCGCCGAAAGCTCGCCCGATTTGATTCGCGCCGCCGTCTCGACCGCATCAAGTTCGGCAAGGTCGTTCGAGGCGGCCTGATCGGGGCGCGCGCAAGCCGCCGCCGCCGCGGCGAGCGCGCCGCCCGCCCCCGCTTCCATCACACGCCGGCGCGACATCGACATCTCCACACCCTTCTTTCGTTCAAGCATTGACGCATGATCAATGCTCACGGCGTCAGGGCGCGGCGTCAATGCTCGTCCGCAGCCGGATGAGCGCGCGGCGGGCGTGGAAGGCGGGCGAGCATGCGGGGGCCGCGCGCGGAAGCCCGTTCGGACGGCTGCGCCCGGCGCTTCTCGCCGCGCGGCAAAGGCCGCATAATGCGCGCGCGAAGGAAGGGAGAGCCCGATGACGATCTATCTGCGCGCCGCATTATTGTCCGCGCTGGCGCTCGCCGGCTGCGGCCGCAAGGAGCAAACGAGGACCGCGCCCGCCGACGCTTCCTATCAGGACGGGCTGATGACGCAGCTGATCGACGCAAAGCCCGGCGACGTCATTGAAATACCGGAGGGCCGCTTTTCCTTCGACCGCTCCTTGTCGCTCGCCGTCGACGGCGTGACCATACGCGGCGCCGGGATGGACAAGACGGTGCTGTCCTTCAAGGACCAGATCGCCGGCGCGGAAGGCCTTCTCGTCACCGCCAGCGATTTCACGATTGAGGATCTCGCGATTGAAGATACGAAAGGCGACGCGCTGAAAGTCAACGAGGGTGAGAATATCGTCATCCGCCGCGTCCGCACCGAATGGACGGGAGAGCCGAAAACCGAAAACGGCGCTTACGGCATCTATCCGGTCCAGACGAAGAACGTGCTGCTTGAAAGCAATGTCGCCATCGGCGCGTCGGACGCCGGCATCTATGTCGGGCAATCGCAGAATGTCGTCGTGCGCTATAATCGCGCCGAGAAAAACGTCGCCGGCATCGAAATCGAGAACACGTTCGACGCCGACGTCTACGAAAACGTCGCAACCGACAACACCGGCGGCATTCTCGTCTTCAACATGCCGAACCTGTCGCAACCCGGCGCGCGCACGCGGGTTTTCAACAATGACGTGACCGCCAACAACCGGAAAAATTTCGGCCATCCGGGAACGCCGGTCGCGACGATCCCCGCCGGCTCCGGCGTCGTCATCAATTCGAACGATCAGGTTGAAATTTTCGACAACGACATCAAGGACAACAAGACGGCGAACGTCATCATCGCCTCGGTCTATTCCTCCGGCCTGTCGCAGGACGGCATGAGCGATGATTTCGACGGCTATCCGGAAGGGATCTACGTCTACGCCAATCGCATGGGCGGCGGCGGCAAAAACCCGGACGGTCTTGATCTGCAAGCGTTGAAGATCGCCAAATTCGGGCCGATGGGGGCCATTCCCGACGTTCTCTGGGACGGGTTTGTCGATCCGGCGAAACAGGTCGACGGCGCGACGCCCGCCGCCTTGCGCGTTTGCGTCGACAATGAGGGCGCCGACGTCGTCAATGTCGACGCGCCGAACAAGTTCAAAAACCCGGAGATGGTGACGGAGGCGGTGCGCTGTTCGCTGGAAATGCTGCCTGCGGTGACGTTGGCGAACGGCCTCGGGGAATAGATGCGTTTCCTTGTCGCGTTATTGCTGCTTGCGATTGCGGCTTGCGCGCGCGAGGAAGCGCCGTCATCGCCTGTCTTTCATGAAGAGGGTTATCCGGCGACGCTTTCCGAGTGGCGGTTGATGTCTGTCGAGGCGGGAACGCTGTCGCTTGCGCCGGGCGTCACGCCCTATGACCTGGCGACGCCGCTCTTCACCGATTACGCACTCAAATTGCGGACGATCACGCTGCCCGCCGGCGAAAGCGCCGTCTATGACGACAATGACGTTTTCGACATGCCGGTCGGCACGATCATCTCGAAGACCTTCTATTATCCGATGACGGATGCGGAATGGACCGGCGATGTGGTCGTCGGCCCGTCGCCGACCGTCGAAAATGGGTCAATGCCGCTGGCCGGCTTGCGGCTTGTAGAAACGCGCCTGCTTGTTCATCGCGCTGACGGATGGGTCGCGATACCCTATCGCTGGAACGACGAGCAGACGGAGGCGGTTTTGCATCGCACCGGCGCCGCCATTCCGATGACGCTGCATCGGCCTGACGGACGCGAAGAAGCGTTCGCCTATGTGATGCCGAACCAGAACCAGTGCGCGGGTTGCCATGCGACGAACAACACGACGCGCGCGATAATGCCGATCGGCCTCAAGACGCGGCATTTGAACAAGCCTTCGAGTTTCATCCCAGGGTTCAATCAGCTCGACTGGCTGCTGACCGCCGGCTTGCTGGCCGGCGTTCCCGCCGATGCGTCCGCGGCGCCCAAAAACGTCGATTGGACTGACGAGACCGCACACCTCGATTTGCGCGCGCGCGCCTATCTCGACGCCAATTGCGCGCATTGCCATTCCGATGTCGGTCCCGCCGACACGTCGGGGCTCGATCTGCGTCCGGACGTCCCCTTCGGTCCTAAATACGGCGCCTGCAAAACGCCGGTCGCGGCGGGCGGCGGCTCGGGCGGGCGGCCCTTCGACATCGTTCCGGGCGAGCCCGAAAATTCGATTTTCGTCTACCGCATGGCGACGACGAAACCGGGCGACATGATGCCCGAACTCGGCCGGTCGACGACGCATGAGGAAGGCGTCGCGCTGATCGCCGACTGGATTAGGTCGATGGAAGGCGCCTGCGGCTGAAGAAGACTGGTCTCGTTAACGATTGTCCGCCATAATGCGAAACGGGGGAGGCGGCATGCGTGTGGGAGCTGCCTCATGGGGTTTGCCGAACCGCTGTTAGCGGCGATTTCGCAATATGGTCCTTTCCTGCTGCTGATCGAAGGATCGCGGTATGTCCTTGGATCGTTCGCCGTCTTTCTCCTCGTCTGGGTGGTGTTTCATAAAAAACTCGCCTCGCGCAAGATCGCGCCACCGAACCCGCGCAAGCGGCAAATCCGCCGCGAACTCGCCTATTCGGCGAGCACGATACTCATCTTCGCAATGATCGGGATCGGCGTTTACGCCGGCGCCGAATACGGCGTCTTCAAATTCTACCCGAACATATCAGACCGCGGCTGGGCCTATTATGTGTTCACGATCGTTTTTCTGGCGATCGTTCACGACGCCTATTTTTACTGGGCGCATCGAGCGATGCACCACCCGAAACTGTTTCGGCATTTCCACGCGGTCCATCATCGTTCGATCAATCCGACGCCGTTCGCCGCCTATTCCTTCAACCCGACGGAAGCGGCGGTCGAGTTCGCCATCCTGCCGCTCTATGTCGCGTTCGTGCCGGTCCATTTCTCGGCGATCTTCATTTATATGTGGCTGATGCTCTTGCGGAACGCGGTCGGCCATTGCGGCTATGAATTGATGCCGAAAGGATGGACGCGCAGCCGCTGGTTCGGCTGGTCGACGACGGTGACGCATCATCACATGCATCACGAAAAGCTTGACGGCAATTACGCGCTCTATTTCACCTGGTGGGACCGCTGGATGGGCACCGAACACGCCGATTACCATGAGCGCTTCGACAGGGTCGTCGGCGCGAGGCCTGCAAGCGCCCGCAGCGGCGCCATCCCTGCGGAATAAGGCAGCCGGGGCTCAGCGCGTCGCTGGCAACAAGCCATCACCAGTGCCAGACGAAATCGTAGCGTTCGAAAAGCCGCGGCAAACGGCGCGTTGAAACGAATTCAACGGCGGCGAGCGCCGGTGCCTTCGCCAGACCGCGCCGCTTTAAATCGTCCTCGATAACAAAGACCCCGCCGCCTTTTTCCGCGAACGAGACGACTTGTCCGTGGACGTCCGGCGCGTGTTTTTGCCGGCGCCCGCCAATCGACAACGGTCCCGCCTCCTGCCCCTTGACGATGTAATTCGCGGCAGGTCCCCGCAACAGGATGTCGATTTCCGCGCCCGCGCCAGCCAGCATATGGCTCAACCAGACAATCGTGTCGTCCTGCTCTTCGAGCGTCGCGCGATACGCGCTTGAGATGATGTTCAGAACTTTCATGAGGGGCCTCTAATTCGTTCCGACGACGAGCGTATTGTCCGAGCTCGTCGCCATTGTCCAAAAATCCGCCGGCGCGCCGCGCCTGACGCGGTCGATCGCTTCGAACGCGCCGCGTTCATCGACGCACAGGCCGCAATTTACCCAGTCAAACTGAACGCCCCTGACGCGCGCTTTTTCCATCAGCGCGGCGATCCATTCGCGCGGCAAGGGGTGATCTTCCTCATCGACATCGCGGCCGTGAATGGAATTCGCGTGCGCCTTTTGCAGAGCGAAGGGCAAATAAACGGCCCCCTCATAGGCGAAGACGTTCACATTGCACCCCTTGTCGACGACGCAATCGATAAGCCGCATGATTGTCGCCGTGCGCGAGGCTTCGAAAGGCGCATCCATCAAGGCGACAGTGATCGTTTGTTTTCCAGTCATCTCTTTTCTCCTATCGCCACGCTGTGCAAACGCCGGAAATCAAGGCGTCCGCAAGGTAATCGATGTCGACGACGCTGACGCCGTCCGAAAGATCTCTCGCGTCAATGCCGCGTTCGGCGAGCGCATAGCGGTCGGCGAAGACTGCAACGCCTTGGCCGTTCAGCTTGCGGACAAGATTTTCGCCGCAGCCCTGGCGCGCCCCAAAGACGCCGTTTTCGGTAAGGAGCAGGGCGACTTGCGCTTTGCGGCTCAAGGCGCGCGCAACATCGCAGGTCCAGTCTACATCCCTCATTTCATGAGGATCGCGGGTCTCTACCAACAGATAGGATTTCATCGGCTTTCTCTGTTTTTCCAATGCGTTTTGGCGCGACCCTTCTAGGCCGGCGGAAGCGACGGCGACCTGAAGAAATCCTGAAAAATATGTGATTGATCTTTGCTCGGCCCTGCTAATTCCCGTACAGGTGGCCGTTCTTGTCAGGGAGAAACGCGCTCCCGGTCGCCGGAGATTTTCTCATGGCCAAATACATAATCGCCGACGCCTCGATCGACACCGCCAGCAGAATTATCGCCGTCGGCGCGTCGACGCGGCGCGTCTCGCCTAAATCGATGGCGGTTCTGGAAATGCTCATTGCTGCTGAAGGCGATGTCGTTTCGCGCGATTTGATTATGGACCGCGTCTGGTCGAACGTGACGGTCGGCGAAGAAGTTTTGACGCAGGCTGTCAGAGACTTGCGACGCGCATTCTGCGATGAGGCGTCTGCGCCTCGCTTCATCGCAACAGTGCCGAAGTCGGGCTACCGATTGGCCCAGCGCGCATCATCGGCGATGGACAAATCGCTGATCACGGCCGCCGAGGCGCCGGGCGCCCTTTATTCAGTTTTCTCCTATATGGACGGCTGCGCCGCTTTCCTGCGCGGCGGGCGATCGAATATTCGCTCGTCGATTGATCTTTTCAAACAGACGATTGCGTCCGATCCGCTGCACGCTTCAGCTAACGCCTGGCTTTCGATCGCCATGATGTATGAGCAACTTTATTATGGGCGCGGCGATGAGGCGAAATTGCGTGAAGTTTCCAATGAAGCAGTCGCGCATGCGTCACATTCTATCGATCTCAATCGCAGCGCGCCGGACGGCTACGCTGCGCGCGGCTATGTCTTCGCGCTAAGCGGCGAGTATGAGCAGGCGATAACTAACTTCTGCGCGGCGATGCGGCTTGGGCCGGACGCCTTTTTCCCGACCCTTGTGTTTGGACGAATCGTATTCGGCTATGGCGACTACGATTCCGCCGCGCGGTTGCTCGGCCACGCCGCTTATCTCAATGGTGATGAATTCCAACCCGCCATGCTGACGGCCAATGCGGCGGGCGCGGCAGGCGACGCAAAGCTCAGCGCAGCGGCTCTCGACCAGGCGAGAATGCGCATTCAAAACCGGCTTCAACTCGAGCCGAATGACCTTAGGGCGCGAATCGCCGACGCCTATTGTGAAATTAAGGCGAACGGATTCGATAGGGCGGCGCCGAAAATCGACCTGTTGAAGGACGAATTCGATCCTCTGACTTACTACATTGTCTGTGCGCTTGCGCAGGCGGGGGAAATCGACGCCGCGCTCGACCGGTTCGAGGCGATCATTGACAATGGCTGGGCCGATCCTCTGTTCCTGCGCAGCGATCCTGATCTTGATCCGCTGCGCAACGAGCCGCGTTTCCGCCGGATCGCGGGTGCGTTTATCGCGGCCTGAAACTAACGCGATTTGAACGGTGGCTGTTTGACGTCGGCGCCGGGACGGCCTCATAAATGCGCGCGTCAATTCGAAGGTCCGCCGCGTGATTGAATATCTCGACCTCTATTTCCGCATGGCGGGCGTGACATTGCTGCTTGTTCAGGCGGCGCTGATCGCGCGCGACGCCTGGGACGTGCGGCCGGCGCGGTTCGGCCTCGTGCTTGCGATCAGCCTCATTGACGTCGTCGGGGCGAACAATTCCCCGCATGTCCACCTGCCGCTTGCGCTTCAATACGTCATTTCCTTGATGTCGATGAACACCGCCATCTTCATCTGGTGGTTTTCCCTGTCGCTGTTCGACGACGATTTCCGACTCGGACGCAGGGAATGGCTTGTCGCAGCGCTCTGGTTCGCGCTCGGCCTTTTCAACTTCAACGATTTCGTCCTGCGGCAAGCGATCTCCCACCCCTGGGCGACTTATGCGCGCACGGCGATGGCGGTCGGCATCGTCGCCCATATCGCCTATAGCGCGCTTGCAGGCCGCGGCAGCGATCTTGTCGAAAGCCGCCGCAATATCCGCGCCCTCTATGCGGCGGCGATCGCCGCCCTTTTCCTCGCCGATCTCGGCAGCGAATACGCCTTCGGCTTTTTCGGCGAGCCCTTGTGGTTCAGCGTGATCGAGCATGGCGGCTTTTTCGCCGTCATCGTCTGGGGCGTTTTCTGGCTGACCGAGTTCAACCGGCCCGCCCTCATGTTCGAGCGCCCGCCCGCCGCCGCCGCCGCGCCGCCGGAGCCGGAATTGACGGCGAAGGAGCGCGCGATCCACGCGCGCCTCGTCAAGGCCATGGAGGAGGAGAAAGCCTTTCTCGACCCGGAACTGTCGATCGGCGCCCTCGCCGAGCGAATCGGCGCGCCTGAGCACCAACTCCGCGCGCTCATCAACGCCGCGATGGGGCACCGGAATTTCCGCGCCTTCCTCAACGATTACCGCCTCGCCTTGGTGCGGCGCGACCTCAGCGATCCGGACAAGGCGGCTTTACCCATCCTCACCATCGCGATGGATGCGGGCTTCGCCTCCCTCTCCTCCTTCAATCGCGCCTTCAAGGAGCAGACCGGCAAGACGCCGAGCGAGTGGCGCGAGGCGGCCCATAACGGCCTGACGGCTGATCAAATCTGAAAATCGCCGGTCATTTCCGAAAAAGATCAGAGATTTTCGCCGCCGCGGAGCGCGCCGGTCAGCAATTCGTCATCTTCGCCGGGCAATTTCGCTCCCGGAGAATCGCATGGAACTTCTTGACTGGTTTTTGCAAGCCGTCGCCCGCCGGGCGCCCGTCTCGATCCAGGTCGAGGGGACGCGCTACCTCGTCGGCTCGATCGGCGTTTTCCTGCTGATCTGGGTGGCGCTCCACAAGCCGCTCGCCTCCCGCAAGATCAGGAAGCCGACCCCGAGGGCGAAACAGATCCGGCGGGAGCTTTCCTACTCCGCCCTCACCGTCGTCATTTTCATGCTGATGGGGGTCTTCGTCTATGAGGGCGCGGCGTCGGGGATCTTCAAATTCTATTCCGACATCGGGGAATATGGCTGGGCCTATCTCGTTTTCTCGATCGTCCTGCTGGCGCTTTTCCACGACGCCTATTTCTACTGGACGCATCGGCTCATGCATCACCCGAAGCTGTTCCGGCATTTCCACGCCGTCCATCACCGCTCGGTCAATCCGACGCCCTTCACCGCCTATTCCTTCAATCCGGGCGAGGCCGCGGTCAATTTCATGGTGATCCCGCTCTACGCCGCGATTATCCCGGTCCATGACATCGCGACCTTGATCTATATGTGGCTGATGATCGTCCGCAACGCGCTCGGCCATTCAGGTTATGAGCTGATGCCCAAAGGCTGGACAAGGAATCCGTGGCTCAACTGGTCGACGACGATCACCCATCACGACATGCATCATGAAAAGATGACCGGCAATTACGGCCTCTATTTCACCTGGTGGGACAGATGGATGGGCACAGAGCACGCCGATTATCACGCGCGCTTCGACAAGGCGGTCGGCGCAACGTCAAATAGCCCCGCGCCCGCCGCCCTTCCGGCCGAGTAAAACAAAAACAAAAACCGGCCGTCCCTGCGCCGCGTCGCTGACAATCTCGTCTGTGGCGCGGCGTTACAATATGAGAACGTGAATTCCTTCGGCGAATAATCATTTCGGCGGAAAGCGGCCTTCCGACTGCTTGCCGGGACCGCCGGCGATCGTGACGAAGGAAAGGTTTCCCTCGACGCGGATAGCACGAATATCGAGATCTGCCTGAGCGGCGCCGTCAGCCGCCGCTGTATAGATGATCGCGCCGCCGTCGGCTGACCAGCGCGGATACCAGTTAAAGCCTTCGCCGATCAGAGTCCGTCGATCAGAACCGTCAGCGTCGATTACGATAATCGAGGACCCCTCATCACCGCGATCTGAATAATAAGCAAAGCGCGCGCCGTCAGGCGACCATGATGGCGAGCCGGCCGATACGCCGTCAAAAGTGAGCTGCCTCACTTCGCCGGTCGCTCGAACGAAAACAAAAATTTCTGCGACGTCTTCCGAAATCTTCTTCGCAAAAAGAAAACGTGTCCCGTCCGACGAAGGCGCAAGCGCTCCCGACGCGCCGGGAGAATCGCGCATGAACCTGCGCTGGCCGGATCCATCTGCATTCATCACATAAAAATGCACTGATCGGGCTTCGTCGCCAGCCTCCACCCGCCACGATCCGAAATAAATCTCAGTCCCGTCCGGCGACCAAGACGCGACATAGTCGTGGTCAGGATCATCTGTCAGTTGTCGGAGGCCGGAGCCGTCCGCCTCCATCACAAAAAGATCGAAGGCGCCGTTTCTACGCGATTGAAAGAGAATTTTTGAGCCGTCGGGAGAATATTCCGGCCAATTGTCAGCTCCCTCGTGATTGGAGAGATTTGCTGGGACGCCATCGGCGTCAAGGCGATATATCTCGGCGCCGCCCTCCGGCGAAGATGCAGTGAAAATCACGCCGTCGATCACAGTCGGCCCGGACCCAGTCGAACCTGAAGCCATCGAAGCGCAACCAGCGAGCATCATCGCAATGACTGTCCAAAGTGACAATAAACGCGCCATTTCATCCCTCCAATGCAAATCTTCGCCATACCGGAGAACAGAAAATTCAGGCTGAATTTGCGCGCGCCTGCCTCCACCGCCCCATCGCCATCAGCGGGAAATAATGGCGGTATAGATTATAGTTGATCATGAAGGCTCTTGAGAGTTCCGTTCCCTGTTTCAGGCGTTCTTCAAGCAGCGGATCGCCGAGTTTGATCGTCGCGCCGACGCCGTAACCGGGAAAGCCGGTGCCGGTGTATTCGGCTTCTTCCCAGGTGCCGTTCTTCTGGCGCTCGATCAGGAAAGCGAGGCCCTTTTCAATCGCGTCCCTGTCGCTCGCGCGGTTCGCCCCGATCAAACCCATCAGCGCCCAGGCGGTTTGCGAAGCGGTCGCCTTGCCGCGGCCTGACAGTTTCGGGTCCATGTAGGAGCCGCAAGACTCGCCCCAGCCGCCGTTTTCCTGCTGGCGCGACAAGAGCCAGTCGCAGGCGCGCGCGACGTATGGCTGCGCCATGTCCTCGCCGATCGCGGCGAGCGCGGGCAGAACGGCGCCGGTTCCATAGATATAATTGACGCCCCAGCGGCCGAACCAGGAGCCGTCCTGCTCCTGTTCACGCCTTAGATAATCAAGCGCGCGAACCATTGAAGGATGCGTCTTGCCGAGCCCCAGCTTGCCGAACGCTTCGACAATGTGCGCGGTGACGTCGACCGATGGCGGATCGAGCGCCTCGCCGAAATCGCAGAATGGGATCTTGGTCAGGAACTTCTTGTCATTGTCCTTGTCGAACGCGCCCCAGCCGCCATTTTCGCATTGCATCCCGATCAGCCAGTTGACGCCCAAATGGATGGCGCGCTCGATCCCCTTCTCGCGCCATCTCTCTTCATTTCGAAATTGCGACAGCGCGATCAGCGCGACCGCCGTATCATCCGTATCCGGATAGAAATAGTTCTTGTATTCGAACGCCCAGCCGCCGGGCGCGAGTTTGGGGAGCTTCTGGCTCCAGTCGCCCTTGCGCAAAACCTGCTGCGCAAGCACCCAGTCGACCGCCTTTTCGACTTCCTCCGGATAATCGCCGTTCAGATGACAATCGTCGAAGGCGAGCAGCGTCAAAATCGTGTCCCAGACCGGCGAGGTTGACGCCTGTATCCATGTCGCCTCGCCGACATCAACGCGCCAGCGCGGATCGTCGAGCGCGCCCAAAGCTTTGGCGACGACCGGATGATCGAGGGCGTAGCCTTCGTTGAAAAGCGCCATCGTCGAATAGATCCAGGGCGGCTGGATGCCGCCCCAGACGCCGTCGGCGTCCTGATGCTCGATGATCCATTCAAGCGCGCGTTTCACCGATCCGTTGCGGCCGAAGGAAAGCCCCGTCGCGGCGCCGAAGGATTGCAGGCGATGCAGGATGACGTCGACCGTCCTGAAAAACCTGTCCCAGAAATCGGCGCCCGGTTTTCCGGGCAATTCGTAATCGAAAGTGTCGCGCCCGCCGGGGAAAAGATCATCGCAGCGGTTTTCCGGCGGCAAGACCCGCGCGGGCCGGCGCGCGGACAGAACCGCGATCGGCATCAAGGTCGCGCGCGCCCATTGCGCGAAATTGTAGATCGAGAAGATGAACCAGTTCGGGAAGTGAATGACTTCCGGCGGAATGTTCGGCGTCTTCTCCCACGGCCATTCGCCGATCAGCGCCAGCCAGTAGCGCGTGAAGACGCGAATGTTTTTGAGGCCGCCTTTCGACAGGATCCAGTCGCGCGCTTTCGCCAATTGCGGATCGCTCGCCGGCACGCCGCAAGAGCGCAGCGCCGCATAGGCTTCAACCGTCGTGTTGATGTCGCCCGCCGGCGCGTCGTGATAGATTTCCCAGGACCCGTCGGCGCGCTGCGTCTTCTTCAGGGATTCAGCGAGGCGCGGGCGCAGATGATGATCCTCAAGCCCCATGAACCAGAGGCATAAAATCCACTGCGCTTCCATGCAGGCGTTCGATTCAAGCCGGCCGACCCAATAGCCTTCCGGCTTCTGGTTCGCCTTCAGCCAGTCGGCCGCCGCCTTGATCGAGGCGTCGAGCTGAGCCTCGAAATTCCCGCGCGCCGGCCCAGAACCGTTTTCGTACATCGCCCCGCCTGTCCGCCTTTCTCGACGGCTGACTTATGGCGATGAAGGCCGCCGATCTCAAGCGCGCTTGGGCGCGAGCCCGTCTTTCAAAAGCATGCCGGCGATCAGCGCGATCAGGAACACGTAGATTTCGCCCTTTCCGAGCGCGGCCGCCGAAATCGCAGGCCCCGGGCAAAGGCCGGCGAGGCCCCAGCCGACGCCGAACAGCGCCGACCCGACGATGAGCGGACGGTCGATCGTCGTTTTCGTCGGCAACTGGAACGCCGCGCCGAACAAAGGCGCGCGGCGCGCCAGCACAATCCTGTAACCGACGAAAGAAACAGCAAGCGCGGAGGCCATGACGACGAGAAGGCTCGGGTCCCAGCTTCCCGCGACGTCAAGGAAAGCGATGATCTTCGCCGGATTGATCATTTCGGAAATCGTCAGGCCGAGACCGAACAGAACGCCGACAAGAAGAGCCGATAAGACACGCATGTCAAAACCCCAGAATGCGATTGACGATGAAGACGGTGACGATCGCCGCCGCCATGAAGGTCGCCGTCGCCGCGAACGAGCGCGTTGAAAGCCGCGCGACGCCGCAAACGCCGTGGCCGCTGGTGCAGCCTGAACCGAGCCGCGTTCCATAGCCGACAAGAAGACCGCCGAGCGCCATCATCCATAAAGGATGCGGCGTTGCGATCGCGATGATCTCGCCCTTGACGAGGCTTGCGAGCAACGGCGCGAGAACAAGCCCGGCGACAAAGGCGAGGCGCCAGGAAAAATCGGCGCCGCCCTCGCCGCGCAAGGGCGCCATGACGCCCGCGACGATGCCGGAAACGCCGGCGATGCGGCCGTTCAGCGCCATCAGCAAGACGGCCGCCGCGCCGATGAGACCGCCGCCGATCGCGGCGGAGACGGGGGTGAAGCCGGCGATGTCCATGATCGCGTCCTTTCCTCTTGAAAGCTCCGGCGAACTATATATATCAAATATCGAAAATGACAAGTATTAGGATCAGCGATCAGGAGACTGCGGATCAATGACCGCCCCCTTGAACATCGACGAGTTGCGCGAACGGGCCGGGGAAGTCGCCGGATTATTGAAACTTCTATCGCACCCGAACCGGCTTTTGATCGCCTGCGAGCTATCGGGCGGCGAGCGGTCCGTCAGCGCGCTCGAATCGGCGATCGACGCCGCACAACCCAATCTCTCGCGCGATCTCGCGCGGATGCGCGCGGAAGGCCTCGTGATCGCGCGCCGCGAATCAAAATCCGTTTTCTATCGCCTCGCCGATGATCGACTTGCGCGCGTTCTTGACGCATTGTGCGCGGCGTTCGGTCCCGAGGCGTCCAAACCGAAGAGAAGGACCAGAAAATGACAGCCAGACCCGTTGTAAAGACTTTCTTCGACGAGCCGACATTCACGGCGAGCCACGTCGTCAGCGATCCCGCCTCGAAGAAGGCGGCGATTGTCGATTCCGTTCTCGATTTCGATCAGGCGTCCGGAAAGACGTCGACCGCAAGCGCCGACAAGATCATCGCCTATGTGAAGGCCGAAGGGCTGACGGTCGAGTGGATTCTGGAAACGCATGTCCACGCCGATCATCTCTCGGCCGCGCCTTATCTCAAGGAAAAACTCGGCGGCAAGATCGGCATCGGCTCGAACATCACGGTCGTCCAGAAAACATTCGGCGAGATTTTCAACGCCGAGCCGGAATTCAGGCGCGACGGCGGGCAGTTCGACGCACTGTTCGATGACGGCGCCAAATTCAAGGTCGGAACGATTGACGCATCCGTCATTCACACGCCCGGCCATACGCCCGCTTGCCTCACCTATGTCATCGGCGATGCAGGCTTTGTCGGCGACACGATGTTCATGCCGGATTACGGCACGGCGCGCTGCGACTTTCCGGGCGGCGACGCGGCGACGCTCTACAAGTCGATCCAGAAGATTTTTTCGTTGCCGGACGAGACGCGGCTTTTCATGTGCCATGACTACAAGGCGCCGGGCCGCGAGGACTACGCCTGGGAGACAACCGTCAAGGACGAGCGCGACTGGAACGTGCATGTCGGGCGCGGCGTTTCAGAGGCCGATTTCGTCAGGATGCGCACGGCGCGCGACAAGACTCTCGCCATGCCGCGACTCATCCTCCCATCGGTGCAGATCAATATGCGCGCGGGCGAGCCGCCGCCGCCCGATTCGAACGGCGTTCGATATTTGAAGCTGCCGCTCAACATGTTCTAAGCGGGCGGGAAAATAAGGGAGGGACGCCTTGAAACATCAAATCGTCATTGTCGGCGGCGGCGCCGCCGGCATCGCCGCTGCGGCCAGCCTATTGAAACGCCGCCGCGATCTCGACGTCGCGATCATCGAACCGAAGGACAGGCATTACTATCAGCCCGGCTGGACGATGGTCGGCGGCGGCGTTTTCGATTTCGATTTCACCGTTCGCCCGCAATCAACCTGCATCCCGAAACGCGCGACATGGATCAACAAGGCCGCGAGCGCGTTCGACCCGGACAATAACGCCGTCATTCTCGCCGACGGCGAGCGCGTCGAATACGACTGGCTGATCGCGGCGCCGGGGCTGAAACTCAACGTCGCCGCCATACCGGGACTTGAGGAAACGCTCGGCAAGAACGGCGTCACGTCGAACTATGCGCCCGGCATGGCGTCCTACACATGGAAGCTGGTCAAGGAATGGACCGGCGGCAAGGCGATTTTCACCCAGGCGCCCCTGCCCTTCAAATGCCCGGGCGCGCCGCAAAAGGCGATGTATCTTTCCGCCCATCGCTGGAAGAAAAAGGGCCTGCTTGAGCAATCGAAGATTTCCTTCTGCACGGCCGCGCCAGGCATGTTCGGCGTCGCCGCTTTCGTGCCGGCGCTGAAGGAATATGTCGACGCCTACGGGATCGAGACGAATTTCGGCTCCGTGCTGACATCGATCGACGGGCCGGGCAGGAAAGCGACCTTCCGGGAAAAGGACGCCGACGGCGCCGAGCGCGAAATCGTGCGCGACTTCGACATGATCCATGTCTGCCCGCCGCAGATCGCCGCCGATGTCGTCAGGGGATCGCCGCTCGCGGATGCGAACGGATGGATCGACGTCGATCAGGAGACGATGCGTCACAAGAAATACGCCAATGTTTTCGGCGTCGGCGACGCCATTAACGCGCCGAACTCGAAAACGGCGGCGGCGGCGCGCAAACAGGCGCCGATCGCGGCGGCGAATCTTCTTTCCGTTATGGACGGCGGCGAGGCGGACTATGTCTATGACGGTTACGCCTCCTGCCCGCTTACCGTCGCGCGCGGCAAGATCGTCTTCGCCGAATTCGGCTATGGCGGGAAACTGCTGCCGACATTTCCGAAATGGCTCAACGACAACACCAGGGCGACATGGTTCGGCTGGCTGATGAAGGCGGAAATCCTTCCATGGGTTTATTGGGAGCTGATGCTCGACGGCCATGAATGGTTCGCAAGGCCGCGCAAACGCGAGGCGAAGGCGCAATAGATGGCGGACGCGATGCGGCTGATCGGCAAATACGCGCCGGTTCTGCGGTGGGCGCCGCGTTATAATCGCGCGGCGTTCGCCGACGACTTCCTCGCCGCCGTCATCGTCACCATCATGCTGATCCCGCAATCGCTGGCTTACGCGCTGATCGCGGGGCTGCCGCCGGAAGCGGGACTTTACGCCTCGATCGCGCCGCTCATTCTCTATGCGATTTTCGGGACGAGCACCTCGCTTGCGGTCGGGCCGGTCGCGGTCATCTCGCTGATGACGGCGGCGACGGTCGGCGACTTCGCCGCGCGCGGAACCGCAGGATACGCCTCGGTCGCGCTCGCGCTCGCCTTCATCGTCGGCCTCTTGCTGCTTGCGCTCGGGTTTTTGCGGCTCGGATTTCTAGCGAATTTCCTGAGCCATCCGATCATCTCGGGCTTCATCACCGCGTCGGGCGTTCTCATCGCCGCAAGCCAGTTGAAGCATATTCTCGGCGTCGCTGCGGAGGGCGATACGCTCATCGAGATCGCGTTCTCGCTCGGCGCGCATCTTCCCGCGACGCATTTGCCGACGCTGGCGATCGGCGGCGGCGTCATCGCCTTTCTGTTCTGGACGCGCTCCAATCTGAAACCGCTGCTTGTCGGCTGGGGATTGCAAGACCGTCCCGCCGCGCTTCTCTCGCGCGCCGCGCCCCTGCTCGCCATCATCATCACCATCGCGCTGGTTTCGATTTTCCGGCTGGAAGACGCGGGCGTGTCGATCGTCGGGGCGACGCCGAAAGGCCTGCCGCCGATCGCGCTTCCCGATTTCGACTGGCCGCTCTGGCGCGCGCTGATCGGACCCGCAATGCTGATCGCCGTCATCGGCTATGTCGAATCGGTTTCGGTCGCGCAGACGCTCGCCGCCAGGCGCCGCGAACGCATCGATCTCGATCAGGAGCTGATCGCGCTCGGCGCCTCGAATGTCGCGGCCGGCGTCGCGGGCGGATTTCCCGTCACCGGCGGCTTCGCGCGCTCCGTCGTCAATTTCGACGCGGGCGCCAGAACGCCCGCCGCCGGCGCCTTCACAGCGCTCGGCATCGCCGTCGCCGCGATGTACTTGACGCCGCTCCTGTTCAACCTGCCCAAAGCGACGCTCGCCGCGACGATCATCGTCGCCGTTTTGAGCCTTGTCGACATCGGCGCGATCCGCCGCACCTTCGCCTATTCGAAATCGGATTTCGTCGCCATGGCGGCGACGATCCTCGGCGTTTTCGGATTCGGCGTCGAAGCGGGCGTGATGGCCGGCGTCATCCTGTCGATCCTACTCCTGCTTCATCGCGCGAGCCGGCCGCATTCGGCTATCGTCGGCCAGGTTCCCGGCACGGAGCATTTCCGCAACGTCCTTCGCCATGACGTCATCACCTCGCCGAGCGTCGCGTCGGTGCGCATCGACGGGGATCTCTTCTTCGCCAATGCGCGTTACGTCGAAGACAGGCTGACCTCGCTCGCGCCGGCGGGTTCGCCCGTCCGGCACGTCGTTCTCATGTGTTCGGCGATCAATTCGATCGATGCGAGCGCGCTCGAGGCGCTTGAAGCCGCCAACCGGCGCCTTCAGGAAATCGGCGTTCTCCTGCATCTCACCGAAGTGAAGGGGCCGGTCATGGATGCGCTCAAACGCTCTTCCTTCCTCAAGGCGCTGTCAGGCAAGATCTTTCTCAGCGAATTCGAGGCGATGAACGCGCTCGATCCGGATCGGTTCCGCCAGAACGGCGCGCCCGCAAAGGACGCGCCGTCGCCGGCGTCATGACGAACGAAAATTTCCACGATTTGATCGCGGCGCGCATCCGCGCGCATCGGCGCAAACCTTTCCTGACGATGCCGGGCGGGCGCGTCTGGACCTTCGGCGAGATCGACGCGCTCTCGGCGAAGATCGCCGGCGCGCTCATCGGCGCCGGCGCAAAACCCGGCGACCGCATCGCCGCGCTGGTTGAAAAGAGCGCCGAAAATGTCGCGCTCTATCTCGCCTCCCTGCGCGCAGGGTTCGTCTATCTGCCGCTCAATATCGCCTACACGGCGCGCGAGATCGACTATTTCATCGGCGATGCGGAACCGGCGGTCTTCGTCTGCGACCCGGCTCGCGCGCAGGAAATGCGGCCGCGCGAAACGACGCCCGGTCCCGCGATCCTGACGCTTTCCGCAAACGGCGCGGGATCGCTTCTCGACGCCGCCTCCGATGCGCCTTCGTTCGAGACGACGGAACCGCGCGCGGAAGACGATCTCGCCGCCATTCTCTACACGTCCGGCACGACGGGACGCTCGAAGGGCGCGATGCTCACCCATCGCAATCTTTCCTCCAACGCGCTCTCGCTTTGCGACATCTGGGGTTTTCGCGACGACGACGTCCTTCTGCACGCGCTGCCGATCTTTCACATTCACGGTCTCTTCGTCGCGCTCAACACCGCGCTTCTCAATGCGTCAGAGGTCATCTTCCTGGAAAAATTCGACGTCGCCGCGGTGCGCGAACAGCTTCGAAACGCGACGATCATGATGGGCGTTCCGACATTCTATACGCGCCTGCTCGCCGATCCGGGTTTCAGCGCCGAAGACTGCGCGACGATCCGCGTTTTCATTTCCGGCTCGGCGCCGTTGACCGCCGAAACGTTCAAGGCGTTCGAAGACCGCACCGGCTGCAAGATTCTCGAACGCTACGGCATGTCGGAAGCCGGCATGATCGCGTCCAATCCGCTTGACGGCGCGCGCCTCGCCGGCACGGTCGGCTATGCGCTTCCCGATGTCGATCTGCGCGTCATCGCGAATGGAAAGCCGGCGCAGCCGGGCGAAGCGGGCGTCGTCGAGGTCAAGGGGCCCAACGTCTTCACGGGTTACTGGCGCATGCCCGAGAAAACCGCCGAGGAGTTTCGGGAGGGAGGATGGTTCTCAACCGGCGATGTCGGCTCGTTGTCGGCAGACGGACGGCTGACGCTTTCAGGCCGCGCCAAGGATCTGATCATCGTCGGCGGCTATAATGTCTACCCGAAAGAAATCGAGGATGTTCTCGACGCGCTGCCCGACGTCGCCGAGGCGGCGGTCATCGGCGCGCCGCACGCCGATATGGGCGAAGGCGTCGTCGCGCTGCTCGTTCCCGCTTTCGGGTCGCCCGCGACGCCGCCGCTTGACGAGGCGGCGCTGCAAGAAGCGGTCGCCGACCTTGCCCGCTTCAAACAGCCGCGACGCTTCATCTGGGTCGAGGCGCTGCCGCGCAATGCGATGGGCAAGGTGCGGAAACAGGCCTTGCGGGAACAATACGTGAAGATTTTCACGACTTAGCCCGCGCCCCAAAAACTCAAATCCGCTCATCCCGGCGCCGGCGCGCGGATGCGTGCTGACTGTGAATTGACCGCTTCGCGGTCGGG
>CALAZI010000132.1 GCA_937895955.1 uncultured Alphaproteobacteria bacterium | reverse complement strand
ATGAGCCCGCCGAGAACGACGCTGAAAATGACGCCCGTCATGAAGGCGCGAACGGTGATGCGCTTCAGCGCGACATCGAAAGTCGCTTCGACAGCGGCGCGAAAAGTCCGGTCTTCTTCCGGCTCGCGCGTGAACGCCTGAACGGTCTCTATCGCGCCGAGGCTTTCCGAGGCGCGCGCCGATGCGCCGGCAAGACTGTCCTGGCTGGCGCGCGACAGGCGCTGAACGCGGCGGCCAAAGAGGATGATCGGTCCCAGCATCAACGGGCCGACGGCGAGCATCATCAGCGCAAGCTTCCAGCTGACGAAGAACATCAGGATCAGCGCGCCGATTGTCGTTGCAATCGTGCGCAGCGCGACGGAGATCGACGATCCAATCAAGGTTTCGATAAGCGTCGTGTCCGTCGTCAGGCGCGACAGGACCTCGCCGGTTCTGACATTGACGAAGAAGGCCGGGCTTAAGGTGAGAAGGTGCCCATAGACGGTCTGCCGGATGTCGGCGACGACGCGCTCGCCGAGGCGACTGACGAAATAATAGCGGCCGGCGCTGGCGAGGCCGAGGCCGATCGCGACCGCGAAGCCGGCGAGAAAATAGCCGGTCAGGTCATCGCCGAATTCCATGCGGCGGCAAATCTCGGCGTCGGAAGCGCCGGCGAAGCCGCAATCGACGACGAGCCGGAACGCCGCCGGCAGCAGCAAGGTCAGCGTTGCGGCGAGAACGAGGAAAACGACGAACGCCGCCAGAAGCGCCTTGTAGCGAAAAATAAACGGCGCAAGCCGCGCAAGCGGCTTTAAGTTTCGCGCCTTGGCGCGATGCTCGGCGTCGCGCGAAATCTCAGCCGCGAAGGAAGAGCCGCGGTCCTTGTCGGCGAGCGCGTGGCGTTCATTGTCGCTATTCATGGTCAGGTTTTCGGCGCGCCTTCATTGGAGGAGCCGGGCGGGACGAACGCCATGACCGTCTGGAAGGCGGCCGCAGCCGCCGCTCCGCCCGATACGCAAAGCAGCAAGCCGCTCACCGTATCGCCAAGCACAAGGCGCGCGAAACGCGCGACGAACAAAAACAGGATCAGCGCGACGGCCGCGCGCGCGTAAAATCGAATAAGATCGGAGAAAGTGTCGCCGCCGTGAAACTGCGCGGCGAAACGCGGCCAGGCGACGTAAATGTACATCCAGCAGCCGAAGCCGGCCGCGACAATCGCCGGCGCCAGTGAGAATCCGCGAAACAGCCCGGTCAGGATCGAGCGCGCGTCGGTAAAGCTGATGGCGGCGAGCGCCGCGCCGATAATTCCGTAAATGGCGGTCACGGTCAGCGTCAGAACCGGCTTTGCATGCCGGGCGCGCTGAAAGCCGCCTTTCGGCGGGATGCCCCAATTGCGGGTCAAGCGCTTGCTCCTTCATGACGCCGGCGAACCGCTTGAAATACTTCCTCAAACATCGCCTCGGTCAGCCGGCCGGTGTTCGTGTTGTATCGCGAGCAATGGTAGCTGTCGAACAAAACGAGGCCCTCAGCGACATTGTGCGCGGCCCCATGCGCGAAAGGCGCATCCTTGGCTTTCAGGCCGAGCGCCGCAAGCGTCGAATCATGAGCGATTCGTCCAAGACAGAGAATCGATCTGAGCCCCGGCAGGGCGGCGATCCGGCCCCTCAGAAACGACCGGCAGGTCTTGATCTCCGCCGTTGTCGGCTTGTTTTCGGGCGGAACGCAGCGCACCGCGTTCGAGATCATCGCATCGACAAGATGAAGCCCGTCATCGGGCCGCGCGGCGTATTCGCCGCGGGCGAAACCGAATTTGCCGAGCGTTGCGTAAAGAAGGTCGCCGGCATAGTCGCCGGTGAACGGCCGGCCCGTCTTGTTTGCGCCATGCAGGCCGGGCGCCAGTCCGATGATCAAAAGACGCGCCGAAGACGGACCGAAGGAGGGGGCGGGCCCGTTGAAATAATCCGGAAATGCGCTCTCGTTGCGCGTGCGAAATTCGACAAGGCGCGGACACAGCGCGCAGCCTTTAGTCGGTTCGGCGTTCGCCTCATCGTAGGGCCGCGCTTTTGCCGCTGCGCTTTTCACCGTGCTGATTTCAGATCATTCGACGTCTTCAAACTCGTCATCGAAATCATTCTCGTATTCGTCGTCATAATCGTCAGACTGGTTCTGGCGCGGCTTGCGCGGCGGCGCGCCGGTTCTGCCGATTTCCTTTTCAAGGTCGGCCAGATCGAAGAAGCGGTCGGCCTGACGCCGCAATTCGTCCGACGCCATCGGCGGCTGCGATTTGATCGTCGACACGACGCTGACCCGGACGCCTTTCGACTGGATGACGTCGATAGCCCGTTTGAAATCGCCGTTGCCGGAAAAAAGAATGATATGGTCAAGGCGCTCGGCGAGGTTGACCATGTCGACCGCGAGTTCGATGTCCGTCGAACCCTTGAACCGTTTTTTGCCGGTGGCGTCGGTGAATTCCCGCGCCATTTTGGTGACCATCGTGTAGCCGTTGTAATCGAGCCAATCGACCAGGGGGCGCAGCGGGGAGTAATCCTGTTCCTTATCTTCCTGGATCGCCGTGTAATAATAGGCGCGAATGAGTTGACTAGAAGAGCGCGCTTTTGCGAGCAGGCTCTTGTAATCCATGTCAAATCCGAGCGCTCTTGCGGCTTTGTATAAATTCGCGCCGTCGATAAAGAGCGCTGTCTTTTCCGTTTCGCGCATGCCAAGAAAATTCGTCATCAATTCCTCTGTCGACTGTAAAAAGCGGACGCACTATCGCTGCGGCGCTCCGTGAACGCCAGCTAAAGACATGATTCTTATCGGAATAGGATCAAGCCTTGCCTTCTGCGGCGCGCCGCCGCAAGCGGTGGTGCGCACGGCGATACGCGCTATCGCATCGGTTGCGGAGGTTCAAGCCGTCTCGTCGCTCTATGCGTCGCCGGCATGGCCGAATCCCGCCGATCCGCCTTTTGTGAATGCGGCTGTCGCGGTTCGCACAGAGTTGACGCCGGAAAAGCTGATGGACGCCCTGCACGCGATCGAGGCGGCGTTCGGCCGGGTCCGGCGGCGAAAAAACGAGCCGCGGACGCTCGATCTCGACCTGCTTTCTTATGGCGGGATCGTGCAGGACGGCGAAGGGGGGCGGCCGATCCTGCCGCATCCGGCCCTTTCGACCCGGGATTTCGCGCTTGCGCCGATCGCCGAGATCGCCCCTGACTGGCGCTGCCCGCGGGCGGGGCATTCCGCGGCGGTGATGCTCGGCGCGCTCAAAGACTTGTCCGCCGTGGCGATTTCCTAGGTTTTTTGCGGTGCAGCGGTTGTCTTTGAGCCCCAAGACGGCTATCTGCCTCGACTCCGTCGCCGGCTGCTCCCCCGCTGCGGCGGCCGTCTAATCCTTTCAGGAGATTTTCATGGCGCGCGTCACCGTCGAAGATTGCGTTGAAAAGGTTCCGAACCGGTTCGACCTGGTTCTGCTCGCAGCCCATCGGGCGCGGGTCCTTTCCTCAGGCGCCCCGTTGATGGTCGATCGCGACAAGGACAAAAATCCGGTTGTCGCGCTGCGCGAGATCGCCGACGCCGGCCTTGAGACCGAGCAGCTGCGCGAGGATCTCGTGACGTCGCTGCAAAAGCAGTTCAACGTTGAAGAAGACGAATCCGGCGAAGCGGCCATCGAAAAAGCCGACGCGCCGGAATTCGACCGCACCAGCCAGGACGAATTCCTCCAGCAGATCAAAGCGGCCGGCATGACGACGCCGCAATCGCTGCCGAAGGGCTGACGCCTGGCCGACCGAAGTCGCGCGCGAGGAGGCGCGTGGAGCCGCGATGGCCGATGAAGGACGCGAGCAGACAGACGCGAAGGTCAACGGCGCAGACGGCGACGGCGCGGGGGAATTGTCCGGCGGGCGCGCTTTAAAATCGCGCGACAAAGCGAATGCGAAAAACGAGGATTGGCGCGCTAAGAAGGCGCCTGCGGCAGATAGCGTCGGCGCGGCGAAAGCTAAACCTCGCGGATCGAAAGGCGAAACGGCGAAAGTTTCGCCTTCTGTTGACTCAGAAAAGACGGCGAAGGCGGCGACCGCGCATCTGATCCGCCAGCATGAGCTGGTCGACAAGGTGCGCGCTTACGATCCGCATGTGAACGAGCATGTTCTCAACCGCGCCTATGTCTTCTCGATGAAGGCGCATGGCGGACAAACGCGCAAATCCGGCGATCCCTATTTCGTTCACCCGCTCGCCGTCGCGTCGATCCTGACCGATTTGAAAGCCGACCCGGCGACTGTCGCAACGGCGCTGCTGCATGACGTTGTTGAGGACACCGATGTCACGGTTGACGATATCGCCAAGAAGTTCGGCGCTGAAATCGCCTCGTTGGTCGACGGCGTCACGAAGCTCTCGCAAATCGAGCTGAAATCGGAAGCGTCCAAACAAGCCGAGAATTTTCGCAAACTTGTCGTCGCCATGGCTGACGATGTCCGCGTCCTGCTCGTCAAACTTGCGGACCGCCTGCACAATATGCGCACGCTCCATCACGTCCCGGATGCGGAAAAGCGCCGCAAGGTGGCGCTCGAAACGATGGAGATTTACGCCCCGCTCGCAGGACGGATCGGCGTCCAACGCTTTCGCGACGAGCTAGAAGACATCGCGTTCAAGGAGTTGAGCCCGCAGGCCTATGAGACGATCACCAAACGTCTTGAGGACCTGCATCGCAATGCCGTCGCGAGCGTCGTGGCGCTGGCGCAAACCTTGCGCGAAAATCTCGCCGCTGCGGGAATCAAGGCGGAAGTTCACAGCCGCGAAAAGCGCCCTTATTCAATCTGGCGCAAGATGGCGACGAAGAACGTTTCCTTCGACGAACTCGCCGATATTTACGCCTTTCGCGTGATCGTCGACAGCGTCGATGACTGCTACCGCGCGCTCGGCGTCATTCACACCGAATGGCGCATGATCCCGGCCGAGTTTGACGATTACATTTCTGCGTGGAAGCCCAATAATTACCGCTCGATCCATACCGCCGTGATCGGTCCGCCGCGCTCCGATGGCGGAAGGCAGCGGATCGAAATCCAGATCAGAACGCGCGAGATGCATGAAACGGCCGAGCGCGGGGTGGCGGCGCACTGGCAATACAAGGACAAGGGGCCGAAAAAAGGAAAGAAAAAGGGCTCCTCCGTCGAAATCATCGCGCCCGGCCAGTACGACCCGTATGAAACGCCGCGGCGGCTGGTTGAAATGTTTCAGCATGGCGAGGACCCGGAAGAGGCGCTTCGCTACGCCAAGCTTGAGCTCTTCCAGGACCAGGTTTTCTGTTTTACGCCCAAAGGGCGCGTTATCGCCTTACCCAAGGGAGCGACAGCGCTCGATTTCGCCTATGCGGTTCACACCGATGTCGGCGACAGCTGCATCGGGGTGAAAATCAACGGCGTTTCCAAGCCTTTGCGCTCGCCGCTCAAGAACGGCGACGTCGTTCTCGTGCTGCGGTCCGAGAATGCGACGGTGCCGCCGGAATGGGAAACGATGGCGGTGACCGGACGGGCGCGTTCCGCGATCCGCCGCAGGGTCAAGAAGATGCAGTATGCGGAGCATCTGGAGCTAGGGCGCCAGATGGCGGAAAACGTCTTTCAGGGCGCGCAGCTTGAATTGTCATCGAAAGCGATCACGGCGGCGCTGCAAAAGCTCGGCGAAAAAACCGTTGACGACGTGTTTGCGAAAGTCGGCCGCGGCGATCTGACCGTCAACCAGCTGGTCGAGGCGGTCTATCCCGGCGTTTCGAAAGAGGCTGAAGGGGAAATAAGAGCGGCCGGCATGTACGCTTTCAGGCCGCGCCTCGCCATCGAGGGGCTTCCCGCGAAGGCGACCGTCATCATGGGACGTTGCTGCTCGCCGATTCCGGGCGAGCGGATTATCGGCGTTCGCGACGGCGAAACCGTCACCGTTCACGCGATCGATTGCGCGACGCTTGAAAGCGAAGGACCGTCGGAGGGGCAGTGGATCGATCTTAGATGGCGTGAGAAGGAAAACCATATCGCCTACGCCAAGGTGGTCGTGACGGTCAGGAACGAGATCGGCGTTCTGTCGGAGATCGCCGGCATCATCGCGCGTTATCGCGTTTCGATCGCCAATATACGTCTTGAGAATAAATCGCCTGACTTCGTCGAGCTTTTCATCGATATTGTCGTCAAGGACGTTCGCCAGCTGGAGCAAATGCTCGCAGGCATCCGCGCCTCGGCGCATGTGCTTTCCGCGGAACGAAACGAGAGGCCGAAGAATGCAGACCGCTGACGTGCTGAAAGAGTTCGAGGAAGCGGGCGCGTTGATGCGCGGGCATTTTATTCTCTCGTCCGGCCTTCACAGCGATACCTATCTCAACAAATCGATCGTTTCGATGTATCCGGATCGAACGGCGAGGCTCTGCAAGGCGCTGGCTGAAAAGGCGCGGGATGAAGTCGGCGGCGCGATTGACCTCGTCATTTCGCCGGCGATGGGCGCGATCATCTACGGCTACGAGACGGCGCGCTGGCTCAAGGTTCCTTTCATGTTCGTCGAGCGGGTCGACGGCGCGTTCCAGTTGCGCCGCGGCTTTTCCGTTCCGAAAGGCGCGAGGGTTCTCGTCGTTGAGGATATCGTTTCGACCGGCCTTTCCGCGCGCGAGGCGATCGACGCCGTCAGGAAGGCCGGCGCCGATGTCGTCGCGCTCGCCTGTTTCATTGACCGCTCCGGCGGCAAGGCGGATTTCGACGTGCCGCTGATCCCGCTCGCCGAACTCAATGTCGAAGCCTGGCCGGCCGACAAGCTGCCGGCGCATATCGCCAATACGCCTGCGGTGAAACCGGGCAGCAGGGGCGTCAGTCAGTCGGCATGAGCGCGAAAAAGCCTTTGCGCCTCGGCGTCAATATCGACCATGTCGCGACGATCCGGAATGCGCGCGGCGGCGATCATCCCGACCCCGTCAAAGCGGCGGAACTCGCCATGATCGCCGGCGCTGACGGGATCACCGCGCATCTGCGCGGCGACCGGCGTCACATTCGCGACGACGACATGCGCCGCTTGAAGGATGAAATCCCGCTGCCGCTCAATTTTGAGATGGCGGCGACCGCCGAGATGCACATGCTCGCGACAGACATCCGCCCGCACGCCTGTTGCATCGTTCCGGAAAATCGCGAGGAAAAAACGACGGAAGGCGGCCTCGACGTCGCGGGGCAGGAAACATTCATCGCGCCCTTTGTTCAATCGCTTGGCGATCTCGGCGTTCGCGTATCGCTGTTCGTCGATCCGGACGCGCGACAAATCGAGGCTGCAAAGCGCGTCGGCGCGCCGGTTGTTGAAATCCACGCCGGCGCCTATCACGAAGCCTGCCTGACGACGACGAATTCAAAGATCAAGCACGAGCTTGAGCTGATCAGAAAGGCGGCGGCGCACGCTCATTCGCTGGGGCTCGAAGTGCACGCCGGCCACGGCCTGACCTTTCACAACGTCCAGCCGGTCGCGGCGATACCGGAAATCGTCGAGCTCAATATCGGCCATTTCCTCATCGGCGAGGCGGTGTTCATGGGGCTCGCCGAAAGCGTGAAAGAGATGAAGCGGCTCATGCGGGACGCGCGAACGGGAGGGCTTTATTGATGATTCAGATTATCGGTTCGCCCATATCGCCGTATGTGAAAAAGATTATCGTTCTTCTGAATCTCAAGCACGTTCCGTTCGCGGTCGATCCGATTACGCCCTTTTTTGGAGACGAACGTTTTTCGAAATTGTCGCCCCTGAGGCGTATTCCCGTCTTCATCGACAGCGACACTGTTCTCAACGATTCCTCAGTTATCGCGCAATACATCGAAGAGGTGTGGCCGTCGCCGCCGGCGCTTGGGCCTGATCCAAAGACCCGGGCGCGAGCGCGATGGCTTGAAGAATATTCGGACACGAGGATCGGCGACGCCTTTATCTGGAAGGGGTTTGCAAAAATGATCGTCGAGCCGATGGTCTTCAAGACCCAGCCTGATTGGGACGCTTTCAACCGTCATTGCGACGGCGATGTCGCAGAGATCATGGATTTCCTTGAAGCGGAGGCGCCGGAGGAAGGTTTTTTCTGCGGCGCATTCGGCCTTGCGGACATCACGATTGCCGCAATGTTCCGCAATATGGCGTATGTCGGCTGGACTCCAGATGCTGCGCGCTGGCCGAATACCAGAGCTTGGCTGGCGCGCGCTGAGGAAGAGCCGCCGCTTGCGCTCGCCAATCAATGGTCGGACCGCCTCCTTAAGACGCCGATCGTTGAACGGCGGCAAGTCGCCGCCGAGCTGGGTTTGAGGCTTACCGAAGAAACCTATGCGGAAAAAACGCCCCGCAAGGGCCCGATGTCCCAGATTGGATGAAGCCGTGATGGATATTCGAGACGGCGGGCTCGACGAGCCGCGAGTGCTTGCCTTGCTCGAGCATCATGCGGCGATGAACGAAGAGGTGACGCCGAAAGGCAGTTGTCATTATTTTTGCGTGTCTCGCCTGAAGGAAGAAGACATCGAATTTTTTTCCGCCTGGGATGTCGACGTGCTGCTCGGCGTCGGCGCGTGGAAGCGCATTGATGAAGCGCATGGCGAAGTGAAGTCCATGCACACGTCCGAACGCGCGCGCCGCCGCGGCGTCGGCGGAGCGATTCTCGCCGTCATTATGGAACGTGCCCGCCAAGCGGGGATTGAACGGCTCAGCCTCGAAACCGGGTCAATGGACTATTTCGCCCCGGCGCGACGGCTTTATGCGGCGAACGGATTTGCCGAATGTCCGCCCTTTGGCGACTATCGGCCGGATCCGAACAGCATCTTCATGACCCGCAGGATTTGACACCTTGATCATCGGCATCGGCAACGACCTGATCGACATTCAGCGTATCGAAAAGACGCTGGCCCGCCATGGGGATCGGTTCACGAACCGGGTCTTCACCGAGGTCGAGCGGGCGAAATCCGACCGCCGCGCCCAGCGCGCGGCCTCCTACGCCAAGCGATTCGCCGCCAAGGAGGCCTGCGCCAAGGCCCTTGGGACCGGCCTGTCGCGGGGGGTATTCTGGCGGGATATGGGGGTCGTGAACCTGCCGGGCGGCAAACCGACCCTCAAACTCGACGGGGGGGCCTTGAAAAGGCTTGAAGAAATCACCCCGGCGGGCCACATCGCCGACATTCACCTGACCATTACGGACGAGTTCCCCTTGGCCCAGGCGATCGTGATCATCTACGCTCGTCCGGCGGGTCAAAGCCCGGCATAAGGGCTGGCCGCTAGAGAGCAGGGGTTCTGTAGGAATGGCGTTCGATTTCAAGATTGGCGATCTGAAGCTTGGCGGGGGCAAGCCGAAAGACAAACCGGCGGAAAGCGCCGCCGCGCCCATGACGGCGGTCGAGGAAGCATGGGATCTCGCCAAGACGGTCTTTTACGCGGTCGCGATCGCGCTCGTCCTGAGGATCGTCATTTTCCAGCCCTTCAACATTCCCTCAGGCTCGATGAAGCCGACGCTTGAAGTCGGCGACTTCCTGTTCGTGTCCAAGCCGACCTACGGCTATTCGCGCGCCTCGCTGATCTATCCCTTCACGAGGATGGACATGCATGGACGCATATTGGCCGGCAACGGACCCAAGCGCGGCGAGATCGTCGTCTTCAAGGCGCGCAAGGACGGCAACAAGGATTACATCAAACGCATCATCGGCATGCCCGGCGACCGTATCGACATGATCGACGGGCGGCTTCATATCAACGGCGAGCCGGTGCAAAAAGAATCGCTCGGCATGGTTGAGACTGACTGCGGTTATTACCATCGCTCTCAAGCGGTCATGTACCGCGAAACGCTGCCGAACGGCGTCAGCTATCTCGTGCAGGAATGCGACGGCGATGAAGGCGACCGCGATGACGTAGGCCCCTATCTGGTGCCGGCCGGCCATTATTTCATGATGGGCGATAATCGCGACCAGTCGCAGGACAGCCGCACGCCGCAGGTTCTGTACGTTCCGGCGGAAGACATTGTCGGCCGCGCCGAGCGCATCTTTTTCTCCGTCGACGGCAAGGATACGGCGTTGTGGGAAATCTGGAAATGGCCGTTCGCCATCCGCTATGGGCGCATTTTTGATCCGGTAAGATGAGCGCGAAACGTCTTGCCGCCCTGCAAGAAAAGATCGGCTATCATTTCGCCGATCAGAATCTTTTGAAACGCGCGTTGACGCATTCAAGCCTCGCCGCGTCGTCGAAGATCGGCGATCTTGAACGGCTTGAATTTCTAGGCGATCGGGTTCTCGGCGTTTTGACGGCTGAGGCGCTGTGGCGGAAATACCCGAAAATGCGCGAGGGCGATCTTGCGCCGCGGTATAATGCGCTGGTTCGCAAGGAAACCTGCGCCAAGGCGGCGCTCGCCTTCGGTCTCGACGCGCTGATCAAGATGTCGGCGCAGGAAGATGAATCCGGCGGTCGTCGGAAAAAAGCGATACTCGGCGATGTTTGCGAGGCGTTGCTCGGCGCGCTTTACATCGACGGCGGTCTTGAGGCGGCGAGGAAAGCCTTCGACCTGTTCTGGACGCCGAACCTTGAAACGCTTTCAAAGCGCCATCGCGACGCCAAGACGACGCTGCAGGAGTGGAGCCAGGAGCGCGGGCTCGGCGCGCCGAAATATGACGTCGTCAACGCCGAAGGTCCGGCTCATGCGCCCGCCTTTACGATTGACGTTCACGTCAAGGGTTTTGAGCCCGTGCGTGCGGAAGGACAGTCCAAACGCGCCGCGCAAATGGCCGCAGCGTCGTCGTTTCTGGTGCGCGAGAAAGTATGGGTGGACGGTGAGTAAACGCAGCGCCTTCATCGCCGTCATCGGCGCGCCAAACGCTGGAAAATCGACCCTCGTCAACGCGCTTGTCGGGACGAAAGTGTCGATTGTCACGCAAAAGGTGCAAACGACGCGCGCGCGCATTCGCGGCGTCGCAGTCGAAGGCGACGCCCAGCTTGTTTTCATCGACACGCCGGGGATTTTCACGCCGCGCCGCCGGCTTGACCGTTCCATGGTCGCCGCCGCCTGGGAAGGGATAGAAGACGCCGATGCGATCCTCCTGGTCGTCGATGCGGCGTCGATGCTCGCCGGACCTTCGAAATCGACCGAAGACACCGACCGCATTCTCGATGAATTGAAAAAGCGCGGCGCGAAGGTTGTTCTCGTTCTCAACAAGATCGACAAGGTCGCGCGGTCGAAGCTTTTGAAGCTGATCGCCGACTTGGGCGCGCATGGAATATTCGAGAACACGTTCCTGATCTCGGCCGAAAACGGCGACGGCGTCGCCGACCTCAAATCATGGCTTGTCGACAAGGCGCCCCCCGGCGAGTGGATGTATCCTGAGGACCAGCTATCGGATATTTCCGACCGCCTGATGGCCGCTGAAGTGACGCGGGAAAAACTCTTCAAGCGATTGCACGAGGAGCTTCCCTACGAATCGACCGTTGAAACGACATCGTGGGGCAAGACGAAAAAAGGCGAGCTTCGCATCGAACAGACGATCTATGTCAGCCGGGAAGGCCATCGACCGATCGTCCTCGGCAAAGGGGGCCAAACCCTGAAAGCGATCGGAGAAGCCTCGCGCAAGGAGCTTTCCGAAATCTACGGCGAGCCGGTTCACCTCTTCCTCAACGTCAATGTGCGTGAGGGCTGGGCGAACGAGGCAGCGCGCTATCGCGAGATGGGGCTCGATATCGTCGATTGAGGTCGTCAATCGGCTGTGCGAAGCTCCCCCAAAAGGAGAAAAAAATGTCCGCAAACAGCCAGACCATGACGAAAGAGCCGATCCTCATCGACTCCGCCATTTCTTACGAAACGCCGCACGCCTATTATAAATCACTGCGCGATAAATCCGCCGTCGCGATCACCGATATCGGCGTCTATGTCGTCCTGAAGCACAAATATATGGACATGCTTCTCGACAACGACAATACGCGCCAGTTCGAGCTTGAAGGCATGATGCTGCGCGGCATTTCATCAGGGCCGCTATTTGATCTTTATAAAAACGCGATGCTGTTTGCGAATGGCGAGGTGCACCGCCGTCGCCGCGCGCCTATGGCGCGAACCTTCGCCTACAAGCTGATGGACGGCATGCGCCCGCGCGTTTGTGAGATCGCAGGCGAGGTTATCGAGGCGCATCGCCGCAAGGGGCCGGTCAATTTCCTTGACGCTTTCAGTCGCGCCATCCCCGCGCGCATCATCGCGGAGATTATCGGCGCGCCGCCCGAAGACTGGCCGAAATTTTCAAAATGGGTGGCGGACGCTGCGCGCGGCATCGGCTTTTTCCAGAATGACGAGCTTCCCGAAATCGACGCCGGCGTCGCTGCGCTCGACAATTACGTAAAGGACCTGCTCGACGATCGCCGGAAACATCCGCGCGAGGATTTTCTCACCTCCTATGCGCAGGCGACGGCGGCGGCGGGCGAGCTGACAGAGGAAGAAATCCGCATGCAGATGGCGGGCGTCATCCTCGCCGGGTCCGATACGACGCGCACGGGGACGGCGGCCGTCCTGTCGCAGCTTCTCCAGAATCCCGATCAATGGGCGCTCCTCTGCGCCGACCCTGACGCCTGGAAGAAACCGGCCGTCGAGGAGGGGCTGCGCTTCGATCCTCCAGTCGGGTCGGTGCCTCGCTTCACGCTGCGGCCGCTTGAGATTGAGGGCGTCGTCATTCCCGAAGGCCGCGTCGTCTCAATATCGGTCCTTTCAGGATTGCGCGATCCTGAGATCTATCCGGATCCCGATGCGTTCAATATTCGCCGCGGCGGCCTGCCGAAATGGAACATCGCCTTTGGCGGCGGCGCGCATCGCTGTCTCGGCGAAGCGCTCGCGCGCGCCGAAATGGAGGAATCGATCGCGACGATTGCGCGCCTTTCGCCGAATGTGAAAATGATCGGCGACCCGCCGAAGATCCGCGGCACGGCGGCGATCCGTCATATAGACGCGATGACCGTCGAATTTCATTGATGGAATGAATGGAATTCACCGACGACGGCATTGTTCTTTCAGCGCGCGCGCATGGGGAAACCGCCGCCGTTGCAGATATCTTCACGCCGCATCACGGCAAATGGGCGGGGCTCGTCTATGGTGGACAAGGGCGCACGCAACGCCCTGTGCTGCAGCCTGGAAATTCCGTTCGCGCGACATGGAAAGGGCGGCTTGCGGAGAGCCTTGGTCATTTCACGCTTGAATTGACCCATGCGCGCGCCGGCGAACTGATGCAGGACCGATTGTCTCTTGCGGGTTTGACGGCCGCCTGCGCCGTCGCCGCGGCGACATTGCCGGAGCGCGAGGCGCATCCGCGCGTCTATCACACGATGCGCATTCTGCTGGATCATCTTGAAGAGATTGAAATCTGGCCGGCCTTGATGGCGCGCTGGGAACTCGGCTTGCTGGCGGAACTTGGTTTCGGCCTGACGCTCGATCGCTGCGCGGCGACCGGTGCGCGCGACAATCTCTTTTACGTGTCGCCGAAATCAGCGTCCGCCGTCAGCGCTGAAGCCGGCGAGCCCTACAAGGACCGCATGCTGCCTTTGCCGGCGTTCCTGCGTGATTCAAGCGCGGAAGCGACGATGCAAGACGCGGTTAACGGCCTTGAAACGACCGGATATTTTATCGAGACCCGCATTCTCCATCTCGCCAATCAGCAACTTCCGGAAGCGCGGCGACGCGCCGCTGAATTGCTGCGACAACGCGCCTGATCGCTCGGGTTTTGCATCCGCGCCGCGCATGGTCTATAGGTCTTCGCGAACAAGCTGACATCGAGACGGAGAACGGAGCGGCCCGCAGCAATGGCGCCTAAAGACGACATTTTCGATTCCGCGAATGAGGCGAAAGCCAATTTCGACGATATCTACAATCTGCCTGATCCGCGCCGTTATTATCGAACGCTCGGCGCGCTCGATTACCGGATCCCGACGGAAGCGCGACCAATATTCCGCCGCGTGATGCAGGCGATGGCGAAAGACAATCTCTCGGTGCTCGACATCGGGTGTTCCTACGGCGTCAACGCCGCCATGATCCAGTACGATCTTGAATTTTCCGATCTTGTCGCGCGCTACCGCCGGCAGGAAATGAGAGAGGAATCCGTCGCTGAGGCGATTTTCGACGACGCCGCTTTTTTCGCCGACAAACAGAAAGCCGTCGAAGCCAGCTTCACCGGCATGGATGTCGCGGCCGAAGCGGCGGGTTACGCGCGCGCTGTAGGGCTCATCGAGGAAGCGATCGTTGAAAACCTCGAAGCCGCGCCGATGACGGACAATGCGCGCGCCGCCGTTGCGGGGGTCGATCTGATCATCACGACCGGCGCCGTCGGTTACGTGACGGAGAAAACCTTCAACCGGCTCATTGACGCTGTCGAAGGCCCTCCGCCCTGGATCGCCGCTTTTTCGCTGCGCCAGTTTCCATTTGATGCGATCGCCGAAGAGTTGTCCGGGTTCGGGCTTGAAACCGAAAAGCTCGAAGACCGCTGTTTTCCACAGCGCCGCTTCCGCGATGAGGAAGAGGCCGCCGGGGCGCTCGCCGCAGTCGAGGCGCTCGGCCTGGATCCTGCGGGGCTGGAAGCGGAGGGCGAATATTTCGCCGAGTTTTATCTCGCCAAGCCGAAATCGGCGCCGCTTCTGGCTGATTTGCGGCTTTAGCGCGGTCGGGTAGGCGGTCTGAGGGGTCTGGCCTTCGCGCCAGACTCTGATATTTCCCGGCCATGGCGAAGACAAAGACCCGCAAGGGCGGCGGCCCGAACGAACCGAACCGGCCGCCAAAGCCCGAAGAGATTTTCCTTGAACCCTTCGACGAGGCGCTGTCGCGTCGCTATCTCGCTTATGCGCTGTCGACGATCACCGCGCGCGCGTTGCCTGACGTTCGCGACGGGCTGAAGCCCGTCCATCGGCGCATTCTCTACGCCATGCGCCAGATGCGGCTCAATCCGAAGGGCGGCTTCAAGAAATCCGCGAAAGTCGTCGGCGAGGTGATGGGCAATTTTCACCCGCATGGCGACCAGGCGATTTACGACGCCATGGTGCGGCTCGTTCAGGATTTTTCCGTCCGCGTCCCGCTGATCGACGGGCAGGGCAATTTCGGCAATATCGACGGCGATAACGCCGCGGCGATGCGTTACACCGAAAGCCGCCTCACCGAAGCGGCGGCGCTGCTGCTTGAAGGCATCGACGAAGACGCGGTCGATTTCCGCGACACCTATGACGGCGAAGGCAGGGAGCCGATCGTTCTGCCCGCAGCCTTCCCGAACATGCTGGCGAACGGCGCCAACGGCATCGCGGTCGGCATGGCGACGTCGATCCCGCCGCATAATCCGGCCGAACTGATCGACGCCTGCGTTCACCTGATCAAGACGCCGAATGCGCGCACTGAAACGCTGCTCGGCTACGTCAAGGGACCCGACTTTCCGACCGGCGGCGTTCTGATCGAACCGCATGAAGCGATGATCGAGGCCTACGCGACCGGGCGCGGCGGTTTCCGCGTGCGCGCGAAATGGATGACGGAAGATCTCGGCCGAGGCCGCTATCAGATCGTCGTCACCGAAATCCCCTATCAGGTTCAAAAATCGAAGCTCATCGAGCGCGTCGCCGAACTCATCCAGTCGAAAAAACTGCCCGCCGTCGCCGACATTCGCGATGAAAGCGCGGAGGATATCCGCCTCATCATCGAGCCGCGCGCGGGAACGATCGACGCAGCGGCGCTCATGGAAACTCTGTTCCGCCAGACCGAGCTTGAAAGCCGCTTCCCGCTCAACATGAACGTCCTCGACGCGACCGGCGCGCCGCGCGTCATGGGCCTCCGGGAAGCGCTCGTCGCCTATAACGATCATCGCAAGGATGTTCTCGTCCGCCGAACGAAATTTCGCCTCGCCAAGATCGCCGAACGGCTGGAAATTCTCGACGGGCTTCTCGTCGCCTATCTCAATCTCGACGAGGTGATCAGGATCATCCGCTTCGAGGATGATCCCAAAGCGAAATTGATACAGAAGTTCAAGCTTTCGGACATCCAGGCCGAGGCGATCCTTAACATGCGCCTGAGGAACCTCAGGAAGCTTGAAGAGATGGAGATCAAGGGCGAACACGCCGATCTCAAAAAAGAGCAGAAAGACCTTCAGGCGCTGCTCAAATCCGACGACGCGCAATGGAAGAAAATCGCCGACGAGCTGCGCGAAGTGCGCAAACTCTTCGATCCCAAAACAGAGGCGGGTCGCCGTCGCACCAGCGTTGAGGACGCGCCCGCCGCGGAGGAAATCGATCTCGACCAGCTTGTCGAGAAGGAGCCGGTCACGATCATTCTTTCCGACAAGGGCTGGGTGCGCACCATGCGCGGCCATGTCGAGAAGGCGAGCGACATCAAATACAAGGACGGCGACTCCGAAGGCTTCGTCATTCCTGCGATGTCGAATGACAGGCTGATGCTCTTCGGCACTGACGGAAAATTCTACACGCTTGACGTCGCCAACCTGCCGGGCGGGCGAGGGGCTGGCGAGCCGATCCGCCTGATAATCGATCTCGGCAATGACCAGACGGTGACGGCGGCGTTCCTCTACAAGGGCGAACGGAAATTCCTCGTCGCGTCAACAACCGGCCACGGCTTCATCGTCAAGGAAGACGATTGCCTGTCTTCGACGCGCAAGGGCAAGCAAGTGCTCAACGTGCCGCCGAGCGCGGAGGCGTGCGTGTGCCGTCCCGCCGACGGCGACATGGTGGCGAGCGTCGGCGACAACAAGAAGTTCATCGTCTTCGCGCTTGACGAGCTTCCTGAAATGTCGCGCGGCAAGGGCGTCGCCATCCAGAAATTCAAATCGGGCGGCCTGTCGGACGCCAAGGTCTTCTCAAAGAAAGAGGGCCTGACCTGGCTGGACCGCTCCGGTCGCCTGCAAACGATTGACGACTGGAAGTCCTATGCGGCCAAGCGCGCCCAGGCGGGGCGCTTAGCCCCCAAGGGCTTCCCCGCGAACAAGAAATTCGGCCCGTGGGCGTAAAATTTTTCGTGCGCCGCCGCGGAGCCGCCGCGCATTAACCCTGTAGCGCCTTGTTTTTAAAGGCGCGGACGAAGTTATCCCCCTACTTATCCCCCTCCCTTCGGACGGTCCTATGATGCTGTTTGTTGGAAAGGAGGTTCGGCCGGATGGGCGGGATCGCAGCAGCGCCAAAACGCAAGATTGTTCGGCGCAAGGACAGGATGCAGCCGCTCCGCGCGGCAATGGTTGCCGCTGCCTTCAGCGAAGCGCTAGAGACGGCGGCGATGCGCGTTGACGAATTCGATTTCGACCTTCCCGAAAACCGGATCGCCCTCAAACCGGCGAGCCCGCGCGATTGCGCGCGCCTTCTCCATGTCGACGGCGACGCCTTCGGCGATTTTTCCGTTTCCGATCTGCCGCGCCTCCTGAAACGCGGCGATCTTCTCGTGCTCAACGATACGAAAGTTATCCCAGCGCAATTGTCTGGTCGGCGCGCCGCGCGCGGCGGCGACGGCGAAATCTCGGTCGATGTGACGCTGATCAAGCGCCTTATCGGGGATCCTGAAATCGGCGCGCGCTGGAAGGCGTTTGCGCGGCCGGCCAAACGCATCAAGCAGGACGACATTCTTTCCTTCGGCGATCATTTGCGCGCTGAGGTCGAAAGCCGTCACGGCGCTGAAGCGATCCTTCGCTTCAATTTCAACGGCCCGGCTTTCGCGCGCCTCCTTGCGGAGACGGGCGCGCCGCCCTTGCCGCCCTATATCGCGCGCAAGCGCCGCCTGACGCCTGACGACGCCGGCAGCTATCAGACCGTCTATGCGAAGGAGGAGGGGTCGGTCGCCGCGCCGACGGCGGGCCTCCATTTCACCCCGCGGCTGTTTGACAATTTGAAAGAAGCCGGGATCGAGACGGAAACGATCACGCTGCATGTCGGCGCGGGAACCTTCCTGCCGGTCACCGTCGAGGACACTGACGATCACCTGATGCATTCGGAATGGGGTGAGATCACGAGCGAACAGGCCGCCCGCATCAATGCGGCGCGCAAGGCGGGCCGGCGCATCGTCGCCGTCGGCACGACGAGCCTGCGCCTCATCGAAAGCGCCGCCGACGATTTCGGCGAGGTTCGGCCGTTTTCCGACGAAACGGACATCTTCATCACGCCCGGCTATCGCTTCCGCGCGGTCGACGCGCTCATGACGAATTTTCATCTGCCGCGCTCAACGCTTTTCATGCTCGTTTGCGCCTTTTCGGGAAGCGCGCGGATGAAACGCGCCTATGCGCACGCGATTGAGCGCCATTACCGATTTTATTCCTATGGCGACGCCTGTTTGCTGGAGCGGGCGAGATGAGCGGCGCGATCACGATTGACGAATTCCTGATAGTCGATATCCGCGTCGGCACGATTATCGACGCCAAGCCTTTCGAGAAGGCGAGGAAACCGGCGATCAAATTATGGGTCGATTTCGGAGAGGAAATCGGCGTTAAAAAATCCTCGGCCCAGATCACGGATCATTATGCGCCCGAGACGCTGATCGGCAGACAGGTCGCCGCCGTTATCAATTTTCCGCCGCGCCAGATCGCCGATTTCATGTCGGAAGTCCTGGTGCTCGGCTTCCCGGACAAGGACGGCGCGGTCGTTCTTATTGAACCCGAACGCGCCGTCCCGAATGGCGGGAGGATGCATTGACGGGTTTTTCCTTCACCGTGAACGCGAAAGACGGCGCGGCGCGAACCGGCGTCATCTCAACGCCGCGCGGCGAGATCAGAACGCCCGCCTTCATGCCGGTCGGCACGGCGGGAACAGTGAAGGCGATGTTCCCTGAGGATGTTCGCGCGACCGGCGCCGATGTCATTCTCGGCAACACCTATCATCTGATGCTGCGCCCCGGCGCGGAGCGCGTCGCCGCTTTTGGCGGGCTTCATAAATTCATGAGCTGGCCGCGTCCGATCCTCACCGATTCCGGTGGTTATCAGGTGATGTCGCTTTCGTCGTTGAGAAAGCTGACGGAAGATGGCGTCTCCTTCGCCTCGCATATTGACGGCTCGCGCCACATGCTGACGCCGGAACGCTCGATAGAGATCCAATGCCTCCTCGGCGCCGACATCCAGATGCAGCTTGATGAGTGCCCGGCGATCCCGATCGAGCATGATAAAGCGCGCGATTCGATGCGCCTCTCCCTGCGCTGGGCCGAACGCTCGAAGCGCGCCTTTGAGGAAAAGGCGAAACCGGGCATGGCGCTTTTCGGCATCGTCCAAGGCGCCAATTACGAAGATCTGCGCCGCGAAAGCCTTGAGAAGCTGATGGAGATCGGGTTTCCGGGCTATTCGATCGGCGGGCTTGCGGTCGGCGAAGGGCGCGAGGAGATGTTCCGCGTTCTCGCCTTCACGACGCCGCATATGGACGCGCAAAAACCGCGCTATCTGATGGGCGTTGGAAAGCCCGCCGACATAGTCGGCGCCGTTGCGCGCGGGGTCGACATGTTCGACTGCGTCTTGCCGACGCGCGCCGGCCGCCATGGGCAGGCCTGGACGGCGTCGGGGGCGATCAACATCACCAACGCCCGCTTCGCCGACGACGAGGAGCCGCTTGATCCTGCAAGCGAATGCCCGGCGAGCCGAGACTATTCCAAGGCCTATCTCCACCACCTCTTCAAGGCCGGGGAATATCTCGGCGCGATGCTGCTCACCTGGCACAATCTCCATTATTATCAGCAGCTCATGGGCGGTCTCAGGGCGGCGATTGCGGCCGGCAGGCTCGCGGAATTCATCGCCGATTTCAGGGCTCAGACGGGTGAGGAACGCTTGTGAAAAACCGGCTGAAATTCGGCCCCTTTTCCCGGTTGACCGGCTTCGGCGACGCCACTATGGTCCGCGCGCTTCAAGGCGGCCCCCGCTCTCAAAAAGGGCGGTTTGGACGCCTTGTCGCGTCGGTTTTTCCGCAAATCGGCGAAGTTGAAAGAGGGAAGTGGGCCCGTAGCTCAGCGGTAGAGCATCTGACTTTTAATCAGAGGGTCGATGGTTCGATCCCATCCGGGCTCACCACTT